>NZ_ABHJ01000146.1:0-2256 GCF_000171895.1 Hydrogenivirga sp. 128-5-R1-1
TCTGAAAGCATTTTATTGAAAAACTCCACCAGCTCAGGCTCACTCCTGTAATTTGTATCTATAACTTCATTTGAGAAAGTATTTTCATTTAAAAAATCAAAATAAACGTTTAAATCTGCATTTCTCCATGTGTAAATACACTGCTTAGGGTCTCCAAAAAGATAAATGTTGTTGTTAGATATTTCTTTTATTATCTGGGTTTGAATATTATCTGTATCCTGAAACTCATCAATGAAAATGTACTTAAAGCTGTTTTTTATCTGTTCTTTAATGCTTGGCTTACTTTTTATCATTTCAAGGGTTTTTTCTAAAATATCGTCAAAATCTATTATTTTTTCTTCTTTTTTTATGTTCTCAACAAATGAAATAAATTGCCAGATTTTATTTAAAAGCAGGTTTGCATTGTAATCAAGCAGTCTAATTTTCAACTTATAAAGTGTATTTATAATATTTTCCTGAAAATTTAAAAATTCTTTATCTTTTGATAAAGGTTTTATATTTTTTTTGTAAAAAATTTTTTCCTCTTCTGTTAATTTTTTGGGTTTTTTGAAAATTTTAGCTTTTTCAGGCTTTATACTGGGTAAATTTTGTAAATCTTCTGAGTTTAACTTATGAAGTACAGCATTAAGATTTATTTCCCAAAATTTTTCTGCCTGCGGGAAAAGGTATGAGTATTTATTAAAAAACTCGTCAATTAAGCCTTTAAGCTGGTTAGCTAATTCTTTAATACTTTTCTCTTGATTATTAAAATTAATATCAGGCTTTTTTAACTTTAATCTTTCCTTGTAAAGCTGTAGAAAAATTTTCTTTAATTTCTTTTCATTATCTGTAAAAAAGGTTATTATTTTTTCCCAGTCTTTAGGGTTTTCTTCAAAATCCTTTTCTATCCATTTTTCAAAAAATAGCCCTAGGATATAATCAAGTTGTGAGCTTAAAACAGAAAAAGATTTATCTATTCCTGAAACATGAGGATATTTTTTCAAAAACCTAAAAAATACGCTGTGAAATGTTCCTATATATCCACTGTCTATAAATAAAAGCTGTCTGTGTAGCTTTATTTTTTCTTTTTTGGATACATTCGGGTCTTTTAATGCTTCCTTTATTCTTTCGGAAATTTTTTCTTTTAATTCTGCTGCTGCTTTTTCTGTAAAGGTTAAAATTAATATCTGTCTTAAGGATACATCTTCTTTCCTTATTTTATCTAAAACTTGGGAAACAAGACTGTAAGTTTTACCTGTACCGGCTGATGCTATGTAATTTATGTTTGCCATTTATTGTTCCTCTAAAATTTTATCTTTCAAGCAAAAATCTTTATAAGAGCAGTAATCGCATAAATCATTTTTTAGAGGGTAGAAATATTTTTCTTTTAACTGCTTAAGTAAGTTTTTTAAATAAGTTGTAAGCTGATTAATCTGTGTTTCGTCTTCTAAAGAATAAACAAACTTTCCAGTTTCGTCATTTAAAGCTATTATTCCAAGTTCTCTAATGTTTTTTCCCTCGTTTTCTAAAAACTCTTTGTATATAACAAGCTGAATGTACTTATTTTTTATCTCTTTTTCTAAATTTTCTGGGGATTTTCCTGTTTTATAATCGTAAATATAGAAGTTATTTTGACAGTCTTTGTCTGCTCTATCTATTTTTCCGCTAAAATACCTATTTTTATAACTTCTTTCCAAAATCTCAGTTTTTTTATTTTCTTTTTCTAACCTTTCTATATCAAAATAGATAAATTTTATTGTTCTTTCTAAAAGCTTTAATGCTTTATTTTCCTCAAAAGGTCTAAATGAAGGTAGTATCATTTTTAATTTTTCTTTTATTTCTTTTTCAAATCCCTTTTTTAATTCTTCTATTTCTTCCTCTAAATTTTCAAACGGGTATTTTTTATACAGCTTTTCAAGAAGGTTATGTATTAAAGTTCCTTTTTCTGCAGGTGAAATGACTGTCCTATCGGGTTCTTCAATTTCTTCAATACCTATAATATGGTCTAAGTAAAACTTATAAGGACAGTAAGCATAGGTGCTAAAGTCCGTAGCTGAAACTGGAAATTTTATTTTCACATCATCAAATTTAAAATCTTCTTTAGATACATTCTCAATTTTTTCAAGTTTTTTCCATTTATTTTTTAATTTCTCATCTACATCTTTTAAATGTTTTGCATATTTAACATAGAAATCTTTTAAATTGCTTTCATTAGACACGCTTACAGGATTTATTTCTTTTAAATCAAGAATTCTCACTATTTCCTCAATTAAAAAT
>NZ_ABHJ01000145.1:0-2271 GCF_000171895.1 Hydrogenivirga sp. 128-5-R1-1
GTGCTACAGTCGAAGTTAAGTAATTTAAGCTTTGCAGTTTATAATATATACATATAATTAAAGGCAGGCTATACTCTTAGGGGTTAGTCTGCCTTTTTCCATTTTATTTTGAATAAATAAAACTCCATTAAGGTGGTGTACAATGAAAACAATAAAAAACATAAATTACAACCCTTTAAGAAAATCTCTTAAAAGAAAAGAAGAAGCAATAGCACCTCCAGATTTACTTCACGTAGTTAAAAACTCATTTGAAAGCTTTGTTCAGTTTAATAAAAACCCATATGAAAGAGAAAATAAAGGTTTAGAAAATTTATTCAGAACTTCTTTCCCATTTTTAGACCCTAATGGTCAAATAGAACTTAGATATATTGCATATGAAGTTGGGGACTGGGAATGTGGAAACTGTAGAAGTGAACTTCCAAATGATGTTGTTGGCGGTGTTGGAGTAAAATGTCCTAACTGCGGAGGTACATTAATATATAAAGAAAAACATACTGTTGATGAATGTAAATATAAGGGCTTAACTTACTCAGCACCTTTAAGGGTTTTACTTGAGCTTGTTGTCAATCAGTTAAATCCTGAAACAGGAGAAATTATACCTAAGTTTACAAAAAAGGAAAAGGTTTATTTTGGAGATATACCTCTTTTAACAAAATATGGACATTTTATTATAAATGGTAGTGAGAGAGTTGTAGTTTCACAGCTAATAAGGTCATCTGGTATATTCTTTGAAGGAAAAGAGGATAAAACTAAAGATACATTAACCAGAATAATATATAAAGGTTCTATAATACCTGAGAAAGGTTCAAGGCTTGAATTTGAATATGCAACTAATGTTGAACATTTCTTTGCAAAAATTGATAGAAGAAAAGTTATTGGAACTACCGTTTTAAGAGCATTTGGCTTAGATACAACTTATAAAATACTAAAATCTTTTTATGGAGAAGATGTACAACGATTTGTGGTAAAAGACGGAAAACTGATTGATGTTGATAAAAATCTTGAAGTTGCTCTTGAGGAATTATCAAATGATGAAATATTTATAACGTTTTTAGCAGACGAAGAAGATGAGAAAGGTAAGAAAATTACGGTAAGACAGGAAATCCATGTTGAACCAGAAAAATTAGAAAAATATTTATCAGACAATAGAATAGAAATAGAAGAAGTTATAGCAATAGACCCTCTTGTTTTCAGAAAATCTCCTTATGGAAATATACTCATAGAAACATTAAAAAAAGACCAGCCAAAAATTAACAAAGATTTCACATTCCAGGATGCAGCAAGAGTTGAAATCTATAGAAAAATGAGACCTACTGATACTGCAGCTATAGACCCGAAAGCATTTTTAAGAAGGGCAAATGAACTTTTTGAAACAATGTTCTTTGACCCTCAGAGATATGACCTTTCAAAAGTAGGTAGAGTTAAAATTAACGCTAAAGTTCATAGTATTCCAAAAACTATAAAACCCCTTGATTTAGATACACTTTTAGAAAAGTATCCTCCTCTTGTATTAGATGAAGATGTAAAAGTTGGCAAAGAAGTAATTAAAAAAGGTACAAAAATAGACCAGGAAATTTTAGAAAAACTAAAGAATGCTAAATTTAAAGAAATAAAAGTAAATGCTTATTTAGATGAAGAAGCAAGATTTTTACAATTAGTAGACATTATAAATATAGTTAAATACTTACTTGAGCTTAGACTTGGTAAGAAACAGCTTGATGATATTGCTCATTTAGGAAACAGAAGAGTTAGACCTGTTGGTGAGCTTTTAGAGGCTCAGGCTAGAGTTGGTGTTGCCAGAATGAATAAAGCATTTAAAGATAGACTTGCAACAATAGATATAGAAGACCCTAATGTTAAACCAGGAAACTTTATTAATCCAAGATACTTAACAGGTTCAATACTTGAATTTTTAAAGGGAGGACAACTATCCCAGTTTATGGACCAGGCTAATCCACTTGCAGAATTGACACACAAGAGAAGACTTTCTGCACTTGGTCCTGGGGGGCTAACAAGAGACAGTGCTAAGTTTGAAATAAGGGACGTTCATCCAACCCATTATGGTAGAGTATGTCCTATTGAAACACCTGAAGGTCAGAATATTGGTCTTGTTTCTTCAATGACAGTTTATAGTACATTAAATGAACTTGGATTTTTAGTAACTCCTTACAGAAAAGTTGTAAATGGAAAAGTTACAAATGAGATAGAGTATTTGGCAGCATACGATGAAGAAAAGTATGTGATTGCCCAGGCAAATGCTCCTATTGATGA
>NZ_ABHJ01000144.1:0-2271 GCF_000171895.1 Hydrogenivirga sp. 128-5-R1-1
ACATTTGTAAGAAAGAAATATATGTACCTTTTAATAACTTTTTTAAAAACATTTTTTTAAATGCAGATATTTTAACATGGGACATACTTGTTGCTGCAGTTAATATAAATAATCTCAGTAGTATTGTTAATTTATATAAGTTTACCAAACAAAAACTTATTTCTCCTACTTCGTTTAAGCAAATAGAACCGTATAAAACAAGAGTTAATTTGTTAATTGAAAGATTTAATATAAATGAAAATTGGCTTAATCAAAACAATAAAGAGCCTCATTTTTATGTACCATCTGAATTTTATTCTGTGGACTCTAAAAATGAATTTTTAAAAAGGGTTTTTTACTACATCTTTTACATAGGACAAATTAAATACCTAAAAAAAGATAAAAAACCCTTAAAAATTATTTCATTACTTTCAAATAGTGGTGTTGATTTTCAAAGATTAAAAAAGCAAAAAGGTTTTCCTTTTATTGAATATAAACTATTTAGTGCTTTAGAGAAAGTATCAGATTATTTTTCATTAGATATAAATGAAGATTATAAAAATTTTGAACAATTTCTGGAAAGTAAGATATATATATCTCCAACAAAGACTTATAGAGAATTTATTGGTAATGTATTAAAGAGAAAAAATGTTGTATAAATATGTAAAATTCAAATATATTCTTTCTTAAATATAGCAAAGATACTGTAGAATATCACCTCTGATAAGATTTACTATCTATCTTTAGAGTTTTAGGGATTTGCCATGAAAAAAATTACTCTTAAGAAGCTTCTTATTATATATGTCTTAGCTATGTCATTGATTGTTTTTCCTTTCTTATATTTTGAAATAAAAAAAATTTTTAATTCTTCATTTGAAAAAAATGCAACAGAAAATGCAGAGTCTGTAGCAAAACAAACCTTTAACTCTATGTTTCAAATTATGAAAAGAGGCTGGAGCAGGCAAGATTTAATTGAGTTTTTAAGTAGTATAAAAAATTCACAAAAGAATTATGATATAGAAATCTACAGGACAGAGATTGTAGAAAAACTATTTGGAAAAATAAACCAGCCGTCTTTTGATAAAGAAATTCTTAAAACTATAAGAGAAAAGAAGTCTGTTATAAATAAAGAAAGTGGAATTTTACGATATATTATGCCGTTAAAAGCAAAACAAGTATGTTTAAAATGTCATGTAAACGCAAAAATTGGAGATGTTCTTGGAGTAGTAGAGGTTAAATATAACCTTGGTAAGTTTTCTTCATCTGCAGAAAAAGAGTTTTCTAAAGCTTTACTTCTTACTATTCCTCTGCCTCTAATTGTTGTTATTCTTATCGGGTATTTCATAACTGAAAGAATAAAGACAGGATTAAAAAAATTAAATGGAACCATAGAAAATATTTCTGAATTGGAAGATTTTAGGAAAATATTAAAAGAAGACATTAACTTTATGTTTGATGAGTTTAATGAGCTGTTTGAAGACATTAAAAAGATTGTACAGAAATTATGCGATATAGCAGTTGATAAAGAAATACTTGAGTTTGAGATAAAGCTTTTGGAAAAGTTTATATTAACATCTGATGTAATTAAAGACTGGAAAGAATACGTAATGATGTTGCTTGCAGAGATAAACAAAGTTATACCTACTTATAGTATATTTTCCATATTTAAAGAGGAAGGAATATATGAAGTTGAAGTTTTTTGGATTGGAAAACCATCTGAAAAATTAAGAATAAGAGCAGAGGAAATACTTAAAGAGAAAATAAGAGAACATTTTGCTTTAAAGCATGAAGATATTCTGGAAATAAATCATAACATAGCTGAAAAAGACAAATGTATTTTAAACCTTGAAAATAATGAAATAGATTATCAGGTGAAAACGCTATTTTTAGAAAATCCAAGAATTGGTGGAATTGTTGGTGTTGGTGTACAGCCAGATATTAAGAAAGATAGGACAAAACTTCTTGTTATAGAAAGCGTGTTGTCAACACTTTTAAATGTTGTAGGCTCAGTAAAAGCAATATATAGATACACAAAAGACCTTGAGTACTATGCTACAAGAGACCCACTAACAAACCTTTACAACCAAAGGGTTTTCTGGGAACTGGCAAATTATGAAATAGAAAGAGCAAAAAGACATAATTATGAATTTTCTCTGCTTGTTATAGACCTGGATAATTTTAAATCTATAAATGATAGTTATGGTCATGACTTTGGAGATAAATTTTTAGTTGAAGTTGCTAACCTTTTAGAACATACAGTTAGACCTGGAGATGTTGTTGCAAGATATGGTG
>NZ_ABHJ01000143.1:0-2273 GCF_000171895.1 Hydrogenivirga sp. 128-5-R1-1
AAAGGAAGTGTTAAAAGCTGCCGGAGATATAATTAGTAAATTCAATATTCCAGAAAAACTTTTAAAAGCTGGTGTAAAGAAGTGGAAAAAAGAAGAAGTTACACAACAAATTAAAAATAGATTATCTGAAATAGTAGATAATGTGTCCACAAATATAAAAGTGAACATAGATAACTTTTTAGAAGAGGAGGTTTTAGTTCCATTAGAAACAAAAAAACAGCTATTAAATAAACTTTATGAAGAAAAAAATAAAAAGATTACAGATCTATCTTTAAAAAAGAAGGAAATAGATAATTATATCTTAGACTTGAAGCAAAAAATTATTTAGATTTGGAAAAACGAAAGATGGAGTTAGCAGAAATTTTTAATAAATATACTTTAGATAATTTATCTAAAAAAATTGCGAAATTTAAAGATACAGAATTAATTTCAGAAGATGTTAAAGAACAAATTAATAAAATTTTAAGTCAAAAAAAAGAAATTGATAAGAAGTTAGAACTTTTGGAAAAAGATTTAATTCCTTTGAAAGTAGCTATTGTTGGAGAATTTTCTTCTGGAAAATCTTCTATTATAAATTCTTTACTTGGAGAGAATATAATTCCAACTGGTGATGAGCCTATGACTTCTGTAGTTTCTATTTTTAAATACGGAAATGGAAAATATATAGAAGCTGAGTATGAAGGTAGAATTATTACTTTAACTCAAGAAGAGTTTTCATTAATAAAACACATAAGTAAAGAAGAAGCAAAAGTGAAATTAGGTATAGATACAGAGAAAATAAATAAACTTATTTTTTATTATCCAAATGATTTGTTAACCAAGATAAATATTATAGATACACCTGGCTTTTCTACTGCTAATCATAAAGGTGATGATGAAAAAACATTAAAAGTTATTGAAAATGAAATCGATGTTTTATTTTGGACAATCGATGTAAATCAGGGAACTATAAATGAAACAAGCTTAAAAATCTTAAAAAACATACAAAACAAGCGGAAAGATTTACCTATATTCATAATTGCAAATAAAATAGAAACAAAGGGAAAACCATCTTCTGCAAAAATAAAAACAATACTTGAGGATATTTCAGAAAAAAGTGGGATAAGTGATGTTTATCCGTATTCTGCTAAAATGATACTAGAGTCTTTAAATGAAGATAATTATATTGATAAAGTGGTCAAGAAGATAAAGGAACTTATAGAAAGTAATAATTTTCCAATATTATTAGATAAAGAAGTGAAGAAAAGGTTAAAAAAAGAACTACAACAAATAAAAATCATTTTTGATCAAAAAGAAGAAATAATTTCTATTAATGATTTTTCAGAATGGGAAAATCTAAGAGTAAATTTAATAAATAAGTTAGAAGAAATTAGAGAACATTCAAAAGGATATATTGCTTTTTCTATTCAAAATAAAGTAAATGAACTTGTAAATTCATATCAGAAATTATTAGAAGATATAAATAAACAATTAAAAATGACTTTAGATAAAATAAATAATGTTGAAAAAACTTTAAATCGAACTGTAAAAAGGTTTTTAAAAGATTTAATACCATTAAAATTAGCAAATTTTGAAGATACGATAGAAAAGCAATTGTACGAACATTTTTTATTTAAAGATGAAGAAGATATAGAAGATATAAAAGAATTGTTCGAAATCTTTTTCGAAGAAGACCTTATAACAGAGATTAATAATATATTAAATAATTTTGATAAGCTAATTGATTCTATAATCAATAAATTACAATTCAGGAATTTGAAATCTTTAAAAGATTTTAGAGAAGAATCTAGAAAAATGTTACTATATGAGATTGAAGAATCTTTTAAACTTTTCGTAGAATTATCTTCAAAATTTATTTCATATAAAAGTTATCTATTTGAAAATAGCAGAGAAGTAGATAAAGCAGTAAATGAAGAATATTTTTTGCATGTATATTTAAAGAAAATATTAGTAGGATATATCTCCAGTCAAGTAGAAATGGTAGATATGATATTGGAGCAAAAGGAAAAGGAGATTAAAAGCTTGAAAGCATTAGTGGAGGGATAGCATGAATATAGAATCTTTTAGAAAACAAAAGAAAAATATCTTAAAGATATATGACGAGCTAAAACAAAGCAAACTTATTCCAGCAGAAATAGAAATCAGTGGAGATAAACTTAAGATAGATAAAAATGATATTGAAGAATTTCAGAAAAATTTAGAAGAGGAAAAATTTATTGTTAGTGTCTGTGGTCAAATAAAAGCAGGAAAATCTACATTATTAAATGCTTTGA
>NZ_ABHJ01000142.1:0-2274 GCF_000171895.1 Hydrogenivirga sp. 128-5-R1-1
AATTTCAGACACTGCAGTAGATTTACAAAAGATTATAATGAACATAGGTAAAGAAGCAGGTACACTTGTTTCATCAGGATTGAAAAAATCTAAAATAGATATATCTGAAAACAATGTAAGAATAAGTGTTCCAGAGCTAATATATGACACAATAATTGAAAAAAAGAACACAATAGAAAAACATTTCCAAAAACCTGTAGAAATTGTTAAAATAGATACCCCCCAAAAAACAACGAAAAAGAAAAAAGAAAGAGACCCTGCTGTTGACAAAGTTTTACAGCTTTTTGAAGGAAAAATAATCAATTACAAGGAGGAATAAGATACATGTTTAATTTTGGCGACCTTGGAAATATGATGAAAATGCTAAAAGATATGCAGGAAAATATAAAAACAGCAAAAGAAGAGCTAAAGAATGAAGAAATTATAGTTGAAGTTGGCGGTGGAATGGTTAAAGTAATAGAAAATGGTCTTGGAGAAATTCTTGATATTCAAATAGATAAATCACTTTTAAATGAAGAAAACGCAGAAGTATTAAAAGATTTACTTATTTCTGCTTTAAATGAAGCTAACGTTCGTTCAAAAGAGGTTATGAGTGAAAAAATGGCTAAAGCTTCAGGTCTTCCTTCAAACATTCCAGGACTTGGGAACTTATTTTAATGGAAAAACAGGTTTTACCTTCAGCACTTCAAAATGCAATAGAGCATATAAGTAATTTACCAGGATACGGGGAAAAATCTGCACAAAGGTTTGTTGAAAATTTATTAAAACTTCCAAAAGGAGAGTCTATTGAAACAATCAAATCTCTACTTGAGCTTTTAGAAAAAATACATCCATGCAAAATATGTGGACTTTTAACAGAAAATGAAATCTGCAGTATATGTTCTTCGGAAGAAAGAAATAAAACGACAATATGCGTTGTTGAGGAATCCTTTGATGCCTTTGCAATAGAAAAAACAGGAAAATATACAGGTCTTTATCATGTATTACATGGGAAACTATCCCCTCTGGAAGGAATAACAGCAGAAGATTTAAACATAAGCTCACTTTTAGACAGATTAGAAGGAGTTAAAGAAATAATAATAGCTACAAACCCTACAGTGGAAGGAGAAGCGACAGCTACATATATATACAATCTTTTAAAAAACAAAAATGTGGAAATTTCAAGAATAGCTTACGGTCTTCCATTTGGTGCAACCCTTGAAAATGCAGATGTTTTTACACTATCAAAAGCACTGGAAGGAAAACAAAAACTTTAATTTGCACAATTTTAATTCACTATTTGCACAATTGATGTGCAAACAAACTCAGTTTTTGTATTAATTTTTATCTAAAAATAATTCCCCCTAATGTGCAAACCAATTAAATTAACATCAATTTTCAACTGTTATACATTTTCTGGCACATTTATTGCTTTACAAAGACTATAAATATAAAACGGAGGTTTATGTAATGAAAAAAATAGAAGCCATAATCAAGCCGTTTAAACTTGATGAAGTTAAAGAAGCAATCACTGAACTCGGCAATTTCGGTATTACAATTACAGAAGTAAAAGGTTTTGGAAGACAGAAAGGACACACAGAGCTTTATAGAGGTGCAGAGTATGTTATTGATTTTCTCCCTAAAATCAAACTGGAAATTGTAGTAGAAGATGAAATGGTTGAAAAACTTGTAGAAGCCATAACAAACGCTGCAAAAACTGGAAAAGTAGGAGATGGAAAAATATTCATTTTACCTGTTGAAGATGCAGTAAGAATAAGAACAGGAGAAAGAGGAGAATCTGCACTTTAAACATTTTAACTCCAAAAATTAATTAAACGGAAAACAAAAAGGAGGTTTGATTATGAAAAGTAAAATTTTATCATTTATTTCTCTACTGCTTCCTTTTGCAGCTTTTGCAGAAGAAGCAAAACTTGACACAGGTGATACTGCCTGGATGATTACTGCCACTGCATTTGTTGTTTTAATGACTGTTGGTGGTCTTATTTTATTCTACGGTGGCATGACAAGATTTAAAAATATTGTTAACACAGTAATGATGGTTTTAATGGCTTATGCTGTGGCTATTGTAGTGTGGTTTTTATGGGGCTATTCTCTTGCATTTACAGAAGGTGGAGGATTAAATGCAGTAGTTGGTGGACTAAGCAAGTTTTTAATGAACGGTGTTGATTATAAAGCATTAAGCGGAACTTATCCAGAATGGGTATTTGCAACTTTCCAGTCAACTTTTGCAGCTATTACTATCGCACTTGCAGCAGTGCAGTAATTGAAAGAATG
>NZ_ABHJ01000141.1:0-2274 GCF_000171895.1 Hydrogenivirga sp. 128-5-R1-1
ATTTTAGAAACAAAATTTATAGGTAAAAATTACATTTTCTTTGAGGAAATTGACTCCACAAATAACTATCTAAAAAATAATGAATTTGAAGAAGGAACAGTTGTTGTAGCAGAAACTCAAACAGCAGGAAAAGGAAGAAAAGGAAGAAAATGGGTATCAATCAAAGGTAAAGGCATATATTTTTCAATTTTACTGAAACCCAAAATACCTGTAAGTGAGATATTAAGATTTTCATTAATATTTCCTTTGGCAGTTCATAAAACAATTTTAGATTTTGAAATTCAAGCTAAAATTAAATGGCCTAACGATATTTACATAAATGGGAAAAAAACGGCAGGTATACTTACAGAAACAGATATAGAAGGAAATGAAATTAACAAAGCAGTGGTTGGTATAGGTATAAACATTAACCATGTAATAAATGATTTAAAAGAAATACAGGATATTGCAACATCTTTATCTATAGAAAAAAAGGAAAAAATCAACAGGAAACTTTTTCTTTTAAAACTTTTAGAAAATATAGAAAAGAACTATTTTTCTTTCTTAAAAAAACAAATAGACCCTGTAAAAGAAGTAGAAAAAAACATGCTCTGGATAAATAAAAAAGTACTTTTAATAGACGATAAAAATAAAATAGAAGGCATTTTAAAAGGTCTAAATGAATTTGGAGGAGTCAGAATCATAGCTAATTCTAAAATAATAGATTTATACAATGGAGATTTAACAATCAGGCATATTTAGATATTGTACCTTCTGGATTAGGAGGTGGTGTTTGCTTAACTTCCTGTACTTTATTTGAGTTGTCAACCTGAACAGCCTGATTTGGAAGCATTTTAAGAATATCATTTACTAATTGCTTCTGTAAATCCATCATATCCTTATAAATTGATATTTGAACATCATTTTTTACATTCATAGCTTTTACCTTCAATTTGTATAATCAGTGTTAAGTTTAAAATATACAAATTTATATTCATATGTCAAGTGTTTATACAATTCTGTTCTTATCTATCCCTTTTAAAAATGTACTTATATTCTCAGCTATTTCTTGAATTAATTTTTTCCTTGCCTCTATACTCGTCCATGCTATATGTGGTGTAATAAAAAGTTTTTCACTATTTTTTATTTTTAAAAGAGGATTATCCTCGTTTATAGGCTCTTTTTCAAGAACATCAAGACCAGCACCTGCTATAAGATTTTCATCTAAAGCTCTGGCTAAATCATTTTCATTAACAATTCCACCTCTGCCGAGATTTAAAAGTATTGCTGTTTTCTTCATAAGTTTTAACTGGTTATATTTTATTAATCCTCTTGTTTTTTCATTCAACGGTGCATGTATAGAAACTATATCTGAAGTTTTTAAAAGCTCTTCCAATGATACTTTTTTATAATTTTCCTTTCTTTCAACTCCAGATGTTGAGTAATATATAACCTTTGCCCCAAAGCTTTCAGCTACCTGAGCCACTCTCCTTCCTATAGTCCCAAGTCCTATTATCCCCCATGTTTTTCCGTTTATTTTCCAGAAAGGTTTTCCAATATGTGTGAAAATATCACTTTTTGCATACTTCCCAGATTTTACATACTCATCGTAGTACTTTAAATGCTCCAAAAGATAAAAAAGCATTGCAAATGTATGTTGAACTACACTTTCTGTTGAATACCCTGCAACATTTCTTACCTGCACGCCTTTTTCTTTTGCATAGTTTATGTCTATATTGTTATATCCTGTGGCTGCTTCACATATAAGTTTAAGTTTTTTTGCATTATTTATAACATTTTTGTCTATAACTACCTTATTTGTGATTATAATATCTGCATCTTTTACCCTTTCTATCGTTTTATCAGGAGGAGTTGTTTCATAAGATACGAAATCACCAAACTGGTTAAATATAGATAAATCAATATCATTTCCAACTGTTTTTGCATCTAAAAATACTATTTTCATTTTCAGCTCCTTTTAAACAGTTCTTCAAGCTGTGATATTTCTATCTGATTTTTTAAATGTTTTAGGGAATTTATAAAATATTTTTTTGAAGCTTTTTGAATTTCCTCAATAGAACCTTTAAACTTTACTGTTTCACTGTCTTTTTCAATTGTCAGTAAATATGTACCCTCCTCAACATCATATTCTAATGTCAATGCTATCCCTTTATCTGTTGTTATTTTTTCTATTAACTTTTTCATTTTACAACCTCTTTTAATGCTTTTATAAAGTTATTAATTTCTTCATATGTATGATTATAACTTAAAGTTATTCTAAGCCTGCTTTCACCT
>NZ_ABHJ01000140.1:0-2277 GCF_000171895.1 Hydrogenivirga sp. 128-5-R1-1
AGCATACTATACATAGAGAAACCAGATAATTAAATTTTTGGGGCAATAGCTCAATTTGGCAGAGCAGCGGACTCCAAATCCGCAGGTTGGGGGTTCAAGTCCTCCTTGCCCCGTTTAATTGGAGACAAGATGAATGCATCACAGTTGGTAAACTTTTTAAAAGAAGTTAAAGATGAGCTAAAAAAAGTAACGTGGCCTACTTCTGAGCTTGTAAAAAAAGCGACTATTGCAGTTATTGTTTTTACATTATTGGTTTCAGTTTACTTATGGGTATTAGATATTGCATTTAGTAGAATAATTGATTATCTGTTTAGATAATGTTGGGGTATGTATGATGAGTGAAGAAAAAATAAAAAAAGAAAATGAAGCAAAAGAAGAATTAGAAAATGAGAAAAAATGGTATGCACTATATACGCAGTCAAATTTAGAAGTTAGAGCTAAAGAAAATTTATTAAAACAACTTGAATTAAATAATATGAAAGACCTTGTTGATGAGGTCGTTGTTCCAGCAGAAGAAAAAGTTGTAATAAAAGCTTTAGGAAAGGAAAAATATAAACTATCATTAAAAAGCAGTAATAGAGAATTAGAAGTACAAGGAAAAAAAGGAACAACTAAGTTTTTAATAGAAGATGGTAAAGTTAGGGTTTTAGAAAGTGTTGAAGGTGATGAAGCCTGTGTAAATCACAGTCCTATATCCAAACCTGGACAAAAAATACAGTGTAAAGAAAATAAAACAGAAGCAAAAATTGTACTTGAAAATAAGATATTTCCTGGATATTTGCTTATAAAAGCTAAACTTACAGACGAGCTTATTGATTTAATAAAGAAAACCCCTTATATTATCGGATTTGTTAGTGCTGGAGGAGTTCCTGTACCGTTAACTGAAGAGGAAGTTAAAAGGGTTTTAGGTCAGATTCAAAAAGGTGCTCCAAAAGTTAAAAAACTTCTCTTTGCTACAGGTGATAAGGTTAGAGTTATTGAAGGGCCTTTCATGAACTTTACTGGGGTTGTAGAAAAAGTTATTCCAGAAAAGGAAAAATTGATAGTTTCAATATCTATATTTGGAAGATCCACACCGGTTGAACTTGAGTTCTCCCAGGTGGAAAAGATTTAGTAAACTCAAGGAGGTGTATTTTTTATGGCTAAGAAAGAAGTAGGAAAAATTGAGCTGATGATACCAGCTCAACAGGCATCACCATCACCGCCAGTTGGTCCAGCTTTAGGTCAACATGGTGTTAACATTATGGAGTTTGTTAAGGCTTTTAATGCTGCAACTGCAGAAATGAAGCCAGGTACAATTGTACCTGTAATTATTACTGTCTACAATGACAGGTCTTTTACATTTGTCCTTAAAACTCCACCTGCTTCATATCTTTTAAAAGAAGCAGCAGGTATTAAGAAAGGAGCATCTGACCCAAAAAGAGAAAAAGTTGGGAAAATTACAAAGAAGCAGCTTAGAGAAATTGCAGAAATTAAACTTAAAGACATGAATACTGAAGACATTGAGGCTGCAATGGAAATTATTGCTGGTACAGCTAGATCAATGGGAATAGAAGTAGAAGGATAGGAGGATTAAATAATGGCAAAAAGAGGAAAAAAATATTTAAATGCTTTAAAGCTAATAGATAAAGAAAAGGCTTATTCTCTTGCAGATGCTATAAAAAAGGTTAAAGAAGTAGCAGATGTTACTAAAAGGAATTTTGACCAAACTGTAGAAATGATATTTAGACTTGGAGTAGACCCAAAATATGCTGACCAGATGGTTAGAGGCTCTGTAGTCCTTCCACACGGTCTTGGGAAGGAACTTAAAGTTCTTGTTATAACACAGGGTGAAAAAGTTAAAGAAGCAGAAGAAGCTGGAGCTGATTATGTTGGTGGAGAAGAGCTAATCAATAAAATTTTAAATGAAGGATGGACAGATTTTGATGTTGTTATAGCAACTCCTGATATGATGCCAAAAGTGGCTAAATTAGGAAGAATTTTAGGGCCAAGAGGATTAATGCCAAACCCAAAAGTGGGAACTGTTACAACTGATGTAAAAAAAGCAGTATCTGAAGCTAAGAAAGGAAGAGTTGAATTTAAAGTAGACAAAGCAGGGAACTTACATATACCTATTGGTAAAGTGTCTTTTGATGAAAATAAGCTTTATGAAAATGCCCTTGCAGTTTATGATACCGTACTAAAATTAAAACCATCTGGAATTAAAGGACAGTACATGAAAAATCTTGTTGTGAAAGCTACAATGGACCTTCTGTAAAGTAGATTTAATTTCTTTAC
>NZ_ABHJ01000139.1:0-2278 GCF_000171895.1 Hydrogenivirga sp. 128-5-R1-1
ATAATAGAAGGACATACTGATAATACTGGTAGCTATAAATTAAATTTAGATTTATCTTTAAAAAGAGCCCTTTATATAATGAAAATGTTTATATCCTGTGGATTTTCTCCTGATTTATTGAGTGTTAGAGGATATGGACCTTCAAGACCTATTGCTGACAACAGTACACCAAAAGGTAGAGCTAAAAATAGAAGGGTGGAGTTTGTAATTAAAACTAAGGAATACTAAAATGGCAAGAAAGAAAAAAGAGGAATGTCCTGCTGCTCCTGCATGGCTTATAAGTTTTAGTGATTTGATGTCTCTTTTACTTACTTTTTTTATTCTCCTGTATGCTATGACTGTTTTAGATATAAAAAAATTAATGAAGTTCTTATGGTATTTTCAGGGGGAAAGACCACTTGAAACCACAAAAACTGTAGCTGTAATTCCTCCTATCAGTATGATGAAAGAAGATGTGGCAAAAATTATCAAAAAAAGACTTGAAAGAATTTTACCAATATATGCTTATCAGATAGATAGTATTGAAAACTACGTTTTAATTAGACTTTTTAATGATATAGCATTTAAAGAAGATTCTTATCAGCTAACAGATGAGGCTAAAAAAGCGCTAAATGAAATAGCAAAGAAAATAAAAAAATACAGTGGTTATTTTGATGAGATTAGAGTTGTAGGACATGCATATGTTAAAAATAAGTCTAAACTTCCTAGGGGAATTAAAGATGCATGGGATTTATCCATAAAAAGAGCAGAGGTTATAGCAGATATTTTAATAAAAAACGGTATAAAAAAAGATAAAATTGTTCTTGAAGCATATGGAAATAAAAAGCCCATTTATAGATGGAAGAACCCTATCCTACAGCGAATGAATGATAGAGTGGAAATCTATCTAAATGTAAAACAGCTGAGACCTGATATATTAAAAGAAAAGAAATAACTTTACTGTGGATTTATTATCATATAAAAAAATCTTGCCTGTTTATCTGTTGATTTTTCAAAACATGTAAAACCTATCCTGTTTTTCCACCTTTTGAAAGACGGTAGGTTATTTACGTATAGTATATTACCTTTTATTTCAGGTTTAAGCCACCCAAGTTCAGACACATATATACCGCAATTTTTATAATTACTTAAATCTCTCACTTTTGCCTCAATTTTATCTGGTGGGTTTTTTGTTAATATGCCGTATTTTGGATAAAAATTTTTTATTTCCAATGGTTTCATATTTAATACTTTTATAAAATGTTTTAAATTTCCCCAATGACCTACTATTGGTTGTCTTGGAACTGTATATAAATCATAAGAGTATGAAAAACTTGCTGGGTCTTGTGTGAAAGCTGCCTTGTATCCCAAATTTTTTAGTACATTTGTAAGTATTTCATTATAGTCTCCATAAGGGTACGCATAAAACTTTGGTTTATATCCTATTAGTTTTTTAAATTTTTCTTCAGCTTTTAGAGTATCTTCTATAAAGTTTTTTACATACTTTTCTTTATCAAGTTTTTTACTGACCTTTGCAAAATGTCTATGTGAAAATGAATGATTTCCAAAAGTAATATACGGATATTTTTTTAGCTCATTAATTTGTTTTTTTGTTAAATAATCAGGATAAACTCCAACTCCTTCCATATATAAAAAAACTGTAAAAGGAAAGTTGTATCTCTTTAAAACTTTAAAGGCTTTCATTGTAGATTTATACCCATCGTCTATTGTGATAACTATAGTTTTTGGAGGTATATTTTTGTTTTTTATATACTGCAAGAGTTTATCTAAAGAAACAACATTATAATTATTTTCATATAGGTATCTCATCTGTTTTTTAAAATCTTCAATTGGGACAGATGTAGATGGGGACTTTGGTTCATCAAATTTATGATATATAAGAATTACCGCATAACCTTTTTCATCTGCCAATATAGTCTGGATGAAGCCTGCAGCTATCGTAATAAGTAAGATTATTATGCTGAATAATTGTTTTAATCCTCTTAACATAAGTCTTCCTCAATATAGAATATTTTTCTAAGTGGTTTGCAAGTTTTAATGAATCTTTAGTTGTAAGTCTAACATATCTAAAATTTTTATATGCCCAGCTTACATTAATACTATAATAATAATCCTCAATTGATGCCAGTATATCAGGATATTTTTTTAAATAAACATTGCTTTTCTTGGCTTTTATTTTTAATGAATTTTTTTTATTAAAACTCCACATACCAAATATATTGTTTGCCTCAACGAAAAATCTTGAAGTTCCCCAACCACTTTCTATAGCTGCTTGAGC
>NZ_ABHJ01000138.1:0-2301 GCF_000171895.1 Hydrogenivirga sp. 128-5-R1-1
TCATGGAAATACTGCAGAGTCTTAATAAAGAACATAATGTGAGTATGTCATTGCAACCCACGATGTTGACATAGCAGAATATTGTTATCATACTTATTATATGAAAGATGGTTTTTTATATGATAATAAAGCTTGAAAAATTTCCACATTTGCCAATTTTATGGCAAAAACAAAATAAGAGGTAAAAATTATGTTTGAGAAGTTTACAGAAAGGGCAAGAAAAGTAATATTAAATGCAAGAGAAATTGCACTTGAATATAGAAGCAACTATTTAGGAAGTGAACATCTTCTTCTTTCTCTTCTTGAAGAAGAGGATATTCCTGTACTTGTCTTATCAAGATTTGGATTAACTGTTGAGAAAGTTAAAAGGACTTTAACATCCCAGATGGTTAAAGGTTCTCATACAGGTGAAGTTCTTTTTGCCCCTGATGCAAAAAGGGTTTTAGAGTTTGCTGTTGAAGAAGCAAGGATACTTCACCATCAGTTTGTAGGGCCAGAACATCTTTTAATTGGAATTGTAAGGGAGAAAACTGGGCTTGGCGGAAGAGTGTTAAGAGGATTTGGAATAGATGAGTACTCTATAAGAAGAGAGATACTTCAAATTCTTGGCGAAATTCCTCCTCAGGAGCAGGTTAAACAGGTTCCAACTCCAAATATTGATAGATTCAGTAGAGATTTAACTGCCCTTGCAAGAGAAGGAAAGCTTGACCCTGTAGTTGGTAGAGATAAAGAAATTGAAAGGGTTATACAAATACTTGCAAGAAGAAGAAAAAACAACCCTGTTTTAATTGGAGAGCCAGGAGTAGGTAAAACTTCAATTGTAGAAGGTCTTGCACAGAGAATTGCAGACAAAACTGTTCCAGAACCTTTACTTGGTAAAAGGGTAGTTGCTTTAGACCTTGCAGCTTTAGTTGCCGGGACAAAATACAGAGGGCAGTTTGAAGAAAGACTTAAAAACATATTAAAAGAACTTGAAAAGGCTCCTTATATAATCCTGTTTATAGATGAGCTTCACACACTTGTTGGAGCAGGTGCTGCTGAAGGGTCAATAGATGCATCAAATATGTTAAAACCTGCCCTTGCAAGAGGTGAAATACAGGTTATAGGTGCTACAACTATAGATGAATACAGAAAATACATAGAAAAAGATGGTGCGCTGGAAAGAAGGTTTCAGCCTGTGCTTGTTGAACCTCCAACTCCAGAAGATGCAGTAAAAATATTAATGGGATTAAAACAAAAGTTTGAGGAATTTCATAAGGTTAAATACACAAAAGAAGCAATTGAAAAAGCAGTTGAGTACTCAGTTAAATATATTGCAGATAGACAGCTTCCAGACAAAGCTATTGACCTTATAGATGAAGCAGGTGCATGGGTAAGACTTAAAGGTTTAGAACTTCCTCCAAGATTAAGAAAAATAGAAGAAAAAATTAAAGATATAGAGCAACAAAAGGCTATTGCTGCCAAAGAACAGGATTATGAAAAAGCTGCAAAGCTTAGAGATGAAGAATTGAAACTGCGGGCAAAATTTGAAACATTAAAATCAGAGTGGAAAGAAAAGGTTTCTGAAAGAGTACCTAAGGTTACAGCAGACCATATAGCAATGGTAATTGCTAAGTGGACAGGAATTCCTATAACAAGACTTACAGAAACTGAATCAGAAAAACTTTTACATATAGAAGAAGAGCTACATAAAAGAGTTATAGACCAGGATGAAGCAATAAAAGCAATTGCAAAAGCAATAAGAAGAAACAGTGTAGGATTAAAAGGTACACATAGACCAATTGGTGTATTTATGTTCTTAGGACCTACAGGTGTAGGTAAAACTGAGACTGCTAAAGCCTTAGCAGAGTATTTATTCGGAACTGAAGAAGCATTAGTAAGATTTGATATGTCTGAATTTATGGAAAAACACACTGTTTCAAGACTTGTTGGTGCTCCTCCAGGATACGTTGGATACGAAGAAGGGGGACAATTAACAGAGGCTGTAAGAAGAAGACCTTACTCTGTACTTTTATTTGATGAAATAGAAAAAGCTCATCCAGATGTATTTAATATATTCCTTCAGATTTTTGATGATGGAAGACTTACTGACTCTTTTGGAAGGGTTGTTGATTTCAGCAATACGATAATAATTATGACTTCTAATCTTGGGGCAAGATTAATACTTGAAAGCAACAGAATGGGATTTGAGCAAAAGTCAACACTCTTAGATTACGAAAATATGAAGAAAAATGTTTTACAGCAAGTAAGAAAGCATTTCTCACCAGAGTTTTTAAACAGACTTGACGATGTAATAGTGTT
>NZ_ABHJ01000137.1:0-2314 GCF_000171895.1 Hydrogenivirga sp. 128-5-R1-1
TTAAGATGGAGGTCATAATGGGTTTTAAACCAGTAGATGTTTCAATGAAATTTGAAACAATAAGAAAAGCAAAAGCAGAAGGTAAAATATACCTTTCTTCTGAAAGTGTTCAAATGATAAAAGAAGGAAAAGTTCCAAAAGGGGACGTTTTATCAGCTTCTCAGATGGCAGGGATGTTTGGAGCTAAAAGAACTGCAGATATACTGCCTTTCTGCCACAATATAATGATTGACCATGTTGTTGTAGAAACCAGACTTGAAGAAGACGGCGTTTATGCGACAGCAGAAGTAAAATGTGTTGGAAGAACTGGCGTAGAAATGGAAGCCTTAACAGCAGTGTCTGCTGCACTTTTAAATGTTTATGACATGCTAAAAGCTTTTGATAAGAATATGAAAATCGGAGATATAAAACTTGTGTCTAAATCTGGCGGAAAATCTGACTACGAAGAAGATTTATCAGGTCTTGAATGTGCTGTAATCACCCTTTCTGACAGCTGTTTTGAAGGAAAAGCAGAAGATAAAAGTGGTAAAACAGCTATTGATATTATTGAAAATGAATTTGGCGGTAAAGTAAGTCATTACAAGGTTTTACCAGATGATAAAGAGAAAATTATTGAGGAGTTTAAATCTTTAGAAGGAAAAGTAAATGTCATATTTACAACAGGCGGTACAGGATTTAGTGAAAGGGATACTACTCCAGAAGCCACAAAAGAAGTTATAAGAACAGAGGCAGTTGGTTTTGGTGAAGCTATGAGAATTATAGGTGTTAAATTTACTCCTAAGTCCCTTCTCTCAAGAGCTACAGCAGGTATATTAGGAAAAGATACACTTATAATAAATCTTCCAGGAAGTACAGGTGGAGTTAAAGATAACCTGAGAATGCTTGCTCCTATTGTAAAACACGCAATAAGAATGGCAAGAGGTGAGAAAAAGCATTAATGAAAAGTCTCCTTTTATTTGCATTAATGTGGAAAGATAAGGAAAATTTAGAAAAAGTAGAAAATCATTTAAAAAAATTTTACGGGCAGTTTTTAATTGAAACTGCCCCTTTTGAACTTCCTTACTCAAAATACTATTTTGAAGAAATGGGATATCCATTATTTAAAAAATTTGTAGCTGTTAATTATTTAACCACACACTTAAACCTGGCTAATATAAAAAAACACTGTATGTTTATTGAGGATAAATACAGAAATAACAGAAACAGAACAGTCAACATAGACCCAATTTTAGTAGATGAAGAAAAAGTACTGGTAGCAACAAAAAAATATAGAGGAAACAGAATTCAGATAGATAAAGATATATTTGTAGAAATTGAGTTGTGGTATCACGACAAAGAGTTTAAATCATTTTTATGGACTTATCTGGATTACAAAGAAAATACTGAGTTTTTCAAAAAAGCAAGAAAACTTTTAAAAAAATTGAAAAAGGAAGGTAAAACTTCCTAAATTTCCACTACCATACACGTAGTAGCCCTTTTTACTCCTTTTATAGGATTTATATCTCTTATGACAACTCTCCCTATTTCGTTCTGATTTTCCCCTTCCACAAAAACAATAATGTCGTATATACCTGTAACAACATCTGCAGAACGAACATTTTCTATTTGTGCAAGTTCTTCCATTATAGTTGGAATTAAAGCAGGTTCAGCTTCAATTAAGATGTAAGCACGAGATTTTTCTTTTACATCTATATCTTTTAAAAGCTCTGCAAAAGGAATAGGTGTTTCATTGAGTTGTTCTTCCATTTCCAAACCTCACTTTTTTATATTTTTCTTTAATCCTTCAATAGCACCTATTAAAGTACCTTCAAGAATTGAGAAAGTTTTTTTAATTATTTTTTCTGTTTCGTCTAAAATTTCTTCTACCTGCTGCTTTGATATTTTTTCTTCATGTTTTTCTTCTTCGCATTTTTCAGTTTTTAATTTTTCAATTTCAGCCTTTAACTTTTCTATTTCTTCTTTTAATTGTTTTACTTCATCAGCCATAACAGCTCCTCCCTAAAGTATATACTTTGTTAAATCTTCATTCTGAACTATATCTCCTAATTTAGCCTGAACAACTTTTTTATCAATAATTATTGTCTGTCCTTTTAGGTCAGGTGCTTCAAAAGAGTAATCTTCCATTATTCTTTCTAATATCGTATGGAGTCTTCTTGCTCCTATATTTTCTGTTTTTTCATTTACTTCTTCTGCTATTCTTGCTATTTCTTCAACTGCATCATCTGTAAACTCTAAATGTACCCCTTCAGTTTCCATTAATGCTTTATATTGCTTTATAAGTGCATTTTTTGGCTGTGTAAGTATTTTTATAAAA
>NZ_ABHJ01000136.1:0-2321 GCF_000171895.1 Hydrogenivirga sp. 128-5-R1-1
TAACCGCTACAAAAGCCCAAGCAGTTACAATAAACTTAGGAAAAGCAATTAATGAAACAGGAACATTTAATTTAAGCAATGCAGCACAAGTAACTTTAAATGTAGATACTGCTCTAAATTCTAGCAATACAGAAACTACAAAATTTCAAGGAGTATTAAATGCTCCAAAAGCTACAGATATTTCTATAGATGCGAAGGGAATTGTTAAATTAACTGCAGGTAGTAGTTTAGCCAAAGCTCAAAATATTACATTAAAAGCTGAGAATAAAACAAGTTCTATAGATTTAGCTACTAACGCAATAGATTTATCAGCTGCTGCTGTTGTTAATATATCAGGAAATGGAAGCGTTTCTTTAAGTAAAGTTGGAACAAATGGGACAACTCCTGTAGACTACAATGTTGACTTAACAGCAACAGGATTAAACGGAGGATTAAATATATCCGCAATTGCATCAAAACAAAATGTGTCAATTGATGTATCTGGAGTAAAAGGTGTTATAGGAGGAACAACATCTCCTAACATAACAGGTGCCAATGTTACCGTAAAAGCCAATGGACTAATTGGTAATATCTCTTTAGGAACAGTAGACTCCCAAGCTGCAGGAGTAGGAACAGCTGATTTAAATTTTGCAGGTGATTTAGGAACTGTTACTGTTGGAAATGTTGGAGGAACTTCTTCTTTTGATACTATAAACATTAATGCAAGTGAAGTTGGAAATACTATATCTATAGGTACATTAACTGCTGATAATGCTGTGACAGTAAATGCTAATGGTGCACTTAATAACGTTACAATAGGAGCCATCTCTCAAGGAGGAACTGCGGTAGGAAAACAAGGTGTAAACAGTGTAACTATAGATTTAAGTGGAACATTAGGAACTAATACTATTGGAACTATAAAAGCAATTAGTAGTCTTACATATAAAGCTGGATTAAATGCTACTAACGGTGCAGCCGGTATTAATATTAGTGTTGATAATGATGGAACCCATAATTTTACAGCTGATTTAACAGGTGGGGATGGAAATGATAAGCTTACATTTACTCTTTTAAACGACAAATCTGATGTTATAACTCTTAAAGGAAATTTAGGTGGTGGCACAGATAGCATAACTGTAGATGCTGCTACTAATGTTACTACAGCTACAAATAATGTGACTATTGATTTAACTAATTTAAGTAATTATGATTCTTCTACTTTAAAAGGAAGTGCAGGTAATGATACAATCAAATTAGGAAATGATGTAGATACATTCATCTTTAATGCTAATAATGCAAATGGAAATGATACTATCAATGATTTCCAAATACAGGATAAGCTTGATATGAATACAAACCTATTAACGGGAATAACGGTGCTCGATGCAAATGCAGGTGGTGGTGATAGTTGGGATGGATTTAGTTCAAATCCAGCAGCAGCAACAGATATTTCTTCAAAAGCTGTTATAATTTATAGTTCAGCTATAACAAGCGGTTCGCAATTGGTAACTGCATTGAACGCAGGTGGTTCTTTTGCAAATTTAGATTTGGCATCTACGGCAGGAGCTGGAAATGATGCTGCAGTGGTTTTTGTTGCAGATTCTGCTGCAGCCACATCTGCTGAAATTTACTATGTTGCTGAATCTTCAACAACTGCTGGTGATGCTGGCAGTGCTACTTTAATAGGTACTATAAACCTTGCAAGCGGTGCTACTATAGATGACCTTGTGTCTACAAATATAGCATAATTATATCTTTAAAGGGAGCTCGCATAAGCTCAAGTGGGCTCCCTTTTTTATAAACTTTTTGCCTTTATTTTAGGTAGTTATTTGAATTTAACTTTATTTTGTTTTGTTGTTTTTTTCGTGACTATTACTTTTTGTTATTTGAGTTTTTTATCTTGTATAATATCCTCAAAATTAAGTAAGTCCATATGTTCCCATTCTCTACAAACCATAGCATAGATTTGGTTTTTAGTCAGGTAGTTAATAATATTATCTTCAAGTCTTAAGCTAGCAAAAATCGGAATAAGTTTATAATCTTCATATTCAGGAAATAATTTTAAAAATCTGTCAATTTTTTTGTTTTTAAACTCATTTATGTACTCAACTCTTGGGGAAGATTTAACCTCTACCAAAAATACAGTTTTACATTTATCGCCTACAGCAATTACATCAAACTCATATTTTAAACCTGTTTTTATATCTTTTTTCTTTCTTCTTACTTGCAAATCATTAACTTCACAGTTAAAATATTGATATTTTGAGGTATCTAAATTTTTAGCTAAAAATTTTACTATTATCCATATTAATATAGCCTGCAATTTACTACTCCCCATAACT
>NZ_ABHJ01000135.1:0-2336 GCF_000171895.1 Hydrogenivirga sp. 128-5-R1-1
ATGGACATACAATTTCCTGATATGGCAATCTTGTTGTTTCTCCTTACTAACAAATAACCTTCTGGAACAGTTACGGAATATATGTAGTCGTTATATGGTACATCTTTAACTTCTCTGACCATAGAATAATATTTATCATTTCCTTTCTTATCTTTTCTAGTTTCTAATCTATAATTTCCATTTCTATATTTATGCTCATATACAGTAGATGATATGCCAATTGTTGCATATAATGCCTGAATTCCATCTATTAATTTTTTTGACTTACTTACAAAATGATAAGTTTTACCGTTTGGTTTCAAATAGCCATCTCCTAATATAAAGTATTTTAAGAATAGCTTTTTCTGTCTTTCTGATAAAGAATAAATAAATTCAGGAATATATTTATCTTCAGATTTTCCAAATTTTTCTACGTATTTAGTCAAAATTTTAGAATTTATTACATATTCAATAGTTCCATTCTTTCTTTTTACGACATTATAATTAAACGGCATTTCTTTAATAGCTTCTTCTATTTTTTTTGCTGAAGCAGTGTTAGCTTTTTGGACTATTCTAACTTTATATTGCTTTTTGCCTTTTACATAATAAGAACCTTCTGCAAGGTAAATACCTAAAAATTTAAGAAAAGTATCAGCTTTTATTTTAACCTTCTTCTTAGTTTTTGTTAACGTAGTACCAAAAACTACCTTATCATAATCTTCCTCTAATTCTACATATTTTAACTCTTCTCCTTTCATTTTTCCTGCTTGTGGGATTATCATTTTACTTAGCTCTTTGATTTCAGAAGCTTTTTTTGAAAGCCATCTTTTATTTTTAGACTTATAAAAAATCCATTCTGTAGAGTAAAGCATTTTATGGTCTGGAGAAACTAATAAATCTACAGATTTACTTTTAAAATTAATCATCATTCCTTTAAATGGATATTTGATATAATTTGCAGGCTTTGTGAATGAAATTTCCAGTGTGTCTGGATTAACCTGAGCTACTTTATCCTCTGAATTTAAATCCTTAAAATACTTCCATCCTTTATCTGTTAATATTTCAGTGTCTGCAGAATAGCATAAGTGTTCAGCCTCAAGTACAACTGCCACACCTTTTGGGTTTAACTCTTTTTCCAAATACTCAGCTATCTCTGCTGTTAACCTTTCTTGAACTGAGGTCTGTATGAGAATTTATTTACTACCCTTACAAGTTTAGAAAGTCCGCATACTTTCCCATCAGGGATATAAGCTATATGAGCTTTTCCAAAAAAGGGAAGAAGGTGATGTTCGCACAGGCTGTAAAACTGAATATCTCTAACAACTACCATTTCGTCATAACTGCCAATGTCTTCAAAAACGGTCATATTAAAATTTTCATGGGTTTTAAACTCTTTCCAGAGCCTTACAATTCTATCTGGAGTTTCTTTCAATCCTTCTCTATCTGGATTTTCTCCAATAGCTTCTAAAAATAGTTTTATAGACTGTTTTAATTTATTTTCATCTATAGACATTTAAGACTCCTTTATTTTTTTAGTCTTGCACATTCTACTTTCATACATTTATTAACAACCACATTATAACCTTTTTTATCCAGTTCTTTTGCAACCTCTTCATTGTACGTTCCAGGCTGGAACCAAAATGTTTTGAAACCTTTTTTCACAGCATCTTCAGCTGTAAATTTTACATCTGCCGGCCTTCTAAACACATCAACTACATCTATATCTTCTTCTATATCAAGAAGTGATTTGTAAACCTTTTCTCCAAGTATTTTTTCTCCTGCGTACTTTGGATTTACAAAAAACAGTTTATAACCACATCTTTTTAAAACTTCAGACACAAAATAGCTTGGTCTTGAAGGATTTTTTGATATTCCAACTACTGCAACATTTTTACTTTCATATAACACTTTTTTTATTTCTTTGTCCGTTTCTAAAATAGGCATAATATGACCTCTTATTAATTTGCTACTTTTATTTTAAAATTTTAAAATAAAAACAATGATGATTTAAACCATAAGGACAGTATAATGAAACCAAAAGTAAAATCACCTTTGTCAGAAGAAGTTACTTATGTTAAGAAGCTACTCAGGACATTGAATTTACACACAGTTTGTGAAGAAGCCTCCTGCCCAAACATTGGGGAATGTTTTGCAAGGAAAACGGCTACATTTATGATAATGGGAGATACCTGTACCAGAAATTGCCCATACTGTGATGTTTCCACGGAAAGCCAAAGCCTTTAGACCCTTTTGAGCCTGAGAACATATCAAATGCTGTAAAAAACTTGGATTAAAACATGTTGTTATTACCTCAGTAAATAGAGATGACCTTCCAGATGGAGGAGCATCTCATTTTG
>NZ_ABHJ01000134.1:0-2338 GCF_000171895.1 Hydrogenivirga sp. 128-5-R1-1
TTTAAATTTAAAAAATATGGGTGCAAAAGTCTTTATTGGTCATAGCAAAGAAAACGTACATGGTGCTGATGTTGTGGTTTATTCTTCTGCTGTAAAAGAAGATAACCCTGAAATAATTGAAGCTAAAAAGCTTTCTATTCCTGTTATCCCACGTGGAGAAATGCTTGCTGAACTTATGAGATTTAAATATGGAATAGCAATTGCCGGCAGTCATGGCAAAACTACAACAACATCTATGGTTGGAAGCATACTTGGGAAAACAGGATATGACCCAACAGTTGTAATAGGTGGGAAATTAGAAGCTTACGGAAGCAATGCAAAGCTTGGAAGAGGGGATTTTTTGGTAGCAGAAGCTGATGAAAGCGACGGTTCATTTTTAAGGCTTTCTCCAACTATAGTTTCTATAAATAACATAGATTTAGAACATGTTGGATATTATAGAAATTTAGATGATATAAAGAAAGCTTTTATAAAATTTGCAAATAAAGTGCCTTTTTATGGAGCTGTAGCTTTAAACATTGATGATAAAAATGTAAAAGATATATTACCCAAAATAGAAAAAAAAGTTATAAAGTTTGGTATAGAAAATAAAGATGCAGATATTAATGCTTATGAGCTTGAGCTTGTAAATGGAACTTACAGATTTAAAGTTAACGATTTGGGACAAATCCATTTGTCTGTTCCGGGAAAACATAATGTATATAACGCTCTTACTGCTGTAGCAATAGCAGATGAGCTTGGAATTCCTTTTTGTGTAGTGAAAGAAACCCTTGAAAACTTTAAAAATGCAAGTAGGAGATTTGAGATTAAATATGATGGAAATATTAAAGTAATAGATGATTATGCACACCATCCATCAGAGCTAAAAGCTACCATCTGTGCAGCAAAAGACAAATATCCAGATAGACGGATAATTACAGTTTTCCAGCCCCATAGATATACAAGGCTTCACTCTTTATTTAACCAGTTTGCTGAAAGTTTTGGAAATAGTGATACTGTAATAATTACAGACATTTATTCAGCCGGTGAAAAACCTATTGAAAATATTTCTGCAGAAAAGTTAACTGAAAAAATAAAAGAGAAAGGAAAAGAAGTTTATTTTGCGAAATATCTATCAGACGTTGAAAATATGCTTAAAGAAATGATTAAAGAAGGTGATGTTGTACTGATACTTGGAGCAGGAAATATAACACAGGTGGCTGAAAAGTTAGCAAAATATCTGGAGGGTATTAATGCTTAAGTTTGGATTTGTGAATGAAACGAATATGAGTCTTTTAACAGACCTTTATGAGCTTACAATGGCTCAGGTTTATTTGAAAGACAACATGACAAAACAGGCTGTTTTTGATTTTTATATAAGACCAACAGAGAAAAGGTCTTTTTTTATAAATACTGGTCTAGAGCAACTTTTATATTATCTTGAAAATATGAAGTTTACAAATGAGGATTTAGAATATTTAAAATCCCTTGGTTTTGAAGATTTTTTCTTAGACTATTTAAAAAATTTCAAGTTTACAGGAAATGTATATGCAATTGAAGAAGGTCAGGTTATATTCCCAAACGAACCTGTAGTTCAGATAGAAGCTCCGCTTCCTGAAGCTCAAATCATAGAAACATTTTTAATAAATACCTTACAGCTTCCTATTTTAGTGGCAACTAAGGCTGTACGATGTTATATAGCAGGAAAAGGAAAAAAATACTTGTTGATTTTGGGTTAAGGAGAGCTCACGGGACAGATGCCGGAATGAAAGCAGCAAGGGCATCTTACATTGGAGGATTTGCAGGAACGTCAAATGTACTTGCAGGCAAAGAATATGAAATTCCTGTTTTTGGAACAATGGCTCATTCTTTTATTTTATCTTATGGTGAAGAAGAAAAAGCTTTTGAAGCCTTTGCAAAAATGTATCCTGATAAAACTATATTTTTGGTTGATACATTTAACACGATTGAAGGAGCCAAAAAAGCAGTTGAAGTAGCTAAAAAGCTTGGAATGAAAACATTTAAAGGTGTTAGATTAGATAGTGGGGATTTAATAAAACTTTCAAAGGAAGTAAGGAAAATTTTAGATGAAGCTGGGTATAAAGACGCAAAAATTATAGCAAGCGGTGGAATAAATGAATATATAATAAAAGAGCATGTGGAGAAAAATGCTCCAATTGACGGCTACGGGGTAGGAACTGAGCTCGTAGTATCCGCAGATTTACCTTATTTAGACTGTGCATATAAACTTGTTGAGTATGATGGAAATCCTGTAATGAAATTTAGTCCTAAAAAAATAACACTTCCTTCTAAAAAGCAGGTTTACAGATTTTATGAAAATGGAAAATTCAAGAAAGAT
>NZ_ABHJ01000133.1:0-2347 GCF_000171895.1 Hydrogenivirga sp. 128-5-R1-1
AAAATCCTATCCCTTCAAGAGGGTCATCTATTTTGCCTTTTTGTCTTTGAGAAAAGCCAATCTCAGCGTAAGCTACAGGTTTAATAAATGTATGAAGTTGATTTGTTATTACAGCAATAATTGTTAACAGTGGTGTGGAATAAGCTAAACCAATTGCAAATAAAACAACCCCGTCAACTATTTTATCAGCAAGCCAGTCAAAAACTGCTCCAAACTTTGATGCTTTTTCTGTTTCTCTTGCAACAACTCCATCCATAAGGTCAAAAAAACCACTGAAAAACAGTAAGGCAGCAGCTGTTAAAGGTTTATGCATGTAGAAAAAATAAGCAGACAAAAAGCCTAAAATAATAGAAATAATTGTTATTATATTAGGGGTGATGTGGCTTTTTGCCAGCACTACCCCAAAAGGTTCATAAACTTTTTTTAAAGATTTTCTTTTGCTTGTAAAGTTCATTAAAGCTCTTTCCCTTCAAGCCAAGGCATCATTTTTCTTAATTCTTTTCCTATTTTTTCTACTGGATGCTCTTCGTCTTTTTTAACAAGAGCGTTAAAACGAGGTCTTCCTGCAACATTTTCAAGAATCCAGTCTTTTGCAAATGCTCCTTCCTGAATGTCTTCAAGTATTTTCTTATGGACAGGTTTTACTGCTTCGTAAATTTTCTTTCCACTTGAAACATCACCATATCTTGCAGTATCAGATATTGAATATCTCATTCCTGAAATTCCGTACTGATATATTAAATCAACAATTAATTTAAGTTCGTGTAAACATTCAAAATAAGCAACTTCTGGCTGATAACCTGCTTCTATTAGTGTTTCAAATCCAGCTTTAATTAATGCAGTAGCCCCACCACAAAGTACAGCCTGTTCTCCAAAAAGGTCTGTTTCAGTTTCTTCTTTGAAAGTGGTTTCTATAAGACCAGCTCTTGTACAGCCTATTCCTTTTGCATATGCAAGTGCAACATCTTTTGCATTTCCAGTAAAGTCCTGATGAACTGCTACAAGCCCCGGAACACCTTTCCCTTCTTCATACTGCCATCTAACCAAGTGTCCTGGACCTTTTGGAGCAACTAAAAATACATCTACATAAGGAGGTGGTATTATCTGGTCAAAATGGATATTAAAGCCATGGGCAAATGCAAGAGCATTTCCTTCATCTAAGTTTGGCAGTATTGCAGTCTGGTAAACTTCTGGCTGGATAGTATCAGGGATTAACATCATTACAACATCTGCTTTTTTTGCAGCATCATCAGGTGTTAATACTTCAAAACCTTCTGCTTTTGCCTTTTCTATTGAACGGCTTCCTGCATAAAGACCTACTACAACATTAATTCCACTATCCCTTAAATTAAGAGCATGGGCATGCCCTTGTGAACCATATCCTATAATAGCTACAGTTTTTCCTTTTAATACTTCTAAAGATGCGTCTTCATCATAATAAATTTTTGCCATTTTTTCCTCCGACTTTTATTTTAATAAATAAACTTTATCTATTTTATAACCATTCAAAAATTTTTGCAGTAAAAAGGCACTGCTGTTTTCTGGTATTACTATAATATCATGTATTGCAGAGGCTCCAATGATAGTTATAAACTCCCCTTTTTCTCCTTTATATTTATAAATTTTTTTAAAATCTGTTAATCTATCTCCTTTCGTTGATATTATGTTTGCTTTTTCTTCTACATTTCCTTTGGGATTAATAATTTTTAAACTTACAAACTTTTCTTTTATGTCTTTAGTAAATTTTAAGTACTTTGAATATCTTATGTTTTTCTTTAAATCGGTTAACAAACTTTCTGCATCAGGAGAAGTAAAGCATGTGCTTTCTAAAAATATTTGTTTTCTTGTGTTATAAAAAAACATATGCTGAAATAAACGAAAGCCATTTTACTTCAATATCAGCATTTGCAAATCCATTCTTCTTTGACAAATTTAGGTTTTCCAGAAAAAATGATTGAAGTATATCTCTATAAATATTTGGTAAATTATAGAGTTTTAAATTGTGCAAATATAATTCTTTAGCAGTAGAATTGAAATTAATAAAAAAAAGCAAAATAAGCATAAAATTAAATTTCAATCCTGTCCTTCTGAGATTCTCTGACAACAGCTAAAACTCCTGTTCTGGATACATCTTTTAATCCAAATGGTCTAACAAGGTCAATAAATGCATTAATCTTGTCTTGGTCTCCTGTGATTTCTACAGTATATGTATCAGATGACACATCAATTACTTTAGCTCTGAATATATTTACAAGCCTCATTACCTCATCTCTAACACTGCTGTCTGCTGTATGTATCTTTATTAAAGCAAGTTCTCTTTCTATATGCGGGACATCGGTAATATCTC
>NZ_ABHJ01000132.1:0-2349 GCF_000171895.1 Hydrogenivirga sp. 128-5-R1-1
AAAGTTGTAAGTTCCTGTCTATTTCGTGAGTTCCATCAAATCTATGCTGTGCTTTTTTCGTGTATAAAAATGAAAATCCTGCTTTATCAAAGCCAATTCTAATTGGTATTTTAGATAAAAAAAGTGAGTAAGATGCTCTATGTGAGCGATGGGGAGATACAGCAATATCGTATTTTTCATCTTTAAGCTGTTTTATAAGTGATAATGTTGACTGTTTATTTTTGTCAAAAATTATAAGTTTATCCACATAAGGATTGTTTTTTAAAACATCTTTCCCAAAAGGTTTTGCTATGACATGGAGCTGACTTTCAGGGTATAATGCTTTAATAGAAGCAAATAAAGGTGTTGATAAAATTAAATCCCCTAAAAAAGCTGTCTGCCAGACAAGTATTTTCATTTGATTACATAAAAGATAATAAAAGATAATCCACCTGTTATAAGGGCTATGTATCCGCTGATTTTACCGTATTTATTCCAGAAATAAATATTTTTTGTGTACTCTATTATAATTTTTTTTATTTCTTCAACTTTATTTTTTGGAATATTAAATTCTTTTTGTAAGTTTTGTAAATTATTTTCTATAGGTTCGCTGTTTTCTGCCTTGTTAATCATTGATATTAAAAATTGATTTAAATTTTTATATTTTATAGGAGGAATATTTAAAGGATATGATTCATAAATAGCTTTTTTTATATTTTTTGTTAATTTTTTAGATAAAAGCCATGTTTTTATTGACGAAATTGACGCAAAAATTAAACTTATTAAAAAAATTATTTCAAGGGTATAAAGGATACTATTTATCATTTTTCTACAAACTGCCCCATTGCATAAAATTTGTTTTCCCTTTGTGTTATTAGCTCTTCAGGTGATAGATTTTCAAGTTCTTTAAGATTTCTTCTTAAAGCTCTTTTTAAAAGTCTGTACATTTTTACAGGCTGTAGGTGGGCTCCGCCTAAAGGTTCTTTTACTATTTCATCTATAATTCCAAGTTCTAAAAGGTTTTCTGCTGTCATTTTAAGACTTTCTGCTGCTGTTGGTGCTTCTTCTCTTGTTTTATATAAAATGGCAGCACATCCTTCTGGTGATATTACAGAGTATACTGCATTTTCAAGCATTAAAACTTTATTTCCAACAGCAAGGGCAAGAGCTCCACCGCTTCCACCTTCTCCAATAATTACTGCAATAGTTGGAACCTTTAAATCTGCCATTGTTGCTATGCTTTCAGCTATAGCCTGAGACTGCCCCCTTTCTTCTGCTCCTATTCCCGGATAAGCTCCGGCTGTATCTACAAGGGTTATAACTGGTCTTTTAAATTTTTCTGCAAGTTTCATAACTCTAATTGCTTTTCTGTATCCTTCTGGATGAGGCATACCAAAGTTTCTTTCTATTTTTTCTTTTGTATCTTTTCCTTTTTCCTGTCCAATTACACATACTGGCTGTTCGTCAAAAAACGCAAAACCTGCAACTATTGCTTTATCATCACCAAATCTTCTATCTCCGTGAAGTTCTATAAAATTGGTAAAAATGTTATTTATATAATCAAGGGCATGGGGTCTTCTTGGATGTCTTGCAAGCTGAACCTTTTCCCATGCAGACATTTTGTTTTTTATTTCTCTTGCAAGCTGTTTAAATTCTCTTCTAAGTTTTATAAGCTCATTTAAATACTCTTTCTGTCCTTCTTTTACTTTTTTTCTATAAATTTCTATTTTATCCTGTAGTTTTCTCAGCTCTTGAATATCCATGTTAACCTCATCCTGTTAATCCATTTCCTGTTAATACCATATAAATATAAGTTAAATAAAAAATAATGCCAAATGTTAACCCAATTGGTATAAGTTTTTTTCCTGCAAATGACAATGTCATTACAAAAGATGCAGCAACAACTGCAAATATTCCTGATATTAAAGCAAGTCCTTCTATATTCCAGTCTGTAAATAAAACACCAAAACTTACAGGGATAGTAGACTGGAAAACCATTGCCCCACTAATATTCCCAACAGCAAGAGAATCTTTTCCTCTCCATACCCATAAAACACTGTTTACTTTTTCAGGCAGTTCTGTTGCAACAGGAGCAACTAAAAGTGAGAATAAAAGGGGAGAAAAGCCAAATGATAAACTTATTTTTTCTATACCTTCAACAAACATATGTGCCCCGCCAATCATTAAAACAAGTGCAACTATAACCTGAAACACCATAATAAACAAAGATGGATTTTCTGATTTTGGGGCAAAATATAGGTGTTCTACTTCTTCCATTTCATTACTTTCTGCTTTTAGCGTCAGATAAACATAAAAAATGTACAGTGAAAGTAAAAATACAGCTGTTAAAATTTTAACTTCAAAGATTCA
>NZ_ABHJ01000131.1:0-2349 GCF_000171895.1 Hydrogenivirga sp. 128-5-R1-1
TAGGGTATGTTATCTGTCTTCTATTACTGATGGAGATTGACCTGGCCATTTGTAAATACAATAACTTGAGGAGGTGATAAATCAGGAATAGCATCAAGAGGAGTTTTCTTAAGTGCCCATATTGAAGCACCGAAGACCATTAGTATTAAGGATAATACTATAAGTTTATTTTTTACCGACCATTCTATAATTTTTTCTATCATTTTTCCGTTCCCTGATATAATAGTTTTATGGATATTAAAGAAGAAAAGTTAAAAGAGCTTAAAGAAGTTAGACGTGCAATAGGTATTGTATTTTTAGCTGTTTTAACGTTTTTGGGGAATATAATATATAAATATTTAGATAATCCTGAAAATACTTTGTATAAGCAAACATTTTTTATCACTCTGTCTATACTTGTTATTTTATTTTTTTTGATTATTATTATTTCTATTCCTATTTGGAGGATAATACGTAATGGAAATGGATAAGTCAGTAGAACTTGCCTTATATGGTCTTGTAGCAATGTTTGCTTTTGGAGCAATTTTCTTTTCAATCTACGCATGGACATTAGTTTCTGATAAAAAAGAGAAAAAATCATAATTTCCTCCGATTTAATGATGATGCATCATAGGTGCTTGTTTTTCACCTTTTTTTCTGTATTTACCTCTAAGCTGGGCATCAGCATCAAGTAAGAATAAAGCAGAATTTGCAACTACCATACCTTCGTGTAATCCATTTAATATTTCATAGTATCCATCTACATATCTTCCAAGTTTTACAAAAACAGGCTCAAATACACCCTTTTCTTTCTGCCAGAAAACAATCTGTCTTTTTCCTGTATTTATAACGGCCGTATCAGGTAAAACAAGAGCTTCACCAAGTGGGATATTTACCCTGACTTTTGAGTACATTCCCGGAAGAAGTTTATAGTCTTTATTATCAATAACTATTCTTACATCTCTTGTTCTGTTTTTAAAATCCATCATTGGATATAAGTAATCTATTTTTCCTTTATATACCTTACCTGGATATGAATCAAAGTATATATCTACTGTCTGACCTTCTTTTATAAATGGTAAGTCTTTCTCATAAACTTTAACCATAAGCCACAGATTTTGATGTTTTGCTATTCTAAATAAAGGTTTTCCCGCTTTTACCTGTGAACCAAGATAAACGAACTTTTCCATTATCCAGCCGTCATATGGAGAATATAAAGTCATTGTCTTGAAAACTTTTCTTGTTTTCTTTAGATTTTCAATTTGCTGGTCTGTTATGTCCCAGTATTTTAGTCTTTTGTAGGCTGACTCATAAAGGTCTTCTGCTGACTTTTTTAAAATTGGGTCTGTAGAGTTTTCCATTTTTTTATAATAATCCCAGGCCCTTAAAAGCTCTTCTTGAGCAGATACAAGCTGTGGACTGTATATTTTCACAAGTGGCTGTCCTTTTTTTACATATTCCCCTGTAAAGTCTGCGTAAAGCTCTTCAACGTATCCATCAATTTTAAAAGTAATATCTTTAATGTCTGTTTCTGGGTGGGTTAAATCTGCATAAGTTTCTATCTTTTTAACAAGTTTCATTTTTCTAACTACAGTTGTATCAATGTTTAAAAGCTGCTGTACTGTTAAGCTTGAAATTGGATTTGGTGTTGGTTTTGGAAGGTTTGCAGATTCAACTGTTTTATCTTCTTTATAAATTAGCTCTTCAATATTTATTTTGTCATAAATTTTAAAAATAAAACCAGCTAAAAGTCCGACAACTGCTGAAGCAATTATTATTAAAGCTGTAAAAAGTTTCTTTTTCATTTTATCTCTCCAGTTAATCTTTCTATATTTTTATAAGAGATATTAAAATTCGCAGTTAGCTCTATTAATTTCATTTTCACATCAAGTATCTGGTTTAATGCTTTTAAAACATCAAATATATTTTTTGTTCCAACTTCATACTCTGATATTACACTTTCATAAACCTTCTGGGTCTGCATAAGTAAAAACTTATCAAAAATCTTATAACTTTCATAATAAGAGTTTGCATTGTAAAAACTTTCTTCAAGTTGTGAGTTTATTTTGTTTATTATATCTTTATACATTTTTTCTTCTTTTGATTTTAAGAGAGAAGTTTCAATTACTTTTCTATCCTGTCTGTATTTTTTCCATGCTGGGATGTTAAAGCTAACCCCAAAAGACACATAATCTCTAAATCCCTGTCTATAAGAGTAATTTGCAAAAAATCTAAAATCAGGGTTGTAATCAAGCTTTGCAAGTTTTAACTCTTTATCTTTTTTCTTAATTTTTTCTTCATACATTTTTATCTCTGGGTTTTTCTGCAGGGCTATTGATTTGTAATTTTCAAGTCCTGTAAGTTCATAAG
>NZ_ABHJ01000130.1:0-2352 GCF_000171895.1 Hydrogenivirga sp. 128-5-R1-1
AAACGTAAATGAGTTTGGAGATTTTGTGATTGTAAGGTCTGACGGCTCTCCTGTTTATAACTTTGTAGTTGTTATTGACGATGCATTAATGAAAATAACTCATGTTATAAGAGGTGAAGACCACCTATCAAATACACCAAAACAAATTTTAATATATAGAGCATTAGGCTTTGAAACTCCTAAATTTGCACATCTTCCTATAATACTTGGAGAAGATAGAAGTAAGCTCTCAAAAAGACATGGGGCTGTATCTTTAAGAGCATTTAGAGATGACGGCTATGTGTCAGAAGCTATGTTTAATGGTCTTGCACTTCTTGGATGGCATCCAAAAGGTGATAGTGAGGTAATACTTCCAGAAGAAATAATTAAAGAGTTTGATATTAAAGATATACATAATGCACCTGCAGTATTTGACAGGGCGAAATTAAAATGGTTGAACGGGGTGTATATAAGGGAAATACTTGATTTAGACGATTTAACAAGCAGAGCTGTTCCATTTTTTGAAAATTGTGGATATAAAGCAGATTTTGATTACTATAAAAAAGTAATTCAGGCTATAAGGGACAGTATTGAAACATTAATGGATATAGAAGAAAGAGCAAAACCGTTTTTCATTGATGATTTTCATTATGAAGAAGATGCTAAGACCTGGCTTGAAACAGAAGAAGGATATAATGTTATTCAGGCTTTTTATGAAAAAATAAAAGATTTAGATACAATAACAAAAGATGATTTTAAAAAGACAACTAAAGAAATACAAAAAGAGCTTAAAATAAAAGGGAAAAACTTATTTATGCCTATTAGGGTTGCCTTAACAGGGAAAACTTCAGGAGTTGATATAGCTACGCTTGTTGAAGTTATAGGCATAGATAGGGTAAAACATAGAATAGAAAAAGCATTAGAGTATTTTGGGTAATGTTGATGATTAGATGGATAACTGATTATTTAGGAGGAAGTAGGGCTCCAGAGCCACAAGAACTGGAAACTCTAAAAGAAGAAGGTATTAATACAATAATAAATTTACTTGAAGGAGATTACGGCAATTTTATAGCTCAAAAACAAAAAGAAGCTGGATTTGAAGTAATAAGAATACCTTTTAATATGTATGACCCTATTCCTAAAGAAGATTTCCTTGCTGTGTATGATTATATAAAAGAGATTTCTGGAAAAGAAAAAAAAGTTCTTGTTCACTGTAAATACGGGAAAGCAAGAAGTGGGACATTTTTGGCTGGATACCTCATAAATGAAGGTAAAGAGTACACAGAGGCTTTAAATGAAGTAATAAGAAAAGGATTTTTGCCTCAAACTGAACACCAGATTAAATTTCTACAAGAACTTGCAAAAAATGATAAATACAAAAATCCTTAGAAAAAGCAAAATAGAATTTTTAAATAAAGATAATAAAATCTTAAAATCTTCATTTTTTGAGCAGATTATATCTTCAGGAAATATAAATATTGATGAAAAATGGTTTTTAAGGGGATGTAAACAAGTAGCAGAAAGACATTATACAGAAGCAATTAAAAGATTTCAGCTCTCAAATTCAGATGATGCAAAACTAATGATACTTGCATGTACATTTAAAATTGCAGACAAATTTTTATTTAATGAATATTACACTGAAAATTTTAATAACTTGATATATTTCCCAAAATATGAATTTAAACCTTATTTAGTTATAGAAAATCAAAAATATGAAATAACCCCTTATTTAATAAAAGAGTTGAAACAACTGTTTTAAATAAAAAAACTATCTTTTCATTTCTAATTAAAAAGAAGTTTTAAGCTGTGAATAAACCACATATTAAATTAAAAAATGTATAATGCAATATAATGTCAATTATATTAAAAACTACATATTAAAATTTAAAATGTATAGAAGCAAAAATCAAAGGAATTTTTAAATAAACCCTGAGTGTGTTATAAAGGAAATAGAATTAAAATTTGGTTTCTTTAATTTTTTAGTGAATTTTATATAATAATGCCTGTTTTTAGTATGTTATTAAAAATTCTTAAGATTTAAGATATATAAAAATAAGCAGGATAAAACCTGCCTGTGCCTGACTAACTTTGAACTTTCTTTTTATAAATGTATTTTTCTATATCTACGACCAGTGCTCCTGCCACATAAATTGAGGAATATGTACCGAATATAATGCCAACAAGAAGTGCAAATGAAAATCCCTTTAAAGATTCTCCACCAAAAGATATAATGCTAAACAGAAAATAAAGTGTGCCGGAGTTATTATTGTTCTTGCAAGGTTTCATTATACTCTGGTTACAAGCTGAAGTAGTTCTTTTCCCTCTTATTTTATGTTTCTCTATCTATCAATATTATAATTGTATCGTTTA
>NZ_ABHJ01000129.1:0-2355 GCF_000171895.1 Hydrogenivirga sp. 128-5-R1-1
GCACTAAATGATGTTAGAAACATGGAAGTTGCTATTTCAGTAGCAAAAGAATGTGGAAAAACCGTAAAAGGAGTTTTGGCTTATACTATAAGTCCTGTACATACAGTTGATTATTATGTAAATATTGCAAAAAAACTTAAAGACTTAGGTGTTGACATTATATCAATTAAAGACCAGGCAGGAATTTTAACTCCAAAAGTTTCTTTTGAGCTTGTTTCAAGGCTGAAAGAAGAAGTAAAACTTCCAGTTCATATACATGCCCAGTCTACAGCTGCACTTGCAGAAATGGCTTACTTAAAAGGGGCAGAAGCAGGAGCAGAAATTATAGATACTGATGTGTCAACGTGGGCGTGGCTTACTGCACATCCAGCATGTGAAACAATGGTTTATTCATTAAAAGAACTTGGATATGAAGTTGATATAGACTTAAAAATAATAGAAGAAGTTGCCGATTATTTAAAGGAGGTAAGAAAAAAATATAAAAAGTACGATACAGCTCAAAAATGGCCTGATGCACAGGTTCTTATTCATCAAATTCCTGGCGGTATGATGTCAAACTTCATAGCTCAGCTTAAAGAAAATGATGCCCTTGATAAACTTGACGAAGTTAAAGAAGAAGTGGCAAGAGTTAGAGAAGACCTTGGTTATCCTCCACTTGTAACACCTACATCCCAGATAGTTGGTACTCAGGCTCTTTTGAATGTACTTCAGGGAGAAAGATACAAGGTTGTAACAAAAGAGGTTAAAGATTATGTAAAAGGTTTATATGGAAGACCTCCAGCTCCTATAAAGCCTCAAATAATAGAAAAAATTATAGGTGATGAAGAAATAATTCAGGTTAGACCTGCTGATTTACTTGAACCTGAGCTTGATAGGTGTACAAAAGAAGCCTATGAAGCAGGTGCTAAAAATCCTGAGGACGTTCTTTCTTACTGTCTATTTCCACAGGTTGCAAAGGAATTTTTTGAATGGAGAGAAGCATATGAAAGGGGAGAAGCTCTTCCTCCGCAGGTTGAAGAAATCTCAGTTGAAGAAGAATGTCCGACTAAAGCACCAATAGAGTTTAATATTACACTTCACGGTGAACAGTATCACGTTCAAATTGCAGGTGTTGGAAATCCAATAGAAGAAGGTAAGCCATACTTTATTAGGATAGATGGAAAACTTGAAGAAGCACTGGTTGTACCTATAAGGGAAATAGAGGTTGGAGAAAATTACGAATCTTTACCAGAAGCCGGGGCTGTAGTAGGTAAAAGACCAAAAGCTGTTGATGTTGGTGATGTTTCTTCTCCTATGCCAGGTAAAGTTGTATCTATTAAGGTATCTTCTGGAGATAAGTTAAAAAAGGTGATGTTTTACTTGTTGTAGAAGCAATGAAAATGGAAAATGAAATTCATGCTCCAATTGATGGGGAGGTTGTAGAGGTTTATGTTAAAGAAGGAGATAAAATAAATCCTGATGAATGTTTAGTGAAAATAATGCCTCATTAAAAAAGGGGACTTTCTCCCCTACTTATAATTTTATATTTATCTTTTTCTCAATTTCTTTTTCTATTTCTGCCAAAGTTGTATTTTTAAAAAGTTGATAAATTCTTTCTCTTTCTGGAACCCATTTCTCGTGAACTGCACACGGTTTGGTGTCAGAGCATTCTTTAAATCCGAGAATACATTGTGTAAAAACATTATTTCCATCTATACTTAAAATAATGTCATATAATGATATGTTTTCCATTGGTCTTGCAAGTTTTACTCCTCCGTTGGGACCTCTGTAAGATTCTAAAAATCTATCTTTTACAAGTTTATGAAGTATTTTTGATAAAAAATAAAATGATAAATTTAAGTTTTCTGCTATTTCTTTAATAGATATGAAACTGTCTGATTTTTTTTGTTTTTTTGCTATATATATCATTGCTCTTATTGCATCCTTACATGCTGTTGTTAGCATTACAGCCACTCCTTTTCTTCTTTATAAATATTTGGAAATAAGAAATTTTCTTCTTCTGAAAAATGGTCTTTCAACATTGTGAAAACCTTTTCTATACCTTTCTTAAGCTTTTCTTCATATTTTTTGTCCTTTTTATACTTTTCATAATAGTTTAAAACATCATCTATTGCTTCGTCTATCATGTCATGGGCAAATGCAATAGCCTGACTGTCAAAATCTTCATAAATTTTTTCTAAATCTTCATTTAACTTTTCTTCTTCTTTTTCTGCATGCTTTTGAATATCATTTTTCAAAAACTGTATTATGTCGTTTAATAACTGTTCATTTATATTTTTACTCAATTGTTTTTTCCATAATTCCATTCTTTGTATATAATCTTTATGCTCTTGCACTATCTCTTCTATAAAACTT
>NZ_ABHJ01000128.1:0-2361 GCF_000171895.1 Hydrogenivirga sp. 128-5-R1-1
AAAGGAAAAAATTTATTTACTGGTCAGAAAGTTTATTGAAATAGCAGAAGAAAACCCAGAACTTATAGATTATTTTTTAAGAGTTTTCTTATCAAATAGAGAAGTTTTTCAAGTGGATGTGAAGGCTTTTTATGTGTTCAGGAAGTTGTAACAGAAATAATGTTATTCTTAGAAGAAGGTGTTAGAAAAGGTGATTTAAGAAATCAAGATTTATTTGCAGCCTTTGTTACAGTAATGGGACCCCTCGGAGGAATAGTATTTTTAAAAGGTGAAGGAATGTTAATCAAAAAGCCTATAGAATACAGTGATGAGCTTGCAGAGAATATATGGAGGGCTTTAAAAACTGATTAGTTATGAAAAATCTTTTATGGCTTCAAGGTTTAACCTGTAATGGCAATACTCAATCTTTATTAAACGCAGAAAACCCATATTTTTATGAACTTTTTTCAAAGATTAATCTTTTATATCACCCTTCTTTATCCATTGAGAACAATTTAGCACAGTTGATAGATGAAATAGAAAATAATAGGATAAACTTAGACTTTTTGGTTGTAGAAGGAGCTATAACAAAGAACAAAAATTATTGCAGAATTGGAGAGTTTTCTATAGGTGAATTAATAGATAAACTAAAAAATAAAGCAAATTATATAATCGCTGTTGGTAATTGCGCTGTCCACGGCAATTTTCCGGCATTATACAGTGAAAATAATGATGTATTCGGTCTACAGTTTAAATTTAAAGAAAAGAATGGATTTTTGCCTGCAAATTTCAAAACTAAATCTGGCTATCCGATAATCAACATATCAGGATGTCCTGTTCATCCAGCATGGTTTGCTCAAACTTTGCTCTCACTATATTACGATAAAAAAATACTTTTAGATAAACTAAACCGTCCAAAAGAGATTTTTATGTATTTACCACACGATGGATGTATTAGAAACGAATATTTTGAATGGAAAGCTGAAGCAGAGGAGTTTGGAACTAAAGAAGGCTGTTTATTTTATAACCTTGGATGTAGAGGTCCTATAACCCATGCTCCATGCAATAAAATTTTATGGAACAGGATATCCTCAAAAACAAGAGCAGGAATGCCGTGTGTAGGCTGTACAGAATATGATTTTCCTACAAGAAAAAACTACTTTGAAACAAAGAAAAATATGGGAATTCCTGAAGAAGTTCCTTTTGGGGTTTCTAAAAGAGCATATATAATGATTTCAGGGGTAGCAAAAACATTAAAAAATGAAAGAACTTCAAAAAAATTAGAAGAAACAGATTAGTCATGCCAAAAATAGAAAAGACAGTTTTAAACAGGGTTGAAGGTGAGATAGAGTTAAAACTTATATGGGAAAAAGGAAAGATAAAAGATGCGTATATAATAGCTCCCAACTTTAGAGGTTTTGAATTCATTTTAGAAAATAAACCTTTGCTTGATACTCTTGTCATAACTCCAAGAGTTTGTGGAATTTGTGGACATGCACACCTGATTGCAACAACAAACGCCCTTGAAAATCTATATTTAGAAAATGGTTATAAAATAGAAGTTTCCCAAAAAGCAAAAATTATCCGAAATATTACATTGTCCTGTGAAATGATACAAAATCATCTCAGATGGTTTTATCTTTTTGTTATTCCAGATTTTTTAAAATTTAACAAAGCCTTGGAAGATTTTTATCCTATCAAAGGAAAAAAATGGAGAAAAGCTGTTGAGCTTAGTTCTAAAATTGTTAAAGTAATTGCAATTTTTGCTGGACAATGGCCTCATACCTCTTACAGTGTTCCTGGTGGTGTAATGTGCGAACCAACCCAGACAGAAATTATAGAAGCAATTTCCATTGTTGATAGTGTTCTGGAATATTTTGAAGAAGATGTTATTGGAATGAAAATAGATGAATACCTTTCTATAACAAACTTAAAAGAGTTCTTAGATAAGTCAGAGGGAGATTTAAAAACAATTATAGAGGAAGCTATGAAGTTAGGATTTAAAGATATAGGAAAAGCCTATGATAGATTTTTGACGGTTTGTAATATCAATCCTTTTATTTCTGAGGGTATAACAAGAAGGAAAAAATGCAGTTTTGATATCAACAAAGTAAAAGAGATAGAAACCTTTTCATTTTTGGAAAAAGGAAAACCAAAATTTTCAAAAAGAAAATATTCATGGGCAAAAGCACCAAGATATGAAGGAAAACCTTTTGAAACTGGACCTTTAGCAAGAAGGATAAACAATGAAGATAAATTATTTTTAAATTTAGTAAAAACTTTTAAAGGTTATTACATACCAAGAATATGGGCCAGGGTTGATGAAATTGGGAAACTACTATTAGCTGTAAAAGAATATTTATTAAATATAAATTTAAAAGA
>NZ_ABHJ01000127.1:0-2367 GCF_000171895.1 Hydrogenivirga sp. 128-5-R1-1
TGATAAATTTGTAAAAATTCATTTTGTTTTTCTATTAAGTATTCTTTTGCAATTTTTCCTTCTCTGAATTCTTTTTTAAATTCTGGAGATGGGAAATTAATTTTATTGAATTGCTCTAACCGTTGTTTAAGTTCTTTCTCAAATTCTAAAATTTGATTGTTTTCTTCATATATTTTCAAACTTTTCAAAATTTCTTTTATTTTTCTCTGGAGTTCTCCTAAGTTTACATTTGCAAATTTTACCTCTGTTATTATTGTGTTAAATTCAGATATGTCTATCCCTATACTGTGGATATTCATTTCATTTGCTTGAATTAGCGTTGTCCCACTACCAACAAATGGGTCTAAAACTATATCGCCTTCCTTAAAATATCTTTTTAAAAAATATTCAACAAGTTGAGGAATAAATTTACCTTTATATGGATGTAGCCTGTGAACGTGTTTTGTTCTTTCTCTTTCAGGTATCCAGTCAAATGATAACTCCCAATTTATCTCATCACCTAATTTTTCTTTTATCTTTTTTTCTTTATTTAAAATATTTTTTTCATAGTAATCTTTAAGTTCTTGAAGAGAAATTAAAGTTTTTCCATTTTCTCCATATTTATTAATTTTTCCATAATTTACCAAATAAGAAATATTACTTTCCGTTATATTTCTTTTTAAAAACTTGCTTGCCCATTTTGAAGCTTCTTTTATTGTTAATAAATTTTTTTCTACGACACTCATCTTAATCCACTTTCACCACTATCTTTCCAAAAAACTGCCTGCTTAGAAGTTTTTCATATGCTTTTTTTACGTCTTTAAAACTAAATACTGAATCTATAACAGGCTTTAAAATATGAGGGAATAACTTTAAGTAATCAAACACTTCTCCTTTTGTCCCCATATAAACGCCGTGAATAGTCTGATTTTTCCCAAAAATTTTCCTTAAATTTATATTAACTTCAGCTCCTGTTGTAGTTCCAAAAGTTATAACTTTTGAGCCTTTTTTACCGCATTCTAACGAACCATTGAAAGTATTACTTCCTATATGGTCAACTACAATATCGCAAAGCCCTCCATTTGTTATTTCTTTTACCTTTTGGACAAAATCCTCTTTTTTATAGTTAATAACATAATCTGCTCCAATTTCTTTTGCTTTTTCAACTTTCCAGTCATCTCCTACTGTTGTAATGACAGTTGCATTAAATGCCTTTGCTATTTGAATACCTGCTGTCCCTACCCCAGAACCACCGCCATGTATTAAAACTATATCTCCTTGTTTTATACCACCTCTTGTTATAATGGAATGCCACATTGTTGTATAAGTTATACCAATAGATGCAGCTTCTTCAAAAGTAATACCTTCCGGTTTTTTAAATACATTAACAGCAGGAACTTTAACATACTCAGCAGATACACCGTTTTCTAAAACGCCTAAAACTCTAAACTGACTGCACTCATTGTCTTTTCCTGATAAACATTTCTCACAATACCCACAGGAAAGTCCAGGATAAACTATAACTTCATCTCCGACTTTTACATTTTCAACATTTTTACCTACTTTTTCCACAATACCTGAAGCATCAGAAGCAAAAATATGAGGCAAAGGTATTTCAACTGGATACTTTCCTTCCATTACCCATATGTCAAGATGGTTTAAAGAAAAAGCTTTTACTTTAACTAAAACTTCATTATCATTTATATCTGGTACAGGAAACTCCTCAAGTTTTATATTTTCATAACTTCCGTGTTTATCATAATATGCCGCTTTCATATTAACCTCCAAGAAATAAATTCATCAAGAACATGTATGGAGGAAGTATTATGTAGTTTAAAGCCCCCACAAAAAGTAAAACCACAATTATTATAAAGCCATATTGCTCTAAAGGTTCAAGCTTTTTTTCCATATTATAAGGAAGTAAACTCATTAACACTCTACCACCATCAAGAGGAGGAATAGGTAATATATTAAAAAGAGCTAAAATTACGTTTATCATTACGCTATACTTAAAAAATATTAACAATGGTAAAATTATGGACTTTACAAGCCCTACACCTAAAAATGAAGCTATGGTAGTTAAAAATCCTTCAGAACTGAAAAGTTGATAAAGAATACCAAATATAAAAGCAAATAAAAAATTAACTGAAGGACCAGCAGCAGCAGTTAACGCCATACCTTTTTTATATCCTAACTTCTTAAAATTCATAGGATTTATAGGAACCGGTTTAGCCCAGCCAAAAAGAATTGGAGATTTAAACAGTATTAAAATAGCTGGAAGTATTATTGAACCCATAGGGTCTATATGTGGAATAGGATTAAAAGTTAGCCTTCCTGACATTTTAGCTGTATTATCCCCAAGCTTATACGCTACAAGACCATGAGCTA
>NZ_ABHJ01000126.1:0-2412 GCF_000171895.1 Hydrogenivirga sp. 128-5-R1-1
TCAAGTCTTTCTTTATTGTATTTAAAGCGGTTTTAGCTTCATTTCATTATAAAATCTCAATCTTACTTTATAATATCCTTTTTCCACATCTTTAGCTATTTCTGGCTCGTATTTGTATTTTCTTTTATTTTTTTATACATTCTCACTGCATTATTTTTGTTTTTAAAAACTCCTAAATATACAAAATAAACATATTTTGAAGAAGGTAATTTCTTATTAAAATTTTCTTTATTTCCTTCAAACCACTTTATTAAATAATAATTATCTAAAAAGTTATAGCATTCCTTATTTTTTTTATCGTATAGATAGCTGTACTTTATCTCATTTTTTTGCACATTTTTTACTATTTTTTCTTTATTTTTTTCTATATTTCCAATATTCGGCTCATTTTTATTATTTTTAAGTTCTTGAATATAAAAATAACCTATTAAGAATAATATTCCTAAAGAAATTCCTAAAAACAAAGACTTATTAAATTTGTACAAAAATTTTTTATTTCTATACTTATACAGTAAATAAACTATTTTCCCTATTTTCCCTTCTGATTTTTTATAAAAATCTTTTAAGGCTCCTTTTGTAAAAGTGATACTTATATTTTTCTCTGACATATAATCTTTTAAAAATTTTTTAAACTCTTTAAAATCAAGTTCTTTCCATTCAAGGATAAAATTAAAAGCATTAATAAATTTTTTAAGTTCTCCTTTTATTATTTTGTTTTTTAATTCTTCATTTCCTATCAGTATAATGGATAAATTTTTATACTGGTTATAGGTATCTAAAACATTTTTAAACTCTTCTTCAGTTAACAATTGGGCATTATCAATTATTAAAACAGTATATTCGTCAACCACCAAATCGTTAAGCTCAGCTATTAAATTTTGATTAAGTAAGTCTATGTAATAGTAGTTTATATACTGATTATCTAAAAAATTTTTTACAAAAAAAGTTTTACCTGTTAATGATTTTCCGTAAATAGCGCCAAAAAATTTTGTATCTAAAAAACCTTCTAATATCTCTTTTACAACCTTATTTCTTCCTGAAATGTAAAAGTTTTCACTCATAATCTAAAACATGTTTTTTTGTAATTACGCAGTAAAAAATACCTTTAAATATTTCTTTTTTATTTTCATTATATCCTATAACTTCAATTTTGTATTTGTTCTCATTCTTCTCTAATAAATTACTTTTAAATAAAATTTTTTCTCCTACTTTTGTAGGTTTTAGAAATTTCACTTCAGATTTTGCAAGAACCACATTAGGGTGATTTACGGTAATCATGGCACAATAGTCTGCTGATGAAAATATAAATCCTCCGTGAATTAAACCTTTTTCATCAGCTATCATATCGTCAGTTGTTCTAAGTAAAACAGATGCTGTTTTCCTTCTTCTAAATTAATAGGTTCTCCTGATAATGTTTTATTTATTTTTTTATGTGTCTTTATTTCCATATTTCACCCTATAAGTTGGGATAAACCTTTATAAGTATAATCTACAGCAGATAAAATACTAAAAAATGCAGTTGTATAAATAATATAATCTAAGTATATAAGATATTCAGCAGGCAGTAAAAAAATATTTACAATAAGTACTGAAATTACAGCTAAAATTTGTAAAAATGTTGTTGCTTTTCCAAAGATAGAAGGTTTAACTTTCACAAAACCTTTAAAAAAGTAAATCAATGTTGAACCAGCAACCAAGTAAATATCTCTACTTATAACAAGAACAACAAACCAGTATGGGAACTTTATCTCAAAGTTTGAATTATAAATGAAAATAAAAGCTGAAACCAAAAGTACTTTATCAGCTATTGGGTCAAGCACTTTACCTAAGTTTGTTATCTGGTTTAGTTTCCGTGCAATATAGCCATCAAGTGCATCAGTCATACCTGCCAGAATAAATACGAGAAGAGCATACAAAGGTTTGTTATATCCAATGAAAATAATGAAAAAAGGCACTAAAAATATCCTTAATATAGTAAGCCAGTTAGGAATTCCTATTTTAATTTTTTTCTCCAATTTTTTTAATTATTTTTGATGTTGAAACATCATATACAAAATCTATTGTAAAAACTTTTCCTCCATAAGACATGACAAAATCAGCACCAACTATATTGTCTATAGTGTAATCTCCACCTTTTACTAAAACATCAGGTTTAACTTCTTTTATAAGCCTTTCTGGTGTATCCTCATCAAAAATTATAACAAGGTCAACAGGTTTTAAAGCCTGAAGTACTTTTTTCCTGTATTCTTGCGGGTTTATAGGACGGTTTTCTCCTTTCAGCCTTCTTACAGACTCATCAGAATTTAATCCAACTATAAGTACATCTCCAAAATTTTTTGCTTTTTCAAGATAATCTACATGACCAGCATGTACAATATCAAACACCCATTTGTAAAGACTATTTTTTTCCTT
>NZ_ABHJ01000125.1:0-2412 GCF_000171895.1 Hydrogenivirga sp. 128-5-R1-1
AGCATATACTCATTTGCAAAGAGCCCAGCCTATTAGACTGGCACATTACTTTCTTGCCTATCTTGAAATGTATAACAGAGATGAAGAAAGATTTAAAGATAACTTAAAAAGAATAGACCAGCTACCGCTTGGAAGTGGAGCTCTGGCAGGTGTAGATTTTCCACTTGACAGGGAATTTGTTGCAAAAGAACTTGGGTTTTCTGAAATAATGAGAAACTCATTAGATGCTACTGCTTCAAGAGATGCTGTAATTGAATTTTTATCAAATGCATCTATATGTATGGCAAATCTTTCAAGGCAAAGTGAAGACCTTATAATATGGAATTCTGCAGAGTTTTCATTTGTAGAACTTCCAGACAAACTAACAACAGGCTCTTCCATAATGCCTCAAAAGAAAAACCCAGATGTACTTGAATTGATAAGAGGAAAAGTTGGAAGAGTTTACGGTGATTTAGTAGCACTTTTAACAATAGTAAAAGGTCTTCCTATGGCATACAATAGAGACCTCCAAGAAGATAAAGAACCTGTATTTGATGCTGTAAAAACATTAAAAGGCTCTATTATAGGAATGACAAAAATAATAGAAGGATTAAAACCAAGAAAAGATATTATGGAAAAAGCAGCAGGAGGATTTGCCCTTGCCACAGATTTAGCTAATTATTTGGTTAGAAAAGGTCTCCCATTTAGACAGGCACATCACGTTGTAGGTCAGATAGTTGGATATCTAACACAGCAAGGTAGAGAACTTGAAAGTATAACATTAGAAGAACTAAAGAAATTTTCACATTTATTTGAGGAAGATGCTTTAAATATTTTAAATCCTTATTACGTGGCAGATGCAAGGAAAACATTTGGAGGAACTGCTAAAGAAAGAGTTTTAGAGCAAATAAATTACTGGAAAGAAAAATTAGGGGCATAACAGCCCCTTTTATTTTAAAAGTTTTTCAAGTTCTTGAATTACTTTATCAACATGTCCTTTTGCTTTAACATTTCTCCATTTTTTAACAATAATTCCATCAGGAGAAATTATATAAGTTGAACGGATTACTCCAACAGTAGTTTTACCGTACATTTTCTTTTCACCGTAAGCATCATACGCCTGAAGTACTTTTTTCTCAGAGTCAGATAAAAGATAAAAATTTAAATTGTATTTTTCTTTAAATTTCTTATGGCTTTCTATGCTGTCAGGACTTACCCCTGCAACTACAGCTTTATTACCAATTCTATTTAGATTATCTCTGAAATCGCAGGCTTCAGTTGTACACCCGGGAGTGTTATCTTTTGGATAGAAATACAAAACCAGATACTTTCCTTCTTTTAAAAGGTCTTTTAAACAAACTTCCTTTTCTTCGCCTTCAGGTGTTAATCCTTTAAGGCAAAAATCTGGAGCTTTTTGTCCTTCTTCTACTGGCATTTTTATACCCCCTTAGATTAAAGTGCGAGCGGAGGGAGTTGAACCCTCACGGCCTTGCGGCCACGGGATCCTAAGATATGTGAACTCCCTTTAAATTACTTATTTATTTTAACACTGGTTGCAAATTGGTTGCAAATTTCCATTTTTACCCTGGAAATTTTTTAATTGCTTCTTTCAAGTGATGCGGTGCTAAATGTGCATATATCTCAGTGGTTCTATATGATTGATGACCTAACAGTTCTTGAACTGTTTTTAAATCCACTCCTGCCATCACCATTAAACTGGCAAATGTATGTCTTAAATCGTGTACTCTCAAATCTGGATAACCTGCCTTTCTAAAGTAATTTTTGAGTCTTTCTTGTATATACCGCCTTTTGAATGGAACAACTTTTCCTATATCTTTCTTATACCTTATTATATCTTTTTTTAATGTTGGGTGGATTGGAATTACTCTGCTGTGGAAACTTTTTGATTTTTCAACTGTTATTATTTCTCTATTTAAATTTATATGCTCCCATTTAAGCCTTGTTATTTCTCCAAGCCTCATTCCTGTATAAATAAAAAGCCTAAATACAAACTGCCATATTTCTTCATCTATTATTTTTTCAACTTCTTTTATCTGTTGTGGAAGTAAAAATTTTGGTGGTTTTTGTTGGATTTTTAGAAGTTTATATCCTCTTAATGGGTGTTCTTTTACATATTCCCACTCCACAGCTTTTGTGAGTGCTGATTTTATAGTCCTGATGTGAATATTAGCTGTAGTTCTTGATAATCCTTCTGATAATAGCTTGCTAATATAATCGTCCATATGTTTTTTATTTATGGATTTTACATAAATGTCGCCTATATAATCTTTGAATTTGTTTAATACATATTGGGCTTTTTTGAATGTTTCATCTGACCGGTTTTCTCTACACCATTCAAGATATTCTTCTATGAATTCAGATAGTTTTATTTTCTTTCCTTCAGAAAGTAATATAATTTTGCCTTTGAGATAT
>NZ_ABHJ01000124.1:0-2427 GCF_000171895.1 Hydrogenivirga sp. 128-5-R1-1
ATAACACCAGAAGGATTTAATTTTAAAGGTAAATAAGTAGCAGTAGCTGATATTGCAGAGCTTCTTCTTGCATATTGAATAGGTATTCTTCTTTCAGCTTCCTGTATATAAATAATTCCTGCAACCACAATAATTATTATTAAAACTGCTGTGGCTACCTTAAATACAGGAAGTGAACCAGCTCTCAACTGCTCATAAGTAGAAATAACAGCATTTGGTATCCTTGCCACAATACTTGCTAAAATTATCATAGAAATTCCATTTCCAATTCCAAATTCTGTAATCTTTTCACCAAGCCACATTAAAAATACAGTTCCAATTGTAATAATAAATGTGGTCATAAATATAAAAAGAAATGCCGATTCTGAAATTAAAGCCTGACCTGTTTCTGTTCTGATATTACTTATCCATACAGAAAGAGCAAATGATTGGAATCCAGCAATTGCTATTGTAAGGTACCGCGTATACTGACTAATCTTCCAACGTCCATAATCACCTTCTTCTTTCTGAAGTTTTTCAAGGGTAGGTATTACAGCTGTTAGAAGCTGCATTATTATGGCAGCTGAAATATAAGGCATTATACCCAGGGCAAAAACTGAGAGTCTTCCAAGAGCACCACCTGAAAAAAGGTTATAGATGTTAAAAAGAACACCGCCAGAAGAATTAAAGTAATTAAAGAGGGCAGCAGTATCTACACCTGGAACTGGAATGTGCGTTCCAAGTCTATATACTGCAAAGATTATTAAAGTATAGGCAATTCTCTGCCTTAATTCTTTTATTTCAAGAATTTTCTGAATAAGGTCAAACAACTATTATTCCTCTGCTTGAGCAGATTCTTTAGATATAACCTCTACTTTTCCACCTGCTTTTTCAATTTTTTCAACAGCAGACCTTGAGAATTTGTGAGCTTTTACAGTTAAAGATTTTGTAAGCTCTCCATCACCTAAAATTTTTACATTTTTAGTGCATTTAATAATTCCTTTTTCATATAATACTTCAGGAGTTATTTCAGCACCTGAATCAAATCTTTCCTCAAGGGTTTTTATATTAACTATTTCATATTCAACAGTATTAGGATTTTTAAATCCTCTTTTAGGAATTCTCATAATAAACGGAGTTTGACCACCTTCAAAGAATGCTGGTAAATCTCCATATCCTCTTCTTGATTTTTGTCCTTTATGTCCTCTTGTTGAAGTTTTTCCGTGGCCTGAACCTATACCTCTACCAACTCTTTTTTCTTTATGTGTAGCACCTTCTGCAGGTTTTAACTGATGTAATTTAAATCCCATTACTCAACTTCCTCCACTTGTATGAGATGTTTAACTTTCTCTATATTTCCTCTTACCATAGGATTATCTTCTAAAATTCTCTCATCATTAACTTTTTTTAATCCAAGAGAACGAACTGCTTTTTTCTGGAAACCCTTTTTTCCAGCCAGACCTCTAATTAATTTTACTTTTATTTTCATTTTATAGGAACACCTCCAGCAAATATTCTGTAGGAGCTTTTAACTTTTTCTTCGTTTAATCCTCTTATTTTTGCAACTTCCTCTGGAGATTTGAGTTTTAAAAGTGCATCAAAAACAGCTCTAACTATATTATTTGGATTTGTAGTTCTGCTTATAATTTTCGCAAGTACATCAGTTACTCCTAAAAGTTCCATAACAGGTCTCATTGGACCACCAGCAACCACTCCAGTACCTCTTCTTGCAGGTTTTAATAGTACCTTAGCTGATTCAAATTCTCCAATAACATCGTGAGGAATTGTTCCTTCTATAAGGGGAACTTTAACTATATTCTTTTTAGCTTCTGCAATAGCTTTAGCAATTGATGGAGGTACTTCATTTGCCTTACCAAGTCCAAATCCCACATGCCCATTTTTGTCTCCAACTACCGCAAGTGTAGAGAAAGAAAATCTTCTACCACCTTCCATAACCCTTGTAGTTCTTCTAATTTCAACTACTTTTTCTTCTAAATTTAAAGATGAAACATCAACTGGATTTTCTTTAAGTCTTTCCTCTATTAATCTTTCTATTTTTTTATATCCCATACTCTACTCCTTAAAACTTTAATCCTTTTTCTCTTGCTGCTTCTGCAAAAGCTTTTACTTTGCCATGATAAATAAATCCACCTCTATCAAAAACAACGTTTTCAATGCCGTTTGCAAGAGCTTTTTCTGCGATAAACTCACCAAGCTTTTTAGCAACTTCCATATTTTTACCGCCTCTAAATCCATACTTTTCAACAAAATCTTTATCTATCGTAGAGGCACTTAAAAGAGTTTTTCCTTCTTCATCATTTATGATTTGAACGTATAAATTGTTTAAACTTTTATAAAAAGCCATTCTTGGTCTTTCTGCAGTACCAAAAACTTTTTTTCTAATTCTTTTATGTCTTATTATTCTTTTTTCTCTTCTGTTTTTTACTG
>NZ_ABHJ01000123.1:0-2444 GCF_000171895.1 Hydrogenivirga sp. 128-5-R1-1
CTGCTAAAATACTAACCTCATCCTGTGTAAATCCACCTTCATTACCAATAACCACATTAACTTTCTTTACACTCAACTGGCAGTAATTTTTTAAAGTTTCATTTTTTTCTCTTTCATAAAATAAGACGTTAAGCTCAGCATCTGAAGGAATATCTTTTAATTTTATAGGTTTTTCAATAATTACAGGATAAAGCCTTTCGCACTGTTTTATTGAGTTTAGGGTTATCTTTTTCCATTTCTCTATTTTTTTCAATATGTCTTTTTCTTTAACTGCACTGTTTTTACAAATAACTGGAATAAACCTGTAAACTCCCAGTTCTGTAATAAAAGGAATAAGTTCATCAACTTTTGAAAGCTGATTTGGGGCACAAAGGTAAAGAGTAATTTTTAGGTGTGTTTCATTTGTAGTAAGTTCTTCTAAAATCTTAGCCTTTAAATGTTTCTTAGATACTTCTAAAACTTTAGCGAGATAAATATGTCCATTTAAATCATTTACCCTTATAAAATAATCAGGCTTTATTCTTTTTACAAAGGCATGATGGGCTTCATCCTTATCAAGGATTAAAAACCCATCTTCTTTTTTTCCAATAAATATAGGATATGACATAAAGTTTAAGCTTGTGTCTTTTCTTCTACCTTAGTTGAAGGCTGAATTTCTTCTTTTTTCACCTCTGCTTCAATCTCTTTTGCTTTAACTACTTTTTCTTCTTTTTTCTCTTCTTCTTCACCGCTTAAAGAAGATTTAAAACTTCTTATACCTTCACCAAGACCTTTTCCTATTTCTGGAAGTTTCCTTGCACCAAACAGAAGGAGTAATATCCCAAATATTAATAAAAGCTCAGGTATACCTATTCCACCAAACATATAAATGCCTCCTATTTTTTTACACTTTTTACAGCATTAATTATATCATTAATACTCTCTTCTATGACTTTTGGTTCCCAGACTTCTACTATATAACCTTTTGGATTTATTAAAAACACTGTAGAAACAACTTTTTCCTTTTCTATACCGTTAACATTTACTTTTTCAAAAACACCATACCCTTTTATCGTTGACATATCTGGGTCTGATAAAATTGGAAAATCTATATTATGAGCCCTTGAAAATTTTTCATGCTCAAATACAGGGTCTTCATCTATAACAACAGGTATAACTCCAAGCTCCTTCACTTTATCTAAATTTTCCTTTAAAGGACACCCGCTTCTATCACATCTTTTCTTTTCTGCAGAAGATACAAAATACAATAAAACATATTTATCCTGTCCTAAAAAGTCAGCAAGGCTTACAGTTTTTCCACTCTGGTCTTTTAAATGAAACTCAGGAGCTATCTCCCCAACCTTTAATCTTTTGTCTTTTGCCATTTTAAATTCCTCCATTTGTTTTTTGTTTTAAATCATCTATAAGCTCAGGCATATGTGTAAACCTGTGATTTCCACCAGGGTACATTTTTACATACACACCGTGCTTTTCATAATAGTCTCTGGTCTCTTTACTGTCAAGAAGCTCATCTTCTTCATCTAAATAAACAAAAATTAAGTCTTTTATTTCTTTTAGCTTTTCTTCCGGCACATAATATTTTTTTAGACTTTCAAGGTGTTGTTTCGTAAACTCATACTCTTCATCACTTTTATAATTTTTCTGATGTCCCACCTGTGAACTCAACGAAGTATAAGGGTCAATAGATGGATTTATTAAGACTGCTGGAACATTGTATTTATAGGAAAGATAGACTGCATAAAACCCACCAAGCGATGTTCCCACAATAATTAAATTATCTTTATCTTTTACAGCCTCTGTTAAAAACTCAAGCTGTTTCATTGCTTTTTCTGGGTCATAAGAAAGAGTTGGAGATATTACATTTTCATCACCAAATGCTTTTTTTAAATGATTTATCTTTTCTCCATATCCTGCTGAGTTAAAACCATGTACGTAAAGAATTTTCATAATCATACCTTTTATCTAAATTTTGGCTAAAATTATAATATAAAAATATTTCTTTAATCTGCCATAGGAGAAATTTTGAAAAAAGTAATTGTTAATAAATATGGTTATGAAAAACTATCTTACTTTAATCCGTGGATTTACAAAAATGAGATAAAAAAATTACCTGAAAATATAGCTGACGGCTCACTTGTTGAAATCTATTCAGAAAATGGGCAGTTTTTAGGCACTGGTTATATAAACCAGAAAAGTTTAATAACTATAAGAGTTTTAACTTTTAAAAAGGAAAATATAGATATAAACTTTTTTATAAAAAAAATAAAAAAAGCTCTAAAAAAAAGAAAAAAACTTGAAAAAATTACCGACTCTTACAGAATAATCCACTCAGAAGCAGATGATATTCCCGGACTTATTGTAGATAAATATAAAAATTATTTATCAGTCCAGTTTAATACACTTGGAATAAATAATTTTAAAAATGAAATCGTTGAGGCTTTAAT
>NZ_ABHJ01000122.1:0-2456 GCF_000171895.1 Hydrogenivirga sp. 128-5-R1-1
TTCCGCCATGACAAACTATACAGCTATTTCCTGCAAAACCTGCTTTTTCAGCTATCTCGTTTATCTCTTTCATCATCTCAGAATTTGGGTCTCTTATGCTTTCAATTCCTTTGTGGCATTTTAGACAGTTGTTCTGAGCGTAAGATTGTAAGTGAAGTATAAAAATTGTTAATAAAAAGAATATGAAATTTCTCATCTTATTGCTCCATCCAAAATACGGTATATTATTAAAGTATATAACCAAAAACCATAAGGAGCAAAAATGTTTTCTATATTAACAAAAATATGGCTTTTTTTACTTGTAGCTGCTGCTTTAGCAATATCTTTAGTATTCTCAGTTTTTCTATTTGCAGCAGTTTTAGTTATTGCTGCGATTACCATTCCTTATGTTTACTATGTTAAATGGAAAGCAAAAAAAGAAATGAAAAAAATAGAAAAAGACTGGATAGAGGTAGAATACACCTGTGAGCCTGAAAAAGAGCTTAAAGATAAGTTTTAAGATATATTTGAGAGTTTTTTAAATACTTCAAATACAGCTGAAAAATCTAAATCCGAAAGATTGTTTGCCTTCGCACTGTTATAAAATTCTCTGGAAGTAGATGTAAATTGTGAAGCTATTCCAAGCTTGTTTGCAACGTCTAAAGCATATGATAAATCCTTATGAATAAGACTTACAGAAAAATGGGTTGAGTAATCCTCATTTAAAAGTTTTTCTTTTTTTGCATCTAAAACCATTGATTTTCCAGCACCATTTTCAAGTACCTTTATCGCAAGCTTTTCATCTATACCTGCTTTTTTTATAAACGCAAATGCCTCACACAAGACATTTAAAAATGAGCCTAAAACAGTATTGTTTACAAGTTTCATTGTAGAAGCTATACTGTAATCTCCCATATAAAAAATTTCTTTCCCAAGTACTGAAAATATATCAAGGTTGTTTTTATAAGTACTTTCATCTCCACTTACAACTATAGTTAAAAGACCTTTTTGAGCAGGAATTACACTACCAATAACTGGAGCCTCTAAAAAATCTGCTCCTCTTGTTATAAGTATTTCAGCAACTTTTTTAGCTGTTTCTGGATGAATAGTGGTCATATCAATAAAAAGTTTATCCTTTATATCAAATTGAACAATTTTTGAGTAAATATCAAGAACAGAATTTGAATCAAAAAGCATTGTTATGATTATATCTCTATCTTTCACAAGCTCTTCTAATGTTTCTACATAATCTATCTTACTTTTCTTTGCTTTTTCTATAGTCCTATTCCATACTTTTATATCAAAGCCTGCATTTTTTAGATTAGTAGCCATAGGAAGTCCCATATGACCAAGACCTATCCATCCAATTTTCTTTTTCAACTTATTTGCCCCCTTTTTCTCCAGCAGGCTTACTAACAGGAACATTTTCAGGAAGTTCAATACTTTTTTTGGTTTCATAATGGTTTATAAGAGACAAAGAAAGCACAAGAGCAAGGAAAATACCACCAAGCCAGTAAGTTAGTTTGGTTAAAAATGTTGTAGCTCCTGCTCCAAGTACAGCTGCAGCTGCACCTGAACCAAAAACAGCCCCTATTTCTGAGCCTTTTGTTTTCTGCATAAGTATTAAAATAACAAGTAAAATTCCATCTATTACCAGCAAAATAGATAATATTGTATATAAAAGTCCCAAGTTATACCTCCAGTACTTTGGTTATAATTTTATAAAATCTTTCAGGGTCTAAACTTGCAGAACCTACTAAAAACCCATTCACATTAGGTTGTTTTATTAAATCACCTGCATTATTTTCATTCACACTTCCACCGTATAAGATTCTTGTTTTATCATCATTTCCTTTAGACATTTCATTTATTAAACTTCTGATAAATTTGTGGACCTCTTCAGCCTGTCCAGGAGTGGCATTTTTTCCTGTTCCAATTGCCCAAACTGGCTCATAAGCTATATCTAAAAACTGCATATCTTTTTCTATTCCAGCAAGGGCTTTTCTTATCTGGGCCTCAACAACATTTAAAGTTTTCCCAAGTTCTCTTTCTTCAAGAGTTTCACCAACACATAAAATAGGTCTTAATCCATGTTCTATTGCTGAAAACATCTTTTTGTTTATAAGCTCATCTTTTTCTCCAAAAATATGCCTTCTTTCTGAATGTCCTAAAATCACATAATCAACCTGTAGTTCATTAAGCATTAATGGAGAAATTTCTCCTGTAAATGCTCCTTTTTCCTCATAATACATATTTTGAGCACCAAGTTTTACATTGTACTCACCTTCTTTTTTTGCTGTATCAAGTTTTATAGAAGCAGAAGAAAGGGCTGTAAAAGGCGGTGCTATCATTATTTCAATTTCAAACAAGTCTTTAACTGAAGGAAGAAAAAGTTCTAAATACTCAAGGGTATCAGCTACTGTTTTATTCATTTTCCAGTTAGCTGCAATTAAATACTTCATTTTATTCTCCAAGAT
>NZ_ABHJ01000121.1:0-2470 GCF_000171895.1 Hydrogenivirga sp. 128-5-R1-1
GTATAGAGATGCAATAGAAGATTTTAGAAAAGCCTATACCTTAATGCCTGAAGAAAAATCATTCTTTGTTGAAATTTCAAACGTATATTTTTTACTGGCTATGCAGGAGTATGAGAAAGGAAATATTGAAGAAGCAGCAGATAATATTGTAAAAGGTATGGAGATAAACTACGATATTAAGCTTGATGAGAAATTTAAAAATATTTTAATAGAAGCTGGAAAGCTTATTACAGATAAAAACCCTCAAAAAGCTATAATATATTTTGATTTTGCTTTAAGACTTGTAAGTGATGAAGACTATGTAAAGGCTGAGAAAGAAAAAGAAGAAATAAACTCACTTCGTAAAAAAGCAATAAAAAAACTGCCTCTAAAAGAAAGAGTTGTTAAAATAATTTCAGACATTTACGGATAAATGGAGGAAAAATGCTTGATATAAAACTTATAAGGGAAAACCCTGATTTTGTAAAAGAAAGATTAAAAACAAGAGATGAAGTCCTTGTTTTTGTTATAGATGAAATACTTACTGTAGATAAAGAAAGAAGAAAACTTATAGCTGAAGTTGAACAGCTAAAGGCTGAAAAAAATAAGCTTTCAAAAGAGATAGGAAAACTATTTAAAGAAGGAAAAAAAGAAGAAGCTCAAAAAGCAAAAGAAGAGGTTGTAGCAAAAAATGAAAGAATTGAATGTTTAGAAAAGGAGCTAAAGGAAGTAGAAAAACGATTTAACAATTTGCTTTTAACTGTTCCAAACCTTCCTTATGAGTCAGTTCCAGTTGGGAAAGATGAAACTGAAAATGTTGAAATTAGAAAGTGGGGAGAGCCGAGAAAATTTGATTTTGAACCTCTTCCACACTGGGAAATAGGAGAGAAACTTGGAATACTTGACTTTGAAAGAGGAGCAAAACTTTCAGGTTCAAGATTTACAGTAATGTTTAAAGAAGCTGCAAGGCTTGAAAGGGCGCTAATAAACTTTATGCTTGACATTCATACAAAAGAACACGGCTATACTGAAGTGTGGTCTCCTGTGCTGGTTAAACCTGAAATTTTAACAGGCACAGGTCAGCTCCCTAAATTTGAAGAGGACTTGTATAAAATATGCGATGAAGACTTATATTTACTTCCTACGGCAGAAGTTTCATTAACAAATTTACACGCAGGTGAGATTTTAAAGGAAGAGGAACTTCCTAAATACTACACAGCATATACACCGTGTTTTAGAAGAGAAGCAGGTTCCCACGGTAGAGATGTAAGGGGTATTTTAAGACAGCATCAATTTGACAAAGTTGAGCTTGTAAAAATTGTAAAGCCGGAAGAATCCTATAATGAACTTGAAAAGCTTGTAAATGAAGCAGAAAAAATACTTCAGCTTTTAGAACTTCCTTATAGGGTAGTAGAGCTTTGTACAGGAGACTTGGGATTTTCAGCTGCTAAAACTTATGATATAGAAGTTTGGATACCATCCCAAAACATGTACAGAGAAATATCATCCTGTTCAAATACTGAAGATTTTCAGGCAAGAAGAGCAAAAATTAGGTATAAAACAAAAGAAGGAAAAAATGAATTTGTCCACACGTTGAATGGTTCTGGACTTGCAGTTGGTAGAACACTTCTTGCAGTAATGGAAAATTATCAGAAACCTGACGGCAGTTTTGATATTCCTGAAGTTTTACAAAAATATATGTAGATATTACGGAGGTTTGCTTGAAATTAAAAAAAATCTTATTTGGTGTTTTATTAATATCTATTCCTGCGCTATCTGCTGATAGTTTGCATGGAAACAACTCAAAGCTATCTATAAGCTTAGGATATGTACAAACGACAGGTAATACAGAAACGTCTACAATAAATATAAAGTCTTCATATACATATAAAACCGACAGCAAAAGGATATATTTTGATTTAAATGGACTTTACGGAGAGACAAATGGAAAAAAAACATCAGAGAGTATTCTTTCTAATCTAAGATTGGAAAAGAGATTTTTACCTTATTTTGCATTTTGGGATGTCCATTATTATAGAAATCCGTTTCAAGCGTATGAACATTCTATAGGTAGTGGGCCGGGTATTGGGAAATATTTTTTTCATACAGACAGGCTTTATCTAACAGGTTCGTATTATGTTTATTATGTATATAACAAGCTAAATCAGTTAAGCTATTTCACAAATAAGCAAAGAGAAAAATATTTCCTTCACCATGTAGAAGAAAGATTTAGAATAAAATTATTAAAAAGTTTAAAATTTAAACAAAAATTAATTTATAAAGTTTCAAGCAGAAAATCTCAGGATTACTTTGTTTATTTTGAAACATCTTTAATCAATAATTTAACTAAAAATCTGGCACTTGAAATATCTTATACAGCAAACTACCAAAATATACCAGTTGGTAGTAAAATAAAAAGGTTAGATACAACTTTTTCCACTTTAATTCAGTTTAGTTTTTAGGAGGAAAAAATGGCTTTTAAAACATTTTA
>NZ_ABHJ01000120.1:0-2471 GCF_000171895.1 Hydrogenivirga sp. 128-5-R1-1
TACAAAAGAAGGTGTAGATAAGCTAAAGTCTAAACTTTTTGAAATATATGAAAAATTAAATAAAAATGCAGAAAAATATAGTCAAAAAGCTAATTGAGGAAGCAAAAAAAGCATATAAAAAAGATGAAGTTCCAGTTGGAGCTTTAATTGTCAGGAATGGAGAGATAATATCTAAAGGACATAATCAAAGAATTACTAAAAACAATGCCCTTTACCATGCAGAGATTGTTGCAATAGAAAAAGCCTGTAAAAAACTAAAAAGCTGGAGACTTGATGACTGTGAAATATGGGTCAGTTTAGAGCCCTGTGTAATGTGTGCAGGTGCAATAATGCAGTCAAGGATAAAAAAGGTCTATTTTCTGGCACAGGATGAAAAAGGAGGAGCAGTTATAAGCAAATACAGGCTATTTGATGATAATAAACTTCCGTTTAAAGTAGATTATGAATACATTCCTGTAAAAGAAGCATCAGATATATTAAAAAGATTTTTTAAAGAAAAAAGATAATACTACTTTTCTATTGGCAACCTTTCTTTCTTCCATTCTAATATTCCATTTTTTAAATTGTAAACTTTCTTCACACCCCATTTTTCAAGAATTTTTGAAGCAACGGCACTTCTATTTCCACTTCTACAGTAAATAAAAACTTTTTTGTTTTTTAAGCCTTTACCCCCTAAATAAATATATTTAAAAAGCTGTATAGGAATAAGATTTGCTCCTTTTATATGACCTTCTTTGTAAAATTCCTGAGGAGTTCTGACATCTAAAAGAATATAATCTTTTTCCTTATTCAAAAATTCATAAAACTCTTTAGCAGATAAGTTTTCATAAGCATAACTTAAGCTAAAAAGTGATAAAATAAGTATTAATAATTTTTTCATTTTCGCCTCGTATAGATATATTCTAATTTGAATATATAAAATATTAGCATAAATTTATCAAACGCAAAAATAAATAAACATAAAGGGATAAAAATGTATAGAGTAGCAATAGTAGGAAGACCAAATGTTGGGAAATCTTCACTGTTTAACAGAATAATAGGGCAAAAAAAGGCAATTGTTGAAGACATTCCAGGAATTACAAGGGACAGACTTATACAAACAACCGAGTGGAGAAATATACCTTTTGAACTTGTAGATACAGGCGGGTATATAGAAACAGACGATGATAAGTTTGCACCATTTATAAGAAAACAGATAGAAAAAGAGATGGAAGATGCAGACGCATTCATCTTAGTAGTTGATTCAAAAACAGGTTTAACAGAAGCAGACAAAGATATAGCAAGGATACTGCATAAAACTGAAAAACCTGTATATATTGCAGTAAATAAAGTTGACAATCCATCTCAGGAAGATACAATTTACGAATTTTATGAGCTTGGCTTTGACAAAGTTTTTCCAGTATCAACAATACAAAAATATGGTGTAGCAGACCTTTTAGATGAAGTTATTGAGAACATTCCAGATTACGAGATACAGGCATCAAAAGAAGAAGTAAAAGAGCAAGAAATATACAAAAAAGATGAAATAAAAGTTGCAATAATTGGAAAACCAAATGCAGGGAAATCTTCTATTTTAAACGCAATAACAGGAGAAGAAAGAGCTCTGGTTTCTAATATTCCAGGTACAACCAGAGATGTAGTTGATACAATGGTAAAAATAGAAAATAAAACTTATAGATTTTTAGATACTGCAGGCCTCAGAAAAAAATCAAAAGTAGACTATGGTGTAGAATTTTTCAGCGTAGGAAGAACACTTGATGCGATAAAGAAAGCCGATGTTGTAGTTCATGTAATAGATGCTGAGCAAGGAGCAACAGAACAAGACCAAAAAATAGCCCATTTATCACAAAAATATTACAAACCTGTAGTGATTGTCATAAACAAAATAGACAGACTTCCAAAGAGAAAAGAAGTACTAAATTCTCTGCTTAAGCAGGTTAAGGAAAAACTTTACTTTTTACCTTATGCCCCGGTTTTAACAGTTTCAGCAAAAAAACATATAAACATTGATAAACTTCTAAAAACTGTAGAAGAAGTTTACAAGCAAGTATGGAAAAGAGTGAGTACAGGACAGTTAAATAAAGCCCTGCAGCAGCTTCAGTCTTTACAGGCACCTCCTTCGTATCAGGGAAAACCACTAAAAATATATTATGGAACCCAGCTTGAAGGAAAACCTCCAGCATTTTTACTGTTTGTAAATTATCCTCAAGGCTTTAAAGAAAATTACGTAAAATTTTTAGAAAATGGATTAAGAAAGCTCCTTGGATATGATAAATCTCCAATGAAACTTATTTTCAGAGACAGACATACAAATCAGCCTTCCAGATGATAAAATAATTATATTCAAATATTTTCTCGGAAGGTGAGTTTATGAATTTTAACGATTTAGACTGGCTGTGTATTAATACAATTAGAGTATTATCTTTAGACCAGATTCAAACTGCAAAATCTGGACATCCAGGAATGCCCCT
>NZ_ABHJ01000119.1:0-2478 GCF_000171895.1 Hydrogenivirga sp. 128-5-R1-1
GTGAAGTATCATTTCCCTGTAAGATTTTCCTGCAGGTACCATTGGCAGAACGTTTTCTTCTCTATCTACTGCAAAATCCATTATAACAGGTCTGTCGTTGATTGACATAGCTTCTTTTAAAACTTTTTTAACTTCAGAAGGTTTTGTTGCTCTAAGTCCAACTGCGCCAAAACTTTCAGCAAGTTTAACAAAATCAGGCTGTGTTGAGAGGCAAACAGATGAATATCTGCTGTCGTAGAAAAGCTCCTGCCACTGTCTAACCATTCCTAAGAATTCGTTATTCAAAATAGCAACTTTAACAGGTACTCTGTATTGTACTGCTGTTGCTATATCTTGAATATTCATTAAAAATGAGCCATCACCTTCTATTGCTATAACTTCTTTATCTGGACGGGCTATTTTTGCGCCTACTGCTGCTGGAAAGCCAAATCCCATTGTTCCAAGACCACCAGAATTTATAAACTGTCTTGGGAATTTATATTTATAAAACATTGCAGCCCACATCTGGTGCTGACCAACACCGGCTGTAATAATAGCCTCTCCTTTAGTAATATTATAAATTTCTTCAACTACATATTCAGGTTTTATTATTTTACTTTTTCTATCATAAGTTAATGGATGTTCTATTTTCCATTTTTCTATAAGTTTTATCCAGCTTTCTCTTGCTTCATCCCACTCAACAGGTTTTCTTTCAAGCTCTTTTATGAGTTTCTGTAAAACTTTTTTAACATCTCCAACAATAGGAACATCAACATTTATTGTTTTACTTATTGAAGCAGGGTCTATATCTATATGAATAATTTTAGCCTCAGGTGCAAACTCATCTATTTTACCTGTAACCCTGTCATCAAATCTTGAACCTACTGCAATTAAAAGGTCACTGTTATAAACAGCCATATTTGCATAGTAAGTGCCGTGCATACCGAGCATATGAAGAGCCAGAGGATGGTCTTCAGGAAATGCTCCTTTACCCATTAAGGTAGTGGTTACAGGTATTTTTGCCATTTCAGCAAGTTTTACAAGTTCTTCCTGAGCCTCTGCAGCAACAGCTCCACCGCCAACATATAAAACAGGTCTTTTTGCCTGTCTAATCAGTTTAGCTGCCTTTTTTATTTGAGCAATATTTCCTTCATAGTGGGGTTTATATCCCGGAAGTGCTTCCTCTACATCTTTTAAAGTTGGCATTTTATAGTCATAAACCTGCTGGGTTATATCTTTTGGTATATCAACTAACACCGGCCCTGGTCTTCCTGTCCTTGCAATATAAAAAGCTTCTCTCAATATTAGCGCTAAATCTTTTATATCTGTAACTAAAAAGTTATGCTTAGTTACCGGTCTTGTGATTCCTGTAACGTCTGCTTCCTGAAAAGCATCTGTTCCTATGTAATGGGTTGGAACCTGACCTGTAATTGCAACAAGTGGAACAGAATCCATGTGAGCTGTTGCAAGTCCGGTTACTAAGTTTGTAGCTCCAGGTCCAGATGTTGCCATTACAACACCAACTTTTCCTGTAGCCCTTGCATATCCATCTGCCATATGGCATGCAGCAAGTTCATGCCTTGCCAATATATTTTTAAAAGGAGCATTAAACAGCGCATCGTAAACTTCCATTATTGCTCCGCCAGGAAGACCAAAAACTGTATCAACTTTTTCTTCTATGAGAACATCTACAACTATGTCAGCGCCTCTTTTCTTAGGCATTTTATTATCACCTCAAAGATTTTCATTAAAGTTTTTTTAATATTATAGCCCTTAATATTTAAAATGTATAATTTAAATCAGAAATTATAGTAATTTTTATTTTTTTTATTATTGACAAAAAACAAAAAAATACTTACACATTAAATTAAAGAAACTTTTATCTGGAGGGGAAAATAATGAATTTTAATTGGCTGGAAATTGCTATTTTTGCAATATTCCTATCTATTGTAGTATCTGCAATTTTTGTAAGAGGTAAAAGCTGGCTTGAACCAAATTTCTGGAAAAGAACTGCTTTAATAACATCAATTATTATGGTTGCCCTGCTTCTTGTTTTGACTGTTGATACACTGTCTAAAATTTCAATGGGAACTGACAGAATTCCTGATGCTACCGTTATAAACAAAAAAATCAGCTATGTATATTCAGACGAAAAACACAGGTTTGTTCCAAAAATAGGGGGGCAGGAGAAATTTTTTGGGAAGATATGGTCAAAAAGTGAGGCAGAAAGTCTCCTAAATCTTGGAAAAATGACAATACAGTCAAGGGCGTGTATGGACTGCCATACACTTTTAGGAAACGGTGCTTATTACGCTCCAGATTTAACAAAAGCATGGCTTGACCCAAAATGGAATTTACTTATAAAGAATATGGTTAACGCAAAAACAAAAGAAGAGGCTATGGCAAAGTGGCTTATGAATACAGATAAATATCCAACATTTACCCGCAGAATGCCAAATATGCATTTATCGGAAAAAGAGGCAAAAGCTGTTGTAGCTT
>NZ_ABHJ01000118.1:0-2495 GCF_000171895.1 Hydrogenivirga sp. 128-5-R1-1
TAAAGTTGAAAATATCATTGAAATAATAAATAAGTTAAACAACAAATTTAATGACCCATTAAGAATAGTAAATATTTTAAAAATAGCAAAATACATAAATAAACAAAAGGTAATGTAAAATGGAAAGGTATCTGATAGCTCCTTTTGATGTTTTGATTTTTGGAGATGGGAAACCTTTTAATGCCGGTGAGCAACATAATAGAGAAATAAATTTTTTCCTTAATCCTGTTCCTTTTGTAAGTGCTTTTAATAAAAGTACAAATTCAAAAGTCGGTTTAAATGTTTTATCTCTTTACAATGAAGAAAAACAGGAATTTTTATTTCCTTCACCTTTTGATATTGGTTTTGAAAATGATGGAAAAGTTGTAAGCTCATTTTTGAAAAAATCTGATGGAGATTTCATTTCTTCAGAAAAAATAGAGTTTTTTGTTAAATTTAACACAGATAAAAAAATGAAAGCTGGCGGTAAATTTATAAATACAGAAGGTTTAATAAATTATCTACTTGGGAAAACACCAGAAAAAAACAGTTTTTATGACTTATTTGACATTATAACAAACGAGCTTACAGCAGGGATAGAAATAGATAAAAACAAAAGAACAACTAAGGAAAAAAAACTTTATTTCCAGCCATTTTTAAGATTTAATGAAAATGTTAGATTTTTTGCTGAGTTTAACAAAAAACTAAAAAAGGAATTTTTGACAATTGGCGGTGAAGCAAAGGCTGTAAAGGTCTTTAAAAGTGATAAAGCTCCTGAAACTTTTTTTGAAGAAGTAAAAGAAAGAATTAAAGAAAAAATACAAAAAACAAAACTTTTTAAAATAATTTTATTAACACCTACAAACTACCCACCAGAAATAAATGGAGCAAAGAAAATAGCCCAGCTGACAGGAAAAATTATAACCTTTAGTGGATGGTACAACATTTATAAAGAAAATAAGAAATTAGGCGGTTTTCCTACAAGACTGTTTAAGTTAATACCTGAAGGCTCTGTTTTTTATTATAGATTAGAAGATGAAAGTATGCTTGATGAGATTTTTAATAACTACTGGCTTAAGCCAAGATTTTATATACATGAACTTCCATATTTTGATAAAAACAGTCCTATAGGATTTGGATTAACAATAATTTCAGCAGTATCACTGGAGGGAAAAGATGAGTAAGAAAATAGCCTTTTATCACTGTCATACACCCCTGCACATAGGAAGTGGGACAACTTTAGACATAATAGACCTGCCTGTCCAGAGGGAGTCTCATACGGACTTTCCTGTGATGCCTTCAAGCTCAATAAAAGGCGTAATAAGAGCAGAGTATGGATTAAAAGAGGTAAATTTTTCTCCTGAGAATTTTCCTGAAAAACCTGAAGCCTGCCCTGAAAATGTTAATCAAGAAAAGTGTAAAGAGTTTTTCAATCTATTTGGACATGGAGAGCATGAAGGAGATATTATCTTTACTGATGGAAAAATTTTATTGTTTCCTGTGAAGTCTGTTAAAGGCGTTTTTGTGTGGATAACATCTCCTTTTGTGATAGATAGATTTAAAAGAGATACAGGGATAGACATTCCGTTTAATAGAGAGGCTTTAAAAAACAAAGGTGCTGTAGTTAGCTCTGAAGAGCCTGTAATAAGCAATAAGTATCTTGTTTTAGAAGAGCTTAGTTTTGAAGCTGAAATTGATAACAGTTTAAAAAATAGCTTTGATATGTTAGAGCTTGATATAGACCCTAAAAGAATAGCTGTATTATCTGATGACAGCTTTAGATATTTTGTAAAAAACCACACAGAAGTAAATGCAAGAACAAGAATTGACCAGGCTAAAGGAACAGTAAAAGAAGGGGCTTTATGGTATGAGGAATTAGTGCCGGCTGAAACAGTCTTTTATAACTTAATCTTCTCAAGAACAGAAAATAAGGAAAACATTAATAATGTTGCTGATTTTATAAATAATAAAATTTTCCAATTTGGAGGAGATGAAACATTAGGCAGAGGATTTACAAAGGTTTCTGTACTGGAGGGAAAAAATGAATAATAAAACCCTTGAGCAAAAAAGAGCAAGTTATGCATTTGAAAAGATAAAAGAAGTTATTAATAAACCTTATGAAAAAGACTTTTCCTCTCTAATAGGAAGACTTCCTACTTTAATACTTACAAATGGGCTTGGAAATACTCTTTCTTTTTTATTTTCAAAAGGTAAAAATCATCATTTAATGGCAATTGCAATTATATCAGACTGGCTTTTTAATGAAACAGATTTGAAAATAATAAAAGGTGAGTTTAACCGAGAGTGGTTTGACAACTTAGAAAAAATAAAAGATAAAAATAATATTGCAAACATTTTAAATCCAATTGTTTTAGAAGCACAAACACACGAATATATATTCGCAACAGAAGAAACTTTAAGACTTTTGAACTGGCTTAAAAGATTTTCAGAAGCAATGCTCAAAAAAGGGGATTAAGATGGCTAAAACTTTATCATCTGCCATTTCCAAAAATACA
>NZ_ABHJ01000117.1:0-2495 GCF_000171895.1 Hydrogenivirga sp. 128-5-R1-1
TAAATATTGTTGAGGAGATGGTAAACCTAATAGTAGCACAGAGGGCTTACGAAATAAATTCTAAAGGTGTTACAACTGCAGATGAAATGCTTAGAACGATTAGTAATCTTAAAACTTAGTTTTTTTATTAGTTTATTTTTGTTTTCTTATTCTTTTGCAGTTGTAGAGGTTAAACTGAAAAAAATAGCAAATGTTGAAACTCAGCAGATAAAACTTAAAGATATTGCCACAGTAAAAGCAGATAACAAGAACTTTGCAAATTACATATCATCACTTGTTGTAAAAAATATTTCAGCAGATAAAGACAAAATAACTAAAAAAGACATTATAGATGTTTTAAAAAATAATTACGTTAATATTAAAGATGTTGTGATTAAAGGTGATTATACTATAGTAATACTGAAAAAAGTTAAAATAGACAAAGACTTTTTATCTAAAAAAGTAGAAAGTTTTATTAAAAAACATTACAAAAATATTGAAATAGAAAAAATAAGCCCCCCAAACATAAATTTTGAAGTAATTGGAACTCCAAAAATAAAAGTTATTTCAAAAGGTAGTACCAATTCGTACATGTACTTTGATATTTTTATAAATCATTATAAAACATCTGCAAGTGTTAGATATTTCAAAACAACAAAAGCAGTTGTTGCAAAAAGGTACATTCCAAAGGGCAGTATTATAAGTTATGATGATGTTAAGATAGATAAAGTAAAAGCCAAAAATGACGAAAGATACTTCACAAATATAAATAAGTTAATAGGTAAAAAACTGCGGTTTGCAGTAAAAAAAGGACAGCCTATTACTTTAAAATATTTAGAAAAAGAATATTATGTATTTAGAAATACAAATGTTGAAGTTTTATATGAGAAAAACGGATTTAGAATAAGACTTTTAGGAAGGGCACTTGAAAATGGAGAACTTGGAGATTTGATTAGAGTAAGAAACACATCCTCAGGGAAGGTAATATTATGCAAAGTAATTGGAAAGAACAAGGTAAAATTTATTTCAGGAATGGATTAGTATTATTTGCAATATTTTTATTTGTATCTTGTGCTGAAAAAAAAGAAACGTATAAACCTTTTAACCCTAAACCTCCAGAAATTGTTGATGAAAACATAAAAACACCGCCCGGTTCTTTATATACCGGATATGACAACCTTTTTTCTGATGATAAAGCTTTGAGAGTTGGTGATACTATAACCATAAAAATAACAGAAAATATATCTGGACAAGGAAGTGCTCAAAGCGATGCCAAAAAAGATACAAATTTAAATTACGACCTTCCATCTCCCACATGGCTTGGTAAAAATCTTGTAAAGAAAACCCCAATTGCAGGAATGACAGCCAAATCATCAGATAGCTTTAAAGGTTCAGGTAGTACAAAAAGACAGGCTAAACTTATTGCTACAATAACAGCAAGGGTTGTTAAGGTTTATCCAAATGGGAATTTGTTTGTTGTAGGGAAAAAAATAATAAGAATAAATGATGATACTCAGATATTAAAAATATCTGGGATAGTAAAGCCAACTTATATACAGCAGGATAACTCTGTTGATTCCTCAAGAATTTCTGATATGTATGTAGAGTACAATGGAAAAGGGTATATAGCTGACCATCAAAGACCTGGATGGCTTGCAAGATTTTTAGCTAAAATATGGCCGTTTTAGGAGTAAAAATGTTTAAAGCTGTATTTTCACTGTTAGTTATATTGCTTATAGGCTTTGCAAATGCAGACAATAAGGTAAAGATAAAAAATGAAGTTAATGTACTTGGTGTAAGAGGGAATTATCTTGTTGGATACGGCATAGTAGTAGGTTTAAACGGAACAGGTGATGGCACGACAAGTATTTTTACCCTTTTGAGTATTGCAAATATGCTGAGAAAAATGGGTGTTTATATAGACCCTCGCCAAGTTAGAACAAAGAATGCAGCAGCAGTTATAGTTACAGCATCACTGCCCCCATTTGCAAAAAGCGGTATGAGATTTGATGTAAATGTCAGCTCACTTGGTGATGCGAAAAATATAGGGAATGGTGTTTTAATCAGAACTCCATTAAGGGGACCTGACGGTAAAGTTTACGCATTTGCACAGGGACCTGTTTCAACAGGAGGAGGATTTTCTGAATCAAATAAAGGTGGAAAAATAGTAAAAAACCATCCAACTTCAGGAATTGTAGTAAACGGTGGAATAGTAGAAAGAGATTTGCCGTTTTCCTTTGAAAACCAAAACAAAATTGTTTTAACATTAAAAAATCCTGACCCTGATATTGCTACTGAAATTGAAAATGCTGTAAATAAATATGCTGGGAAAAAAATTGCATCTGCAAAAGATGTATCTACTGTTGAAATTAAAATACCTAAAGATGTAAAAGATAAAGTATCTTTTCTATCAGATATTCTTAACTTAGAGATAAATGTTGACAATGAACCGGTGATTGTTATAGATGAAAGAACAGGTACTGTTATAATGAGCGGGGAAATAAAACTTGATACTC
>NZ_ABHJ01000116.1:0-2501 GCF_000171895.1 Hydrogenivirga sp. 128-5-R1-1
TGCAAACGGACATATACATATAGGTCATGCTTTAAACAAAATCTTAAAAGACATTCTTGTCAAATATGAATCAATGAAAGGAAAAGATGCTCCATTTGTTCCCGGATGGGACTGCCACGGACTTCCAATAGAACAGCAGGTTGAAAAAGAGCTCAAAAAACAGAAAAAAAGAAAAGAAGACATTCCAAAACCAGAGTTTAGAAAACTCTGTAGGGAGTATGCAGCCAAATTTGTTGAAATACAAAAAGAAGAATTTAAAAGACTTGGAATAATTGGAAACTGGGAAAAACCTTATCTTACTATGAGACCTTCCTATCAAGCTCAAGAGATAAGAGAGCTTGGCAGAATTTTCAATAAAGGTGTAGCATATAGAGGAAAAAAACCTGTTTACTGGTGTATATACGATAAAACAGCAGAAGCTGAAGCAGAAGTTGAATATGCAGACAAAAAAGACCCTTCCGTTTATGTGGCATTTAAATTAGTAGAATCACCATTCAACATAGAAAAACCTGTTTATGCAGTAATCTGGACAACCACTCCATGGACATTGCCTGCTAACCTTGGAATTATGGTAAATCCTGACTTTGATTACGTGTTCTTAGATAATGGTGAAAAAGTTTTTATAGTAGCTAAAGAACTTTTAGAAAGTTTTAAAGAAAAAACAGGCATAGAAGGAACTGTTATAAAAGAAGTAAGAGGTAGAGAACTTGAGTTTTTAGAATATGAGCATCCGTTTATAGATAGGGTTTCAAAAATATATCTTTCAGAATTTGTAGAACTTGGCACGGGTACAGGGCTTGTTCATATGGCTCCTGGACATGGTCAGGAAGACTATGTAATTGGTCAAAGATACGGCGTAGAACCATTTGCACCTGTAGATGATGAAGGAAGATTTACAAAACAGGCTCCAGAATGGCTTCAGGGATTAAGGGTTTTTGAAGCTAACGAAAAAATAATTGAAAAACTTCAAGAAATAGGAGCACTTCTGCACCACGAAGTAATAAAACACTCATATCCTCACTGCTGGAGATGTAAAAATCCTGTTATATTCAGGGCAACTCCTCAATGGTTTATTGGAATAGATGCAGTCATAGAAAACGGAGCAACCCTTAGAGGAGAAGCAATAAAAGAGATTGAAAGGGTTAAATGGATTCCAAAATGGGGACAAAATAGAATAAAATCAATGGTAGAAAATAGACCTGACTGGTGTATATCTAGACAGAGAGTCTGGGGAGTTCCAATTGCTGTATTTTACTGCGAAGAATGTGATGCTATAGCGGACGAACCAGAAATCTTTGAACATATAGCAAATTTAGTTGAAAACTACGAGTATGGTGCAGACTTATGGTTTGAAAAAGAGACACACGAGCTACTTCCTGAAGGGTATAAATGTAAAAAATGCGGAAGCACTAACTTTAAAAAAGAAGAAGATATACTTGACGTATGGTTTGACTCAGGTGTTTCTCACGCAGCAGTATTAAAAACCGGTTTCTGGGAAGAGTTAAAATGGCCTGCGGACATGTATTTAGAAGGATCGGATCAGCACAGAGGATGGTTCCAGTCTTCACTTCTTGAATCTGTAGCATCATATAATAGAGCGCCTTACGACAGCGTTTTAACCCACGGATTTACCCTTGATGAAAAAGGTAGAAAAATGTCTAAGTCTGCTGGAAATGTTGTCCCTCCAGAAAAAATAATAAAACAGTACGGTGCAGATATACTTAGACTTTGGGTTGTTACAGAGGATTATACCGAAGATATAAAAATAGGATTTAATTTAATAAAAGCAGTTGCTGATGATTACAGAAAAATAAGAAATACATTTAGATACTTCCTTGGAAACCTTTATGATTTTAATCCTGAAACTGATAAAGTTAAACACGAAGATATGCTTGAAATTGATAAATGGATGATATCAAAACTTCAAAATATAATAGATTTATCTCACAACTATTACGGGCAATATACCTTCTATAAGATTTATCACACTATAAAGCAGTTTATAATTGTAGATTTATCAGCTACCTACTTAGATATTTTAAAAGATAGACTCTACGTTTATGCTCCTGACTCTTTAGAAAGAAGATCTGCTCAAACTGTGTTATGGGAACTTTTAAACTCTTTAGTTAAAATATTTGCACCAATACTATCATTTACAGCTGAGGAAGTTTGGCAGCACGTTAGAAAATTTGCTCCTAAAGCAAAAGAAAGTATTCATCTTGAACTGATGCCTGTTGTGGATAAAGATTACATAAACAAAAATTTAGAAGAAGTATATGAAAAATTATTGAAAGTAAGAGATGATGTTCTCAAAGCATTAGAAGAAGCAAGAAAAAATGGACTTATAAAACACCCTTATGAAGCTAAAATTATTTTAAACTTACCTGAAGAATATAAAAAATTAGTAGAAGAAAGATTAGACTGGATAAAATTTTTCTTTACAGTTTCTCAGGTTGAACTTGCAGATAAAATTGATGCAGACGTTGTAATAGAAGGGGAAA
>NZ_ABHJ01000115.1:0-2509 GCF_000171895.1 Hydrogenivirga sp. 128-5-R1-1
TTTATAGCAAGGGTTTCCACTTTATCATTTAAAGGTGTAGATGTCCGTGTGCATTAATGTAATCAACTTCCGAAGGATTAACCCTTGCATCATTTAAAGTCATATTTATAACTCTTTTTGCCCCATCTGCATCAGAACATGGAGCTGTAATGTGGTATGCATCTCCTGTCATACCGTATCCAACAACTTCTGCGTATATTTTTGCTCCTCTTTTTTTAGCATGCTCAAGTTCTTCAAGAACAAGTATTCCAGCACCTTCACCCATTACAAAACCATTTCTTTCAGCATCAAATGGTCTTGATGCTTTTTGAGGCTCATCATTTCTTGTAGAAAGAGCTTTCATATTTGCGAATCCAGCTATTCCAAGAGGCGTTATTGCAGATTCTGTCCCGCCTGCAATCATAATATCTGCATCACCTCTTTGTATAACCTTGAAAGCATCTCCTATAGAGTGAGTCCCTGTAGCACATGCTGTTACTACACATGAGTTAGGACCTTTAAATCCAAATTCAATTGAGATATATCCTGACGCCATATTTGAAATACCAGAGGGAATAAAGAAAGGAGAAACCCTCCTTGCACCTTTTTCAAGCAAAATTTTTTGCTGGTCTTCAATATCTCTGAGCCCGCCGATACCGGTACCGACTATAACACCTGCTTTATTAAGGTCAATTTTATCAAGTTCAAGACCTGAATCTGCTACTGCTTCTTTAGCAGCAACAACTGCAAATTTTACAAAATCACTCATTCTTTTAGCATCTTTTTTATCAAGATACTTTGTAGGGTCAAAATCTTTTACTTCTGCAGCAATTACAACAGGAAGGTTATAGCTGTATGGGTCAAATCTTTTTATAACATCAATACCACTTTTACCACTTATTAGACCTTCCCAGAACTCTTTAACATTAAGACCTATTGGTGTTATAGCCCCTATACCGGTAACGACAACTCTTCTCATCTGAAACCTCTAATTACCCTTGTTTTTGTGCTATGTAATCTAAAACGTCCTGAACAGTAGCTATTTTTTCAGCATCTTCATCAGGAATTTCAACATTAAACTCTTCTTCAAATGCCATTATAAGCTCAACAACATCTAAAGAGTCTGCACCTAAATCATCAACGAATTTAGATTCTGGCTTAATCTGGTCAACAGAAATTCCAAGCTGGTCAGCGATAATTTCCTTTACTCTTTCTTCAATATTTTGTGCCATTTTGACCTCCTGAGTTTTTAATTTTTAATACATTCCACCATTAACGTGGATAGTTTCTCCGGTTATATAACTTGCCATATCAGATGCTAAAAACAAAACAGTATTGGCTACATCTTCAGGTTTTCCAAATCTTCCAAGTGGAATCTGTTTTAGATAAGTTTCTTTTATATCAGCAGGAAGCTGATTTGTCATATCAGTTTCTATAAATCCTGGTGCTACTGCATTTACTGTTATATTTCTTGAAGCAAGTTCTTTAGCTAAGGATTTAGTAAATCCTATTAATCCTGCTTTGGAAGTGGCATAATTTACCTGTCCAACATTACCTATAAAGCCAATTATGGAAGATATATTTATTATTCTGCCGTATCTTTTTTTTATCATTTTTTTTGCAAAATATTGGGTTATTTTAAAAGTTCCTGTAAGATTTGTATTTATTACCTGATTCCAGTCTTCTTCTTTCATCCTTATAAATAGTGTATCTCTTGTAAGACCTGCATTGTTTACAAGAATATCAGGCGTGTCTATTTTTTCTTCTATTTCTTTTAAGCTATCTGTTATATCAGAAAGAAAATCAAGTTCTACAGCATATGCAGGAACTTTGTATTCAGCTTCAATAGCCTTTGCTACAATTTCGGCATTTGCTTTATTTCTTCCTGTTATTACTACCGTAGCTCCCCTTTTTGCAAAAGCAACAGCTATTTCTTTTCCTATTCCTCTTGTTGAACCTGTAACTATTACTTTTTTACCTGAAAAATCCAAGTGTATCCTCTAAAAATTAATAATTAAAATTATATTTGAGTATTTTACCACATTTTTTGATAAATTTCCAGTTGAATCTATATAAAGCTTTTATACAAAGCTTCTGGAGTATGTTTGAGATGATTAATGGAGCGAGAGACGGGATTCGAACCCGCGACCCCTTCCTTGGCAAGGAAGTGCTCTACCGACTGAGCTACTCTCGCTTAAAAGGTGTATAACATTATATTTTAATTACCTCTTGTTGTCAATATTTTATTGTAGTAAACTTAAAAAAAATAAATGGTTAACGAGGTGGATAAAATGAATATATTAAATAATCTTGCTGAAAGAGTTATAAATGGTGAAAAAATATCTAAAGAAGAAGGTCTTAAGATTCTACAACTGCCTGATGATATGGTAATGGATTTAGTTGAGGAAGCATCTAAAATTAGAGAATATTTTTTCAAAAATGAGATGGAGTTTTGCTCTTTAATAAATGCAAAAATGGAGGATGCTCTGAAGACTGCTCATTTTGCGCCAGTCATCTAAGTTTCCTACTC
>NZ_ABHJ01000114.1:0-2509 GCF_000171895.1 Hydrogenivirga sp. 128-5-R1-1
AAAAGCCCCTTTCAAGTTTAAGCTGAAAATGGGAAACTCCAAAATCAAAAAGAACACCTGCTAATTTATCTATATTTAGATTTTCTAATACCTTATCAAGGTCTTTAAATGCTGATTTTATTAATATGTATCTACCTTTAAATTCCTTTAATTTTTCTTCAGCCCTTTTTAATGCATAGTCATCTTTATCAAGACCTATAATTTTTCTATTGGGAAAATTTTTTAATATTAAATAAGAATGGCCACCGCCTCCAACGGTGGCATCTAATATATATTCTTTCCCTGATTCTATTAATGTAAAGAATTTTACTACTTCATCTTTTAATACAGGATAGTGCTCTATCATAATTCAAGTTTATTGGTTGGTATTTTATATACATCTTCCATAATATCTATTCCACACTCTAAGTTTTCAAGCCAGTCTAAAAACTTATTAACAACATCTTTACCTTTAAATATTGCTCCGTGCTGTGGTGCTATTGTTTCAATATCAAGTTCTCTTACCATTTTTACCCATGTTTTTAATATTTTGCTTGTAGGAATATATCTTTTATGAAAACCTTCCATATACTGGATATGGTTATCAAAATCTTCAACAAATTGGTAATCTTGACCTAAAGAAGCTCCTAAATCTCCAGAATAAAGTATTTTAGATACAGGGTCGTAAACATGAAGGTTTCCGGGGGAATGCATGAAATGAGCAGGTAATATGTATAATTCTGTTTCTCCTAATTTTATTATTCCGCCACCATCATCAATGCCTTTTAATCTATCAATAACAAATTTATCTACTCCAAAATGCGGTATAAATCTAAGCCAGAGTTTTGGTGTTATAGCAACAGCTTTTGTAGTCATAAGCCATCCGTTAATTGCAGCTACAATGTCAGGGTCTTGATGGGATAGGAAAATATAATCTAAGTTGCTTACACCTATAATTTTCCCAACTTCTGCAATTAGATGTTTGTAAACTTTGTGTCCTCCCGGGTCTAAAATCATACCTCTTTCATTGTCTACTATTAAATGAACATTTGCCTGAACCATTTCTCCATGTCCAAAGTCTTCAAGTAAAATGTTTTTGTGAGAGCCATTGTCAAATAGATTTCCTTCCATGATAAAAATACCTCCATTTAAATTTTTAAATTTTTTCTCTTTATTTGCAGTCTTTCAAATATTTTATAATCTAACTTTATAAGTTGTTCAAAAACAGTTAATTCCAGCGTGGGCTTTTTCCTTTGTTTTTTAAACAAAAAAGGTACAACTTCAGGATAATCTTTAATTTTTTCAAAACATTCTTTTTTTGTAAATATAGAACAAAATCCATATAATATAAACGCAGTTAAAATTAAATCTATATCAATTTCTGGATAATTATCATAAATGCAAAGTGAAAGGGATATTAAAGATGCTGTTGTCTCAAGCATACCTCCTTCGTAATTCCTTCCTTTGTAATCTTTTTTCTTTTCAAGTCTTTTTCTATATTCATTGCTAAATAAAAACTGTTCTATTAGGTTTTTATATCTTTCCTTTCTTATTTCTTTGTATCCTAATTCTATTTGATGCCACAAAAAATCAACTGAGTAAGGGGTTTTGTTCATTACTGCAGCACTCTATTGTTAATCTTAATGTCTGCCTCATTTTTAACTTGTTTATTAACATAGAAATTATGTCATTGAATTTCTGGTCTTCAAGTAATGGTTTCAGCTGTTTTTTTGATTTTTCGTATTCTTCAGAAGATGGAGGTATAACTTTAGTTATGTAAAAAATAACAACTTTATCTTTTAGTATATACGGTTTTGAAAAACCATTTTTTATTTTTACAAGTTCATCTAATTCTGTGGGAGACAGACCGTATTTAAATTGGAGCTGCACGTATTTTTCATTTTTTATTTCTTCTATTTTTGCATTATATTTTTCTTTAAGTAATTTTAGGTTTAAAGATTTTTCTCTTGATATACTTTCTTTTATTTTTTTCAGTATTTTTCCTCTTTTTTCCTCTAAAACTGAATTTTTAACTTGGGTTTTAGCTTTTTTATAAGGCATAGGTATAGCTTTTTCTCCTTCATAATATATTAAATAATAAGCATCTTTTGTTTTTATAAATTCAATTTTTGTATTGTTAGATAAATTTTTTATTTTCTCTAAAACCTTTTCAGGTAAGTTGTATTTTTTTCCTTTTAAGAAAACATCATCAAAAATAGGCTTCACATTTGATGGGATATTTCCAGACTTTAAATCTGAAAATAATTTTTGGGCTTTTAACTTAGAATCTTTTTCATCAGTAGCTATTTTAAATATCTTTATTTTTTTACCCTTTTTTTGCGAAAATTTTTCTTTATTTTTTTCATAATAATCTTTTAGTTCTTTTTCTGTTATATTTACTTCAGGTTGTATTGTTATTAATTTTGCATTTATTGAAGACAGTCTTTTTTTCAAAAAGGTATCAATTTCATCTTCAGTTATATAAAATCCAGCTTTTAAAATATCAAGCACATGCTGTGCTGATAATTGC
>NZ_ABHJ01000113.1:0-2511 GCF_000171895.1 Hydrogenivirga sp. 128-5-R1-1
ATGACAAGACTCAAGATACCAGAAGGTGAACCAATAGAAAGCTCAATGGTATCTAAAGCGATAGAAAATGCCCAGAAAAGAGTAGAAGGACAAAACTTCCAGATAAGAAAAAGATTACTTGAATTTGATGATGTTATGAATAAACAAAGACAGGTAATATACTCACTTAGAAGAGATATATTAGAAGGCACAAATCTTAAAGAAGAATTACGCCAGTGGCTTTACGATGTTTCATACTCATTTATTGATAAATACGCTCCTGCTGAAGAATATCAGGAAAAATGGGATTTACAGGAACTTGAAAACTCATTTAAAGAATGGCTTGACGTTGATGTTAATATTGATAAAAACAAAGAGTGGGATAGAAAAGAACTTGAAGACTTTATTTTTGAAAAATTAGAAAAAAGTTATCAGCAAAAAGAACAGCAAGCTGGAGAAGAAATCATAAGAGAGTTTGAAAGGTATATTACACTACAGGTTTTAGATAACCTGTGGAAAGAACACCTACATTTACTTGATAGACTAAGAGAATCTGTTTCTCTTAGAGGATATGCACAAAGAGACCCTCTTGTTGAATACAAAAAAGAATCTTTTGAGCTCTTTGAAGATATGCTTTATAAATTAAAATACAATACACTGGAATACTTATACAAAGTACAGCTGGTATCAGAAGAACAGTTAAAAGAGCAAGAAGAACATTTAAAAAAACAGGCTGAGGAAAAACTCCAAAAAGCTCAAAGCAATATAGAAGAAGACCAACCTAAAACCAAGAAAAAGAAAAAAGTTATAAAGTACAAAAATAGATTAGAAAGAAGAAAAAGGAAAAAATAGCCCACTATCCTTCGTGGGCTACAACTTCTTCATATAAAGCAAAAAGTTTATCAACTATATCCTTTGATGATTCGTACATTTCTACAGCTAAATCAAAAGCTTCTCTTAGATTACCTTCTTGCGCCTGCTTAATCGCATTTATACCAAGTGTGTGAAGTCTTGCATGTGCATCTTCTATAGAATTAAATATTTCAACAGCTTCCAAACCATATTTGTCAATTTCCTTTCTACCATCTGAATAATACCATTTCCCTAAATTACATTTAGTATGGTCAGTTGGTATCCAGTCAGATTTTCCTTCTAAAGATTTAGCAACATTATCCATCCAGATTGCATGGTCTATAACTCTCTTCAATAGTTCTATACTGAGACCTTTTTGACCCTTTATAAGCTCCTGCCATATTGATATATACTCATTTAAACTTTCTCTTGCCTTTTCATCAATAGAATCTCCAAGATTTATAACCTTCTCAAAGGCTTTTTCCATATCCTTTATACTGTTAATTATTTCCATAATAAAGTTAGATATATATTTTGAATCCTTATAGAACTTATCAAGTTTTTTATTAATTTCATCACTTTTTTCTTTTATATTTGAGAATATAGAAGAAACCTCTTTAGAGTTGGCAATTACCTTATTTGTAGTATCCTTTGCCTCTACCACATCTTTTATTGTTTTTTCAGCATCTTCTACAACAGCATCTATAACAGACCTGATTTCTTCTATGCTGTGAGATGTTTTTTCTGCCAGATTTCTAACTTCATCAGCAACTACTGCAAATCCCTTTCCATATTCTCCAGCCCTTGCAGCTTCTATAGCTGCATTTAATGCAAGTAAATTCGTCTGGCTTGCAATATCAAAAATAACCTTTAAAATCCCTTCTATACCGTCTATCTTGTTTTTTAGTTCTTCTGTGGAACCACCGAGTCTTTCCATAACTTTTTCAGCAAAGTCAATAACATTAATTGTTTCTTCAACGGATGTTGAACCTTTTTCTATAACATTTTCCAGAGTCTTCTGAAACTCATAAAGGTCATTTATGGATTTGTTTAAATCTTCAACAAGTTCTAAAACTTTGTTAGCATCTTTTGTTAACTTATCCAATTTTTCATTATAGAACCCTATCTCTGTTTTTATTTTAAAACCTTCTCCTGATATAAGCGAGCTGTGGTAAATTGCCATAGCCACTTTAGGTAAAACTTTTCTTAAGTCCGAACTATTTCTGTCAACAGTTTGCATATTAGAATACTCCTTATTTTCACTAAAAAAACCAAAAGCCATTGCTGTCCTCCTTTAAAGTATTTCAAAATATATCTTCGGCATTTTAAATAAAAAGTTTAGTTAAATATGTTTTCAATCATATGATAATACAAAAAACGAAATATTTTTTCAAAAATTAAAAAAATTTAATACAAACTTCATAAAAACTTAACAATTTCTATATAAATTTACTTATAAAAATAAACAAAAAGGAGGTGAAAAGCAATGGAAAAAACCACGCTAAAAAAAGAACCTGATGTAAAATTTGAAGAAGTAAGGTTCAAATGCAAATGCGGACATGAAGGTAAAGAGGTCATTCCTGTAGCTGAGAATACCGGCGTTCTTGACACTAAATGTCCTAAATGCAGCAGAAGAATTCTTGAGATAAGAATTTTTGACACAAACTAACCCTGTTTTCA
>NZ_ABHJ01000112.1:0-2513 GCF_000171895.1 Hydrogenivirga sp. 128-5-R1-1
ACCTAAAGATATAGCCTTTTCGTATAATCTTTTTGCCTGGTCATATTTATCTTGCTGCATGTAATAATTTCCAAGTTCTTCATAAGCAGGGAGAAAGAAATTGTTGTAAGCAATGGCTTTTTTTAGAGATTCTTCATATCTTTTCAAATTACCTAACTTAAGATAAACAAGCGCCAGATTATAGTAAGCTTTTTCTTTATTTTTATAGTTTGGATTTTTTATAGCCTTTTTAAAATAATTTTTCGCTGACCCATAATCTTTTTTCTTTGCCAGTAAAATTCCTAAATTAACATAGCTTTCTGCTTTTTCAGGATTTGTCTGTATCGCTTTTAAAAAATATTCCTGGGCTTTATCTAACTCTCCTACTTTTGTATATGCTATTCCAAGAGCATTTAAAATATCTGGGTCTTTTGGTTTTATAGCATATGCTTGATTTAAATTATAAATAGCCTCTGCCACATTACCACTGTTTAAATAAGATACACCCATCTTAAAATAATACTGAACTGTTCTCTCTATTTCTTCTTTTGATGGTTTTTTTGTAGCACAGCTGTAAAAATTAAATGCAAAAAACAATAAAGTTAATACATATACTGTTTTTCTCATTTTAAATTTAATTCTTTTATTTTTTTATGTAGAGTATTTCTATGGATACCTAATAAGTTAGCTGCTTTTGATATGTTTCCTTTACTTACTTTCAATGCTTCCTCTATTAGTATTTTTTCAAACCCATTAATAATATTATAATATATATCTTTTTCATTATTTAATAATTTTGTCTGAATTTCTTTCCTAAACATCTGGTAAATATCAAAGGCTGGTTCATTTCTTACTTCAGGAGGAAGTAAATCAGGAGTAATAATTCTTTCTCTATATATGGAAATTAATTTACTTACTAAATTTTTTAACTCTCTAACATTACCTGGAAAATCATAATTTTGCAAAATTTCTATAGATTCTTCTGAAAATCCACCCTTTTTTAACCCTAATTTTTTTAATGTTTGTTTTGTAAAAAGATTAATAAGCTCAATAATATCTTCTTTCCTTTCTCTCAAAGGAGGCAAGTTTATCTCAAAAACAGAAAGTCTGTAAAACAAATCTTCTCTAAAAAGTCCTTTTTCAACTAAGGCTTTTAAGTTCTCATTTGTGGCTGCTATTATTTTCACATCTATTTTAATACTTTTATTAGACCCAATAGGAATAATCTCTTTTTCCTGTATTGCTCTAAGTAATTTTCCTTGAGCATCATAAGTTAACTGGCTGATTTCATCTAAAAATAATGTCCCTTTATCTGCAAGTTCAAATTTTCCTTTTTTTGATGTTATTGCTCCTGTAAAAGCTCCCTTTTCAAAACCAAAAAGCTCACTTTCAATTAAATCACCTGGTATTGCAGCACAATTTATAGCTATAAAAGGATTTTCAGACCTTGGACTGAATTTATGTATTAAATTTGCAATAACTTCTTTTCCTGTTCCACTTTCACCTGTTATTAAAACAGGCTCATCTGTAGTTGAAGCTCTTCCTACAAGTTTGAAAACATTCGCCATTAATGGACTTTTTCCTACTATTTCAGTGGAAACGTTTATTTCATTAGTTGGTATTTTTATTGTTTCTTTTATCTCTTTAACAATTTTCTTTATTTTATCTATATCAAAAGGCTTTGGTATGTAATCGTAAGCTCCAAGTTTCATAGCTTCAATAAGATACTTATAATCGTTATAACCGGATATCATTACGACAAAAGGTTTTTCCTCAAATCTGGATATTTCTTTTAATATATCAATACCATTGGCATCTTTTAAATTAATGTCTAAAAATACAATATCAGGTTTAAGCTCTTTAATAAGATTTACTGCATTTTTGCCCCTTTCAAAAGTGTAAACTTCTATATTTTCTTTTTTAAGTATTTTTCTAATCACATTAAGAATGGTTTTTTCATCATCAAAAACAACCGCTTTCATTTTTCACCTTTTATTGGAAGTAATATTTCAAACGTAGAATTTCCTATGTATCTTAACAATCCTTTATGTGCTTTTACTATTTTATAAGAAATTGAAAGTCCCAGTCCCATTCCATTTTTCTTTGTTGATGTTAATGGATAAAAAAGTTTATCTTGAAGTTCTTCTGGTACACCTTTACCACTGTCTTTTATTCTAATAAACACTTTATCTCCTTTTGGAGAATAAACCTTATCCCAGGAAATACCTGTTCTAATTTCTATCCATCCTTTTTCTTTTATTGCTTCCACTGCATTTCTTACAAGGTTTGTCAAAACCCTGATAATTTGTTCTTCATCAACTTTTATATCAGGTAAACTTGGGTCAAACATTTCTATAAATTCCACATTTCTGTACTGGGCTTTGAAATTTTTTAAAACTTTTCTTATTATTTTATGTATGTTGTGAATTTCCTTTTTTAACAAAATCTCCCGAGATAGAAATGTAATTTCATTAATGATACCTTCCAGTCTTTTTGCTTCAAATAAAATATCCTCTATAAGCTCTTTATCTTCA
>NZ_ABHJ01000111.1:0-2517 GCF_000171895.1 Hydrogenivirga sp. 128-5-R1-1
TGACGATCTTAGATGCTTTGGAGTCATGCTATGGCTGGTATTTGGGTGCATAGCAACTGGATTTTTGCACTTCATCTCTTGCGTGGGACGGCTCACCACTTCAAAATGGAGATAGAGTAGGACAGATAATAGTTCAGGTTGAATCTATTTTATTCACAATTGTATATACAGCCATAATGACAGCTATTCTTTATTTCATAACATCTGCAATAACTGGCGGTGCAAGAGTTGATGAAGAAACTGAGACAATGGGACTTGATGAAGCAACACACGGAGAAAGAGGATTTAATCTATAAAAATATGTTAATCATCTAATATGCTATAATTTTGAATTTAAAATAAAATTCTTAAAGGAGGTAGCATTTATGAAAAAATTAGTAGGAACACTTGCAGCAGCAGGATTTTTAGCGGTAAGTGCAACGGCAGGTACAATAAATGTAGCCAATTCTGATATTGAAATGGAAGGAGGAGTATCTGCTGGATACTTTTACACTTCAAACATAGGAAGTTCAAATACTGACTATTTTACAGTTTCTTCATTTGCAGTTGACCTTAAAGCAGAGGCAAAACCAATTGGTTTTACTGCAGGTTTTGGAGCATCAGGACAACCTGACCTTTTAGATGCTACTCAACCACCATCACCAAATTTTGAACTTGAATATGGATGGGTTAGCATTAAACCAATAGAAGGTTTAACTTTAAATGCTGGTTTACTTACAACAAACATAGGTTATGAACTCTACCATACATATGACAATCCTAACTACACATTTGGTATGGTATGGTATGGACAGCCTTTCGTATATCCGGGAGCAAGAGCAACTTACACAGTTGCAGAAGGAATTGATGTTTATGCAGAATACAATCAAGATTCTGGAGATGCATTTGCTGTAGGTTCTATTGGTTCTATAGGAAATATAAACTATGCAGTTTCATATTATGACTATGCTGCAAACAAAAACCTTGTGGACGTTGTATTATCTACAAATGTTTCAGGTATAGACATTGGTGTTAATGCAGATTACCAATGGTATGATGATACAGCAAAAACAGCTGGAAATGATGATTCTGCCTATGGAGTAGCTTTATATGTTATTCCTTCATTAAGTAAAACAGTATCCATTCCAGTTAGAATTGAATATATAAATCAAGGAACAAGTGGAATCTATGCAGCAGGAATTGGTAAAAATGCAAAATCATTCACAATTACTCCAACATGGAAACCTACAGAAAATACTTATTTAAGAGCTGAATTTTCTTATGTTTCAACAGATAAAAAAGGCTTCACTGATGATAAAGGAAATAATAAAGACAGCAGAACTTTTGCTGGTGTAGAAGCAGGCTTCCTATTCTAAGAATTACAGGGGATTTTCCCCTGCTTCTGCTAAACCTGATACTATCAAAGGGGCTTTAAGCCCCTTTTTTTATTTTTATCTTCAAAATAATCTAAAATATAAACACTACTATCTAATAATGAGGTAAAAATTATGAATGAGACATTTGAATTAATACTTACTATTGTTGTATTTGGACTTATGTTTGGAATTATTTTCTTTTTGATGATTTACTGGAGCAAAAAAGGAACTGTAGTTGATGAAAGAGATAAAAAATGGTATCAAACACAGCATGAAGATAATGATAAAAATACTTGATATATGTTAAATTATTAATTAGATAATATTTTACGGAGGATACCTTGAAATCCTTAACTTCAAATGAAATTAGAAAAAACTTTTTAGAATATTTTAAAAATAAAGGTCATGAAATAGTTAAATCATCATCAATTATACCAGAAACAGATCCAACCCTTTTATTTGTAAATGCCGGAATGGTTCCCTTTAAAAATGTATTTTTAGGACTGGAAAAAAGACCATATAAAAGAGCTGCTTCCTGCCAGAAGGTTTTCAGGGTTTCAGGAAAGCACAACGACTTAGACAATGTTGGCTATACGCCAAGACACCATACATTTTTTGAGATGCTTGGGAATTTTTCATTTGGAGATTATTTCAAAAAAGAAGCTATAGAATATGCATGGGAGTACCTGACTAAAATTTTAGAAATTCCTGAAGAAAAACTGCACGTTTCTGTTTTTATAGAAGATGATGAAGCTTATGATATATGGAAAAATGTAATTGGACTGCCTGAAGAAAAAATACATAAACTTGGTGTTGAAGATAATTTCTGGTCAATGGGAGAAACAGGACCCTGTGGACCCTGCTCTGAGATTTATTTTGATAGAGGCGAAGAATACGGAAATCCAGAATTTGGCTCAGATGAAGATGAAAGATACTTAGAAATATGGAATCTTGTTTTTATGCAGTATAACAGGGATGAAACAGGTAAATTAACACCTCTTCCTCACCCAAATATAGACACAGGAATGGGTCTTGAAAGAATCGCATCTGTTCTGCAGGGAGCAAAATCAAATTATGAAACAGACCTTTTCATGCCGATTATAAAATGGACTGAAAATATTTCAGGCAAAAAGTATAACCCTGAAAACCCTAAAGATATAAA
>NZ_ABHJ01000110.1:0-2519 GCF_000171895.1 Hydrogenivirga sp. 128-5-R1-1
GCTAAAAACCTGTTTAACTTTATCTTCAAGACCAAGCCTTTTAAGCCCTGCATAGGCAAGTATTACTGCATCATATTGTCCTTCTTCAAGTTTTCTAATTCTTGTGTCAACATTTCCTCTCAAATCTTTTATCTGAAGGTCTGGCCTGTTTATTTTAAGCTGAACTTTTCTTCTTAAAGAAGAAGTTCCTACAACTGCACCTTCAGGGAGTTCTTTTAAAGAGCTATACTTAACAGATAAAAACGCATCTCTTGGGTCTTCCCTTTTTGTTATTGCAACAAGCCCAAGACCTTCTGGAAAATAAGTCGGGACATCTTTCAAAGAATGAACAGCAATATCTATCTCATTTCTAAGCATTGCTTCTTCTATTTCTTTAACAAAAAGCCCTTTACCTCCAACCTTTGCAAGAGGAACGTCAAGAATTTTATCACCTTTAGTTGTAATTTTTATAAGCTCAACTTCCAGTTCTGGAAAATGCTTTTTTAACTGCTCTGCTACAAAATTTGCCTGCCAAAGGGCAAGTTTGCTTTTTCTTGTTCCAATTCTTATTTTCAAACAGCTTACCTCATTTAATATCTGTTAGTTTGAATTTCTTTTATTTCTTTAAAATTTCTTAAAACATAAATGTTAAAAGATTTAACTACTTTACCTCTATATTTTACATTATATTTTTTATAAAAAACTAAATTTTTAAAACCTCTTTTAACTAATGGTTGAATAGCTGCACCAGTAATATAAATTCCTGTTTTATTATAATTTTTAGGATTATTAATTTTTCCCAAAAAATCAAACTGATTTTTCCTTCTTCCAGTATTAATACAGTAAATATAAGGATGGTCTTTTAAGTAAAACATAAGTTCAGAAGATATAAAGTAATCATCAGAAAAAAGAAAAGCTTCTCTGTATTTATTCCTTATATTTTGGACTTCCAAAGCTAAATTTCTCCATCCAACCAGTCTTTTTGTAGGGTCTTTTTTAGGAGGTAAAATATAACCTATGCCTATTTTGTCCAGAATCGGAGTATAAAACAAAATAAAAATAGATAAAATAGAAGGTAAAGATAAAATAATGAAATGTTTTATTTTATTAAATCGGTATATAAAAAATGCAGCAAGTATATAAAGAGTAAAGTATGAAAATGCAGGCCAATTTCCATATACACGGTGTTTAAAAGATAAAATTAAGAAAAATAAGAACACAAAAACTGGGAAAGAAAGTAAAAACAATATTTTGAAATTTCTTATATTCTTAAATGCCTTTAAAATAACAAAAATATACAAAGGAAACAAAAAAACTGAATTAATTGCTATTTGGCTTATTGAATAATCACCTAAATACTGAACACTTTTTTCTATTTTGAATTCTGAATGTGCTCCAGATAAGTAAAGTAAATGTTTAAATGTAGCAAAATCATTTTTTAAATTCCATAAAAAAAATGGAACAAGACCTATTAGTAAAGAAAAAGTTAATGAAAAATAAAAAATTTTCATTTTAAATACTTTTCTATTTTTTATAAAAGCTAAAAATAAAAAAACTGGATAAAGAGCTATAAAAACTTGTTTAGATAAAAGTGAACATCCTGAAAATAAAGACCATAAAATAAAATCTTTATTTTCTCCTTTGAGTAAAATTTTATAAAAATAATATAAAGATAAAACATAAAAAAGCATTAAAACAGTATCTGTTAAAAACAGTACAGACAATAAGTTGTAAGAAACTAAAGGTATTAAAGATATAGCTGCAAAAAAGCTAATTTTTCATCATTAAAAAGTTTTTTGCAAAAAAATAGGTAAAAAACATTAAAAAAGCAGAAATTAATACAGAATTAATCCGAACACCTAAGACAGAATCACCAAAAACCGAGGTAGACAAGAAATTAAAATAAGCTATCATTGGAGGTTTTGAATAGTAGTAAATATCCAAAAATTTAGACCACACCCAGTACTGAGCTTCTTCAGGAGATAAATCTATATGTCCAGATAGTATATACAACACCTTTATTATGGAAAGTACTAAAATTAAAAAAAATAAATATTTCTTCAAACGCTATGCTCTTTAATAAGTTATTTTAATATATTAATATTTTAAACTAAATTTAAAGACAACTTGAAAATATTAAATAATAGCCCAGCCTTTCGGTATGAATATTCTTTCATAAGTTTTTATTGCAAACCTATCTGTCATTCCTGCCACATAGTCAACAGCTGCCTGTTTAGGTTCGTACTTTCCCCAAAGCTTTAGATATTTTTCATAAAAAGGTATTTCTTCATAATTTTTATAAAAATATTCAAATAATGCCTTAACTATCCCTTTTCCTTTATTAAGTTCTTTAACTACAGGCTCACTTAAATACACATTTTCAAAAAGCCAATCTCTAAGTTCATACATTGCTTTATATATCTTATCTTCCATTACTATATGCTTATAATTATTTTCAATTGTTGTATTTATTACACTTTTAACTAAAGTCTTAATTCTTTCTGATTTAGTTTCACCTAAAACTTTTAAAATAGATTTTG
>NZ_ABHJ01000109.1:0-2524 GCF_000171895.1 Hydrogenivirga sp. 128-5-R1-1
ACAAATTTTCAAAAATTTAAGTTATGAAGGAAAAAGTATGGAAGATAAATTTAAAGCAGGGTTTGTTGCTTTAGTTGGCAGGCCGAATGTTGGTAAATCTACTTTATTAAATAACATTTTAGGAGTAAAAGTTTCTATTGTAAGTCCAAAACCTCAGACTACAAGAATGAGAATACTGGGGGTAAAACATGATAAAGATGCCCAGATAATATTTTTAGATACCCCAGGGGTTCAGAAAGGAAAAGACATTTTAACGAAGACTGTTGTTGAGTCTGCTGTATCTTCAATGGAAGAAGCAGATTTAATCGCGATGATTATAGATGCTACAAAAGGCTGGACAAAAAATGACCTTCAGATAGTTGATAATTATTTAAAGAAGTTAGATAAACCTGTAATTTTAATAATAAACAAAGTGGATAAAGTTCCTAAAGAGCTATTGCTTCCTTTAATTGAACAGTCCACTAAAATTTATGAATTTAAGGAAATTGTTCCTATATCTGCTTTAAAAGGTGTAAACTTAGACAGATTGACACAGGTAATAAAAAAATACTTACCTGAATCGCCTCCTTTGTTCCCTGAAAATCAGATAACAGATTTGCCGTTAAAATTTCAGATAGCAGAGATAATCAGGGAAAAAGCTTTTAATATTTTAAAGGAAGAGCTTCCTTACTCAGTGGCAGTTGAAGTTGAAAATATACAGGAAGGAAACAATAAAAAAATAATATTTATAGATGCGGTTATATATGTTGAAAAAGAAAATCACAAAAAGATAGTTATAGGTAAGAAAGGACAGACTATTAAAAAAATAGGTCAGCTTGCAAGGGAAGAACTGGAGTTTTTGTTAGGTAAAAAAGTTTATCTTAATCTCTGGGTCAAAGTGAAAGAAAGATGGAAAGAAAATATATCTATTTTAAAAGACCTTGGTTATTATTTATCTTAGGAGAGCTATATGACTCCAAGTTTAGAAGTTTTAAAAGAAACAATAAAAAAATTAATAAGTAAAGGTAATAAAAGGGCACTGGAGCGTCTTTTAGAAAAGGCTCATAGGGGGGATATAGCTTACATATTTAGATATTTAACACCTCAAGAAAGGGTTAAGACCTTTCAAATATTGCTTGATATAGACATAGAAAAAGCTTCTGATGTTTTATATGAACTTGATGAAGATATTCAGGTTGAAATATTAAGGAATATTCCTTTGAAGGAATCTATTAAAGTTTTACTTACTTTTTCAACTGGAGAAATAGCAAAGATTATTGATAAACTTCCAAAAGAACTCCAAAAAGAGCTTTTAGAAAGGCTTGAAGATGAAGACAGAAAAGAACTTGAAAAATATATATCATTTGGGGAAGCTGCAGCTACACACCTGGTTTCAGAAGATTATGTTGAGGTAAATGAAAATCAGACAGTTGAAGATACATTAAATCTTGTTAAAACGATAAGTGATGAAACTGAAGTTGTATATATATATGTTGTTGATGAAAAAGAAAGGCTTGTAGGTGTTGTTTCCTTAAGAGAACTTTTAGTTTCACCTCCAAACACTCAAGTTAAAGATATTATGGTCAGGGATGTTATTTCTGTAAGAGAAGATGCCACAAAAGATGAGGTTATTGATTTATTTAAAAGATATGACCTTTACGCACTTCCAGTAGTTGATGAAAACGATAAGCTTGTAGGTGTTATATACATAGATGATGTTATTGATGCAATATCTGAAAAAACAACAGAAGAATTTTTTAAAATGGCAGGAGCTCAAGAAGAAGAACTTTTTTATGCCAATCAGGTTTTTAAAATTGCAAAACTTAGACTACCATGGTTATTGGTTACGGTAATAGGTGAGCTAATAACGGCATTTATAATAAGTACATTTAAAATAACTATATACAAAGCTCTTCCAATAGTATTTTTCCTCCCATTGGTTGCTGCTGTTGGAGGAAATATAAGTTCTCAATCAGCAATAATTACTGCAAGAGGGTTGATGACCGGAAAAATAACTGAAAATAAAAAAGACATTTTTATGTATATATTGAGAGAGCTTAAAATTGCATTTGTTTTAGGAATATTAATAAGTGTTATAGTAGGTGTGATTTCTTTTGTGTGGCTTTCAAACCATGTTTTAGGCTTAGTAGTTGCATTGGCTATTCTTATAAATATATTATTTTCATCTTTTTTAGGAGGCTTAATGCCGTTTGTGTTGAAAACATTAAAAAAAGACCCTTCTTTTGCTACAGGTCCTATAGTCCTGACTTTAAATGATATTTTAGGAGTATTGATTTATTTAGGTATTGCTTCATACTTTATAAGTAAATTGATATGATTGATTTATTATATGCAACAGGTGCTTATTTAAGACGAAAATTTTATGAAAATGGAATATTAAAAGTAAAAAAACTTCCTGTCCCTGTAGTATCTGTTGGTAATCTATCAGTTGGAGGAACTGGTAAAACTCCTCTTACTATATGGCTTGCTAAATACTTCCAAAGTATAGGTTTAAACCCTGTAGTTTTGTCCAGAGGATATAAAA
>NZ_ABHJ01000108.1:0-2529 GCF_000171895.1 Hydrogenivirga sp. 128-5-R1-1
AGAAAAACAGTATCTTATCTTAAAAAGATTTTTGATATTGCTGTTGATGTAGCTGGAGAAGAACATCATTTTAGATTTATACAGCTTCCTTACAATATGGCAATGCCTGAAGCTTATGTCCTGAAAAATCAAGAAATTGACGGTGAAAAACTTTCTACATTTGAAGCCTGTGAAAAACTTGGAATTTATACATATACAAGTGCAAGTATAATGCAGTCTCAAATCCTTGGAAGAATACCCGAAGAGATAGTAGAAAAACTTGGCGTTAAAAAACAGGTTCACGCAGCTATACAGTTTGTAAGGTCTACAAAAAGAGTAGGAACTGCCTTAATAGGTATGAGTAAAAAAGAGCATTTACTTGAAAATTTAGAAATAGAAGATATTCCCCCTGTGGAAAATAACTTAATTGATGAATTACTTGGATTATAAGATTAAAATTGAGCTGTTATATTTTCGCTTACGGAACTTTAAAAAAAGGACTGCAGTATAATTATTTACTTAAAAATTCTAAATTTTTAGGTTTTGCTAAAACTGTAAGAAAATATTCTCTTTTTTATGGAGAATATCCTTATTTAGTTGATGCTCCTTTTTCTCATATTCAGGGAGAGGTTTATGAAATAGCTTATGAAACTTTAAAAAAGATAGATTTTATTGAATAAGACATTTATTATAAAAAAGAAATTCCGGTAAAACTTTATAACGGCAAAATAATAAATACCTTTACTTACTTTTATCCTTACAAAAAAGGAAAACTACTGGTAAAAGGAAAGTTTTTATAAAAAACGCATGGTAAAGAAACCTGCCGTTAAGGCAGGTAAGGATATAGTAGGACACTACAAGCAGCAGGACTATTTTTAAAGTTTCTGGTTTTATATAGGTTAGATTTTAGAATATAAATCCCATGCCAAGCTCAAATACATCAGACTCTCCGCCAGCTTCATTATCTCTAAACTGATAATCTGCCTTTAAAACTATATTAGGATGAGGTTTGAAATTAAATCCAACTGTCCATACCGTTTTATCATTTGCTTTATCTGCAGTAAATCCATTAGCAACCTTTTCTTGAGTATTAAATCTTTCATATCTTACAAAAATTGGAAGACAAAGATTTGTATCTTTATTAATTAAAGGAAGTATGTCATAAGCAAGGTTTAAATAATACCCGTAAACTTCTTTACCTATTGTATCTCCTAAAGCAGTTGAGATTTTATCTGCATCTGATAGGAAACCTTTAACATAAAGTCCTTTTACTTCAAATCCTTTCCATGAATAAACAAAATGCACATCATATATACTTACAGTTCCATCTATTTTATTTCCTGTTGTATCTTTATCACCTTGTCCAGAGTTTCCTCTATAAGCAGAAACCCCTGCTGTTAGTCCATCTATACCTTTAAAGTCAAACCTTCCTACAAAAGCTAAATCTTCAGCGTATGCTTTTCCACCACCTTGTTTTCCTCCTTTAACCCATGAGTCCGCAGAGAAACCTTTGCCTTTTGCATTGTAATAAAATCCATTTACTATTCCTACATAGTAGGTAAATTTATCAGCAGTACTAAATAGTATTATCCCGTTTTCATTCCAGGTAGAAGGTATAATTTTAGTTTCAACTTCTGGTCTGTTTACTGAGTTAAAGAATATAGGTTCGTGCGTTAGATTTGTTATACCAACAGGTATAAGTTGATTTCCTACTCTTATATTAAAGTATTTATTAAGTAGAAAATCTATATATAAAAATTCAACTTTAGCTTCGTCTGTATGCTCAAACTCAATTTCTGAGTTTAAGACTATATTATCAGTAAATTTATAACCAATATAAGGGATAAATCTGTAAGTGTCTGTCATATCTTTTTTAGAGGATTTTTCCCAGTTTTGATAAATGATTTCACCATAACCACCTATAGATAAACCTTTTGGAGAAAAATAAACTTTAGAAGCTGCAAATCCCATTCCTGCAAACTGTTTTTGAGCAAGTTCTGGAATTGCAACCTGTTGTTTTAAATCTGCAATTTCATCAATAAGCTGCTGATTTTGCTCTTCTAAAATCTTTATTTTCTGTTTAATAACCTCTAAATCTGACTGTGCAAAAGCAGACCCTGCAGTCAGAGCAGTTGTTAAAGCCAGTACGCCAAGTTTTTTCATTTTATTTCCTCCTAATTGATATTTAATCTCAATTTCAAAATTTGATAAAATAATAAACAATAAAATTTTGAATTTTTATGATGAATAAGGCTTTTTGGTCATATTTTTGGATTATTAGTTTCATTAAAATCTTTGCAGGAGGTAATTATGAATAAACTATTGTTTTATTTACTTATATTTTTAATGGTTAAACCTGTATGGGCTGGGCTCCTGATACTTCCCGAAAAGGCTTTGAAAGAAAATTTTCCCGATGCTAAAATTGAGAAGAAAAATGTTATGCTTACAGGTTCTCAGAAAAAAGAAATACAAAAAAAATCTAAAAGCAAACTTACATCTTCAATTTTTACAACATATGTGATAAAGAAAGATGGAAAAGTTATAGGCTAT
>NZ_ABHJ01000107.1:0-2532 GCF_000171895.1 Hydrogenivirga sp. 128-5-R1-1
GATTACAACTGTTCAGGAAATTTTGAGTTTTACATACCTGATAAATTTTTAACATTTCTTAACTTTGACATACCACAGCTAAAAATAAATTTAGATAAAATAAATACAGAAGAACCAAAAGAAGTTAAAATATTAAACAATAAAGATTTTATTTTTGATATAAAGGGAGATTACTGATGGCATACCAGTTTCCTGATGAAAAAGGCTATTTTGGAGAATTTGGAGGTAAATTCCTTCCAGAAACACTTATACCAGCTTTAGAAGAACTTGAAGAAAAATACGAGCAGATAAAAAATGATGGAGATTTTCAAAGAGAATTTGTTTATTATCTAAGAGAGTATGCAGGAAGACCTACAATTTTATACTATGCCCACAGGCTTACAGAAGCGGTTGGTGGAGCAAAAATATATCTAAAAAGGGAAGATTTACTTCATACAGGTGCCCATAAAATAAATAATACACTTGGACAGGTTTTACTTACAAAAAAACTTGGAAAAAAAAGGATAATCGCTGAAACAGGAGCAGGTCAGCATGGAGTCTCAACAGCAACTGCAGCGGCTCTTTTTGGTTTAGAGTGTGTTGTTTACATGGGAGAAATTGATGCAGAAAGGCAGGCTTTAAATGTATTCAGAATGAAACTTCTTGGTGCAAAAGTAGAAATTGTTAAATCAGGAAACAGACTTTTAAAAGACGCTGTAAATGAGGCTTTAAGGGACTGGGTAACAAATGTTAGAACGACGCATTATGTTATAGGTTCTGCTTTAGGACCACATCCATTTCCTAAAATAGTCAGGGATTTTCAGTCTGTTATTGGGAAAGAAACAAAGGAACAAATTATGGAAATTGAAGGTAAACTTCCAGATGCAGTTGTTGCCTGTGTTGGCGGTGGAAGTAATGCGATAGGTATGTTTTATCCATTTATAAATGACGAAAATGTTCAGCTTATAGGAGTGGAAGCTGCAGGCTACGGTCTTGAAACAGGACAGCATGCTGCCAGTATAAATGGGGGTTCTATTGGTGTACTGCACGGTATGAAATCATACTTCATTCAAAACCAGTGGGGTCAGATAGAGGATACACACTCTATTTCTGCTGGGCTTGATTATCCGGGAGTTGGACCAGAACATGCATATTTAAAAGATTCTGGAAGGGCAAAATATATAACAGCTACAGATGAAGAAGCTCTTGAAGGATTTTTACTTTTATCAAGAACAGAAGGAATTATACCTGCTCTTGAAAGCTCCCACGCAGTAATAAAAGGAGTAGAAAAAGCAAAACAGCTAAATAAAGATGATGTTGTTGTGATAAATCTTTCTGGCAGAGGAGATAAAGACGTTAATCAGGTTAAAGCATTTTTTGATACAAATCCTGATATTTATAATAGACTTCTTGAAAAATTAAAATCAGAGTATAGAATATAATTATTTTTTATGCTAAAATTTTTATTTGCTACTTGTTAAAAAGAAAAGGAGGTTGTATAAATATGTATGCTGTTGTTAAAACAGGAGGAAAGCAATATAGAGTAGAACCGGGAATGTCTATAAGAGTTGAAAAACTACCTAATAATGAAGGTGAAACTATAGAACTTCCTGCAGTATTGGTTAGAGATGATAATGGAAATATAAAAACTGAAGGCACAGTAAAAGCTGAAGTTGTTAAACACGGAAAGCATAAAAAAGTTATTGTTTTTAAATTCAAAAGAAAGAAAAATTACAAGAGATGGAATGGCCACAGACAGCCATTTACAGAAATTAAAATTACTGAAATAGCTTAAGGAGGTAATATAAATGGCATCAAAGGCAAGTGGTGGTTCAACGCGTAACGGCCGTGACAGTAGGTCTAAAAGGCTTGGTGTTAAAAGATATGATGGGCAGTTTGTAAAAGCAGGAAATATATTAGTAAGACAAAGAGGAACAAAAATATATCCAGGTAAAAATGTAGGACTCGGTAAAGATTACACATTATTTGCTTTAACTGACGGTCTTGTAAAATTTGAAACTTCAAAAGGGAAAAAAGTAGTTAGCGTTTATCCTGCTGCTTAAAAAAGAGAGGCTTTAAGCCTCTCCAAGTTTAAATTTCTCCATTTTGTCGTATCTTATAATAGATAAAATAGTTCCTATCATTAAAGAAAAAGTTATAAGTGAACTTCCTCCATAACTTAAGAAAGGTAAAGTAATTCCAACAACAGGAGCAAGTCCCACAGTCATAGCTATATTTATAAAAGCCTGTGTACCTATTAATCCTCCAAATCCATAACATATAAACTTTCCTGCCTTATCCCTGACTTTTCTACCAAAATAAAGTATGCGAACAGATAAAAGTAGATACACAAGAACTATGATTGAAGAAAGCATAAATCCAAATTCTTCACTTATTGTTGCAAATATAAAATCTGTATGCTGTTCTGGAAGAAACATTAATTTAGATTGTGTTCCCTGCAAAAAGCCTTTTCCTGTTAGTTTTCCAGAACCTACAGCTATTTCTGACTGGATTATATGATAAGCACTTCCATAAGGGTCTGCCTGAGGGTTT
>NZ_ABHJ01000106.1:0-2534 GCF_000171895.1 Hydrogenivirga sp. 128-5-R1-1
CTGCAATGGAGCAACAGGTATTGCTGTTGGACTTTCAACAAGCATACCACCACATAACTTTACAGAGGTTGCAGAAGCTCTTAAATACTTAGCAGAGTTTCCAAATGCAACTGTTGAGGAGCTTTGTCAGTTTATAAAAGGACCAGATTTTCCAACAGGAGGAATTTTAACAACATCCCATAAAGATATGGTAAAAATATATGAAGACGGTAGAGGCTCTATAACATTAAAAGGAAAAGCAAGAATAGAAAAACTTGCAGGTAATAGACACAGAATTGTAATCTATGAAATTCCATATCAGGTAAATAAAGTTGAACTAATTAAAAGAATAGCAGAGTTAGTTAGAACAGGAAAAGAAAAAGGAATTTCAGACCTTAGAGACGAGTCAGATAGAGATGGAATTAGAATAATTGTTGAACTAAAAAGAGAAGCAAATCCTGAAAAGGTATTGAAAAAACTTTACCAAAGAACACAGCTTCAAAAATCTATTCCGATAAATTTAACTGTTTTAGTTGGCAAACAACCAAAAACTCTAAGTTTAAAAGAAGTTTTACTTGAATTCATAAAGCATAGGATAGAAGTAATAACAAAGAGAACTTTATATGAATTACAAAAGGCTGAAAAAAGACTTCACATAATAGAAGGACTTTTAAAAGCTCTTGAAAATGCAGATAGGGTAATAGAAATAGTTAGAGGTTCAAAGGATTCGGCAGAAGCTAAATTTAAACTTACATCAGAATTCCAGCTTTCAGATACACAGGCACAGGCAATACTTGATATGAGGCTTTCAAGATTTACTTCACTTGAAAGTGAAAAACTATACAATGAGGCTGATGAGCTCAGAAAACAGATAGAAAGATACAGAGAAATATTATCTTCAGAGCAGGAGAAAATAAAAGTTTTTATTAATGAAATAGATGAGCTTTTAGAAAAATATGGAGATGATAGAAAAACTATTGTTCTTGAAAAAGATGAAGGAAAACTTACATTTGAAGAAAATTATATAATCGCTGTTTTAAGCAATGGAAAAATTATTAATTACAAAATAGATAATCCAGAAGATAGAGAAGAAAAAGAAAGGATATTTAACAAGGTTATAAATGAAATAACATCTCTAATACTCCCAGGAGATTATCTTGTTTCCATACAAGAAATCAAATCTTCACAACCTATTGCTTTTATTACAAATGACGGTAGATGTATATGGTCATTGGCAGCTGACCTTCCAAAAGGCGAAGGCAAACTAAAATATATTGATGAAAACAAAATAGTTGGAACTGCCTTCAAATCAGAAGGAGAAGAAGATAGACTATTCCTGCTTACTAAAAACGGCATAATTAAAAGAATGACTTTTGAAGATATTTTTTATAAATCTCAAAATCAGCAGATTATTCCACTTCAAGAAGATGATGAGATAGTAATGGCATTTGCAGATGACCACCCGTCATATATAGCTATTTATACTGCAAAAGCAGACCTGCTTATATTTGAAAGAAATCAAATAAGAGTTACTGGTGCTAAAGCAAAAGGTGTTGAAGGAATTGACCTTGATGAAGGAGATTATGTGAAAGGTGGATTTTTAGTAAACAGCGAAGAGTACATTCTCACAATAACAAAAAACGGGCAGTGCAAACTTGTAAACAAAGAAGAATTTCCTATAAAGAAAAGAGCTCAAAAAGGATTGATGGCTGTAAAACTTCAAAAAGGCGATGAACTTAATATTTGCACAAGTGTAAATATTGAAGATGAAGTTATTTTATCTACATCTGGTGGGAAAGTATTTAAGATGATAATAGACGATAAAAGAATTCCTGTTGCTAAAAGAACTGCCATGGGAGATAAACTTTTAAATGAAGAGATAATATGGCTTGCAAAACCTAAAATAAAGTATAAAGGTGATTAATGTTTGTTGCTGTAGCATTATATATTCTGACTATTATTATAGGTGTATATGCAGTTTATACCAATTTACCTGCACTTATAAATATTGGAATTCCTGATAATTCAATTAAGTTCGGGAGATTTTTGGTCTCACTGATACCTGCTTCAGTGGGACTTTTTATGATATATTTTGGAATTTCAAGTTTATACACACTTTTTAAAAAAAACAGAGAGGAAAAGTCCTGATTGGAAATACTTACAGCAGTATTATTTTTATTGATAGTTTATGTTATATTCTGGGAATTCTATCCTTATAAATTTTTAAAATTAGAAGATAAAAACTTAACTACTTATGTTAAGCCTCACCAAAATATAAATAAATATAAGGTAATAGCCCACATACATACACAATTTTCTTTTGATTCTCTTGGAAAGCCTTCTGACATAAAAAAAGCAATGGAAGAAAATGATATAGATTTTGTCTTTATTACAGACCATAACAATGATGATTATAAGTATTTTGAAAATGACAGGGTTTTTGCTGGAATTGAGATAAATACTGAAAGTGGAAGATTATTAAAACTTGGAAACAAATTACCTGTAATTTCTCATCCCAATAACTTTGAATTTGAACATTATAAATGGAAAGGAGA
>NZ_ABHJ01000105.1:0-2534 GCF_000171895.1 Hydrogenivirga sp. 128-5-R1-1
AACTAAATCTCCGCCAGTTTGGAATATTAACTCGTTTTCTCTTTCTAAATCTGGTTTTCTTTGTCCATTTTTTAGGTCTGTAATTATTTCTAAAATGGCATTTTGTTGCTTTTCTGTAATTTTACATTTTTTGAATGTTCTTTTTTCCCCATCACTTAAAATATGTGCCACATTTTCAAAAAATGATTGTCCTAATGTTGTGTTTAATCCATGTAGCCAGCTTGATAGGGAAATAAAATAAGGTACATTATCAACATACTTTTCTATCTTATCTTTAAAAGCATTCAAAAATGCCTCATGAAAAGGTGCATTTCTATTTTCCTGACTATCATCTGGAAAATTGTCAAACCTTGTCTTTAAAACTCGTATAACTTCTAAAGCTATAAGTTGGGTTTTCTGATTAGTCATTAAAATTTTCCAAAAAGTTTATTAAATTTTTGGTTTTTGGTCCTGAATAAAAACCTTTTCTTTCAAATAAATAATCTTGACTTTCTAATAGATTAGTTGCCTTTAAATAAATGGATTTTGCATTCTCTTCGTTATTTAAGAAAACTATTCTATCTGTAATTAATTCTTTAGTTTTAGATAACAATATATCTACTGATAATAACAAATGCATATCTTCAGTCTGGGATTTTAATTCTATTATTTTTTCCATTTGGAATTTTTCTAACCAGTAGTTTAAAACTCCACAGTAATAGTATCTTTCTAAAATATCATTTTTATCTCTGTCTATTTTAAAGATTTTACCTTTTTGTTCATAATTTTCTATTTCCCTTAAAGCTTTGCTTTTCATTTTGTGAGGTTCCCTCAAAAAAACAGAAATATATATTTTTGCTATTTTTTCTTTGTCTATTTTTTTATAAGGTGGATTTATATGAGTATATTGTCCCCTTAATCTTTCGTAATATAAGTCTAAATCTTCTTTTCCAATAAAATATTCTTCTAATTCTTTGTGAAATTCATTTAAAGAAAGTAAATCTTTACTAATAGGGTTTTGATTGTTAGTTGAATAAATAATATCCGTTTTTAAACTTTTATCGTCAGTTGCTATAAGTTTTACCATAATTTCTATATTATCTGCTTTTTGTGGTTTTTCTTTAAAGAATTCATATAATACATGTGTAGTTTGACATCCATTTATTATACGTGGATAATGGAGGATAAATGTATCTCTTTTTACTGGATGTTTTTCTATTTTATCACATAAAATAGTCAATCCGTTATTAAAAAATATAAAGTAATCCCTTAAATTATCGTCCTCTAAGGTTCCTCTTATATCTTTATTTACATTTGTCTCCCTTAAAAAAGAACGCGGATTTTCTACAAATAAACTATCCCTTAAATTATTATTAGTGGTTAATATTAATTTTTTAAATTCTTTAAATTTTATAGATGCAATTACACTTATAGGTATTTTTTCTTTTTCTTTTAGTTGAAACGATTCTTCCACCTCAATGTCTACCTTATGAAAAGTTTCTATATTTTCAAAAAGTCCTTTTAATTCATCTTTTTGCAAAAAATATATATTATCCAAGTTAAAACGGTTTTCCAAATCTTCTCTACTAATAATTTTTCTTTTTTGACCTTCTATAAATTCTTCAGTTAATTCATGTTTCGTTTTAGCTGAAGAAAAATAAATAGATATAATAGGAGTGCTTTGTATATTATTTATATGTTCAGAAAATATCTCTCTATGTATGTCCGAAAAAGGAGAAATTTCTATATTATTTAGAAGAAAATCTATAATAGTATCTATATATGCTTGAAATTTTTCTTCACTGAAACTTTTTTTAGTTGTAGATTGAATAAAACAATATTTAAGAGAATTTATTTTTATATCTTTGAAATTTTCTAAATCTGATAAATCTTTTATTAATTTATCATTTATAATAATCCCTATACCATCAATGCCTTTAGATTTTCCTGTTAAAATACTGTTAAAATCATCTATATCTTCTTCTAATTCATTAGATATGATTACATAGTTAGAAAACATTTCAAACAAATCTGGAAAATCTATCTCTTCTTTATTTATGCCAAACTTTTGAACAAATAAATTTATTTTTGCATTCAATCCTATGTCTATATCCACCTTATTTCCTCCTCATAACAAAAACACTTTCATAATAAGCATTTTTATCTCTTGAAGTTCTGTTTAAAACAGGTCTTTTGTATTCTTCAATTATTTTTAGACCAGACCTTTTAGCTATTTCTGGATATAGATTATACTCATCATTTGCAACTATTATTATAGTTGGATTGTCTATCATATATTTAAGGGAATTTTTTAATACCTGCGTTATTCCCTCTATATAGCTTTCCCTTGCTTCTTTTCCTTTGCCTTTATATAAAGGTCCTATCTCAAGTTCATCTCTCCGTTTTATTCCAAAAAGCTCATAAGCATAGGCATGTTGCTCATGATAATCAATTTGCCCTACATAAGGAGGGGATGTAAATATTCCAGTTATTTTTTTATTTTTTAAAAGCTGATAAAAGTTTTCATTTTTCTTTTTAACTTCCTCAAAATATCT
>NZ_ABHJ01000104.1:0-2546 GCF_000171895.1 Hydrogenivirga sp. 128-5-R1-1
CCAACAGCAATAAGAATTTTCCAGTATTTCAGTAAAGTTTGTGCTAACATTTTTTCTCCTTGTAGTATAATTATTGGGATTATATTTTAACAAATAAGTATTGACAAAACCATTAAAAAGATATATTACTATGCCTTAAGTTTTATTACTGGAGGAGATTTATCATGGATTTAGAAAAAATAAAACAACAGCTATTAGAAAAGAAAGCCCAGATAATAGAATCTCTGGAGAATAACTCAAAAGAAAGCCAGAATGAAAAAAGTGGCGTTGAAGATACTGCCGACGAAGTAACAGCAGAACTTTCAAGAGAAACTTTGTATAAACTTTCACAGACAGAAAGAGAAAAGCTGTTTTTAATAGAAATTGCACTTAAAAAAATAGAAAATGGAACTTACGGCATATGTGAAGAATGCGGAGCACCTATAGGGGAAAAAAGACTTGAAGCTCTTCCGTGGGTAAGACTTTGTATAGAATGTAGCGAAAAAGATGAAGCGATGAGACTCTCCACTGGATATGAAGATATTAATTACTATAATATTCTCCCTGATACATCTACATTCATTGAAGAAGAAGACAACAGAAATATTGCTGAATAATGGATAGGTTTATATTTTTCCTGGTTATAGTTATTTCCGTAGTTTTTTTAGATTTAACAACAAAAAACATAGCTGTTAAATTGCTTTCAAATAAAGATATAACAATAATACCTGACATTTTAGATTTAACACTTGTATGGAACAAAGGAGCTGCATTCGGGATTTTTGCAAACTCTCCAGAATGGATTAGAAAGCTTGCTCTTCTTGGAGCATCATCTATAGCTGTTTTAGCAACTGCTGTTTATGCATTTTCTAAAAGAAAAGAGCTTTCAAATCTTGAAACAATTTTTTTAGGATTAATAGCTGGAGGAGCTGTTGGAAACCTTTATGATAGGTTTATTCTGGGAAAAGTAAGAGACTTTATAGATTTTCACATATTAAATTACCACTGGCCTGCATTTAATATAGCAGATGCTTCAATCACAATAGGAATAGCAGGTTTCATATTCAATGAGCTTTATTTAAAAAAACGATTGAAAAATAAACAAGATGATAAAATTTAAATAAAAAGCTCCAATTTTAAGGAGGTACTTTAAATAAATGATTGGTTTTTTAGCAAAAAAAATATTTGGAACAAAAAACGAAAGAGAAATAAAAAAATTAAGAAATATTGTTGAAAAAATAAACGCTCTTGAAAAGGATTTTGACAAGCTTTCAAACAAAGACCTACGAGAAAAAAGTTTAAAACTCAAGGAAAAAGTCCAAAATGATAAACAGCTTTCAGATGCAATAACAAAAGGGGAAATTGTAGATATACTTCCTGAAGCTTTTGCGATAGTCCGTGAAGCAGCAAAAAGAACCCTTGGAATGAGACCTTTTGATGTTCAGCTTATTGGTGCGATAGCTCTTCATCAAGGGAAGATTGCAGAAATGAAAACAGGTGAAGGAAAAACCCTTGTTGCATCAATAGCAATATACTTAAATGCTCTTACAGGAAAAGGAGTTCATCTTGTAACTGTAAACGACTATCTCGCAAAAAGAGATGCCGTTCAAATGGGTACTATTTATAAATTTTTAGGCCTTACAACAGGAGTTATCAATACAAACCAGCAATCTTTTATTGTAAAGTGGGCAGATGAACAGGCTTTTGAAAGGGCGATAAAAGAAGATTTGAGAGTGTGGCCAGAAGGATTTGAAGGAGAGCTTCTTCCTCAAGAAAAATTTAATATAGAGGCAAGAAAAAATTACTTTACTATAGCTGTAGAGTCTGAAAGAAGACAGGCTTATGAGGCTGACATAACATATGGAACAAATAATGAATTTGGATTTGATTATTTAAGAGATAACATGGTTTTTTCAAAAGACCAGATTGTACAGGTAAAAGGACATCACTTCGCAATTGTTGATGAAGTTGACAGTATCTTAATAGATGAAGCAAGAACACCTCTTATTATTTCAGGAGCTTCAGAAGAAGATGTTTCAATTTATTACACTGCCGATGGGTTTGTGAAAACTCTTGTTAAAGATGAAGACTATATTGTAGATGAGAAAAATAAAACTGCTGTACTCACAGAAGAAGGTATAAAAAAAGCAGAAAAGTATTTTAATATAGACAACCTGTTTGACCCTAAATATATAGATATTTTACATGCAATTAATCAGTCATTAAGGGCGAATACTTTATTCCACAGAGATAAAGATTACGTTGTCAAAGATGGGGAAGTTATTATTGTAGATGAATTTACTGGAAGGCTTATGCCGGGAAGAAGATGGTCTGACGGACTTCATCAGGCAATAGAAGCTAAAGAAGGCGTTAAAATTGAAGCAGAAAACCAGACCCTTGCGTCTATTACTTTCCAAAATTACTTTAGAATGTACGAAAAACTTGCAGGTATGACAGGAACAGCAGAAACAGAAGCAGAAGAGTTTAAAGAAATATACGACCTTGATGTTTTAGTAATTCCAACAAACAAACCTGTTATAAGAAAGACTATCCAGATTTAATATATA
>NZ_ABHJ01000103.1:0-2548 GCF_000171895.1 Hydrogenivirga sp. 128-5-R1-1
GAATACTTGTTGTAAGGCATTTTTGTCTCCATTTACCAAAGCATTTTTTCTGAGATTTGTTTTTATTTTTATTTTCTTTCCTTTTAAAGAATGTTCTATAAATTCAAGGGTTTGCCTTAGAATATCTTTAATATTTATAACCTCTAACTTATGATAAGAAGGTTTAGAGTAATTTAGTACTCTATCAATAATATTTCTGGCTCTTTCGGAATGGGTTTCTATTTTTTCCGAAAACTCTATAATCTTATTATCGTTAAGTTTTTTTGCTTTGCTTTTAATTCTATAAGCTGAAGCTGATATAGCAGTCAAAGGATTTTTAATTTCATGGGCTAAAGCAGCCGCCATCTTACCAATTACTGCAAGTTTTTCTGTTTCTATTATTTGTGCTTCTAATTTCTCTTTTTCTGTAATGTCCTCAATTATTAATACTATTTTGGGTGTATCTATACTTTCATCTGGACTTGATTGTGTATATAAAGGCAGAGCCTTTATTCTGTAAATAAAACCTTGCTTGTTAATAGAAGATAAGATTGTTTCAAAAGCTTTATTTTTTTCTATTACTTCTTTAAAGTCTTTTTCAAGATGTCTAAGCTCTGGTATACTTTCAAATAGATTATTACTTTCCAAATCAGACATTTCTTTAAATCTTTTGTTTGATGTTTTTATATTGAAATTTTCATCTAAAACAGCAATTCCTATGTCAAGAGATTCAAACGTTTTATATGTTAGCTCTTCAAGCTTTATCAAATCTTCAAAATGAACGATATTGGCAACTGCTGTTGCAACAGAATTAGCGTATGTTATTAGATATTCTGTTTCTTTTGCAGAAACACCTTCTTTTTTATAAACTGCTAAAAATCCAAGTTTTTCATTAGAAACTTTTAAAGGTATTATTATATATTTATCTTCTTCATTTATGTTAACTTTATTTAGCTTCTCGGTGGTTATGTTTTCTACTATAAGTTTGTAATTTGGGAAAAATCCTAATTTTTTAAAAATCTTACGTGGAAATATAGAAATTATTACTCCTGTATAACCTAAGTCTAACAGACCCTTTACAACCCTTTCTGCCATTGCTTCAAGGTCAGTAGTAGATACCGTATAATTACTTAGCTTGAAAATTTCCTTTAATTTTTTAGAACTTATAGCTATATTGTCATCCACTTGCAGTAATTTTTTTTGAACTTCTGTATTCACAGCCCTGTCAAGTAGTCTTTTGTATTCAGAGCTTTCTTTTTCAAGTTTCAATTTATATTCTAAAAGTGATAAGAATAGAAAATAAAAAGAGTAAACTGATAAAAGCATAAAGAATAGATATAAATTATAGTAGTATGAAATTATTAAAGACATAGAAAAAATGTTGAAAATTAAAAAATCAATCTTTGAGCTGTACTGTCTTAAGGATAAGGTAGTAATTGCTATTGGTATAATTATGTCAAATTTGGCTTCTTTGCTTCCCAGAAAATATAGTATATCAAGCATAAAAAACCAAAAAGTACTGAAGATTGTATGTTTTATGTTTCCCCTAAGAAAGTATATATGAATTGAAAATAGGTATATTATTACAAATAAAAGAGATATTCTTGGTTCTTTATAAGAATAAATAAGTACAGCTACAAAATAAAATAAGGAAGCAAAAAGTAAATTTTTAGGAATTTTCTCATTTAAAATTTTCAAAAAAATCAAAAATATAATCCATGGGAATATCCCAAGTAAAACCATTAAATTTGTACCTCTGTAATTTCTAAGCTGTAGCCGTCATCTATTTTTTCTAAAATACCTTTTCCTATTATTTTATTGTTTTGAATCAGTTCTACTTCAATCTTTTCATTTTCTGAAAGTAAAAACTGACTACCGCTTCCAACACTTTCAATAAAATCTAATGGAACTTTCTTTTTCAAAACTCTGATAACTACATTTTTTAAGCTAATTTTATCTTCTACAGAAGATAATTTACTTTCTTCATTTTTATTAACAGGTTTATTTTCTGGTATTAAAATCGCATTTTTAAAAACATCTCCATTAATTTCAACATCTATTGATAGTCCTTCAAAATTTCTTATGTCATTGATTATTTCATTGTATGAAGGGGGATTATTATACAAATCTGAAAATAGATTTTCTGCCCACTTTGAGCCATGAGAAAAAATTGCCATAACAAAGAACTCGCTTTTTACAAAAAGGCTGTTGTGTTCATCTTTTAAAAGGTAATACTCATCAGATATAGTTTCTTTTATCCTTTTTATGTTTACTTTAGAAAAGTATTTTTCAATCTCTTTCATATGATTTTTATATTAAAATCTATATTTTTTAAAACTTGCTGTTTTTTATTTATATGTATAGGATTTGAAATTATCTGCACATTTACGTTTAATTTCTTTTTCAATTTTCTTATTCTGTCCCTTTCTTGAGATGTAGGATTTAACACTATCCATTTTGATATTGCTTCGGATATAAGTAAATCCTCTTCTAAATAAATTCTAAATTTAGAAGCCTTTTCACCTACGTATATTTCAAACGAATATTCAATGATATTATCAGAGTAAAA
>NZ_ABHJ01000102.1:0-2554 GCF_000171895.1 Hydrogenivirga sp. 128-5-R1-1
AAACACAAACAAAACAAAAAACTTACCACACTGGCAACCTGTAAAATATTCCCAAATCCAAATACCAAAAAAATGACTTAAAAATACTCCATAAGACAAATCACCAAAAAGATAATTTACTTTAGACTTTTTCTTCCAGAGTTTAAGTATTAAATAAACAACAGGAACTCCCAGTAAAATTCCTAGCATTGTTTCTTTAGTATAAGCTCCATATTTACCAAAATACAAAACAACTACCAAAAACCAAAACGAAACAAACAAATAACAGCCAATTAATAAAAGTTTATCTAACCTACTTGCCCTTTTAGAAACGACCCTCTGAATTAACACTCCTAACAAAAACATAAACAAAACACCAACAACAAGCCTATATCCAAAATAATCAGAATGAATAATATTTAAATTTGCCAAGCTATAAACAAATAAACTTCCCAAAAACCCAATAGCAAAAAACCACCTGTAAACAAGCAAAAATGGCATAAGCAAATAGACCTGCACTTCAGTCCCCAAAGACCAAGCAGGAGGAATTAAATTCCAATTTCCAATGCTGTCTTTTAAAACATTTATCCAATCAGGAATATACATATAATAGTTTAAAGGAATAATAGCAAAATTACTAAAAAGTTTAAAAACTATAATTTTAGGACTTCCAAAATTAGATATTACCAGAAATACTAAAACCCAAAAACAAAAAAACCAGTAAAGGGGATATATCCTCAAAAACCTATCAAAATAAAACTGTCTGTAATCTTTATTAAAAATCTCTTCAAATAATTTACTAACAACATGCCCAGCTAAAATATAAAAAATAACAACAGCAAAAACCCCTTCATTAAGCCCATAAATTCTAACACCTGTATGTGAAAGCAAAACTAAATTAGCAAGTAAAAACCTAAAGTAGCCTATATTTAAATTTACCTCTTGTTTTATTTTTTTCTTACTATATTATAATTATTGATTAAATCAAAGCTACTTGTGAGGTGTCATAAAATGCCAGCAGTAGAAGAAAGGTTAGACAAAGCAGAAAATAGGCTTGACAAAATTGAACAAATGATAATGGAGCTTGTTTATATCCAGCACAAAACAGAAATGGAACTACAAGAGCTCAAAAAAGAAATGAAAGAGTTTAAGGATGAGATGAAAGAGTTTAAGGATGAGATGAAAGAATTTAAGGATGAGATGAAAAACTTTAAAGACGAAATGAAAGCAGAAGTTAAAAGAATGAACAAACAGTGGGGAGAACTTGCAAATAAAATGGGAACAATAGTAGAAGACATAGTTTATCCAGCAACAAGACCAGTATTAGAAAAATATTTCAAATGCGAAATAAATCAACTTATGGCAAACATAAAGAAAAAACTAAACGACTACAAAGATGAATTTGATATTATAGCCGTATCTGATAAATGTAAAAAGGTTTTTTTAGTAGAGGTAAAATCTACAATTAGGGAAAATCACATAACACAGTGGATTTTCCAAAAAATAGATAGCTTAAAACAACTTTTCCCAGAATACAAAGACTATAAAATAGTACCAATTTTAGCAACCCTAAGAGCAGAAGAAGATAAACTAAACCTTGCAACAAAACACAAAGTTTATATAATGGCATATAGAGAATGGGAATATATGGATTTAATAAACTTCAACAATATAGTATAATTTATTCTGAAAAACTTTTATAAGAGGGGGTAAAAAAATGCCGTTAACAGGAGACAGCAGAAAAGATGTAGCTGTTATCTATGTAGGTGTTTTTGGTAGAGCACCCGAAAAACAAGGTCTTGATTATTGGGTAAACCAGATGCAGCAAAATGGATGGGATTTAAAACAGCTCGCAGAAAATATGTACAATGCAGCTATACAGTACACAGGTTATGAACAGTTATCAAACACAGATTATCTTGTAGAAACCCTTTATGAAAATATCTTAGGTAAAACTAAACAGGATGACCCAGATGGTATAAATTACTGGAAGACACAGATAGAAACCGGCCACACAACAAAAGGAAAAGCAATTGCAGACATAATATATGCTGCCATAACTCAATACGCAAACAATCCAGCTACAAAAACATTATTAAACAGAGCCGATGTTGCTATTCAAGTTGCTGAAAAGTTTGATAATGCTGATATTGATAATAATGGTAAATTAGATGATTCAGATTTTGAAGTATTTAAAGACATAGTTAAGGCTGTAAAAGATAAAGACGAAGACAAAACAAAAGTAATAAACCTACTTGATAACATAAAGCAAAATCCAAACTTAGCTAAGCAACTATTAAATCCTACATCACCTTCAGACAAAGATACTTCTATCTTTGATAAAATAAAACAGAACTCAAAACTACAAGAATATACTGATAAATCAGAGAAAATTCAAGGAACAGATAATGACGATTATATCAACGGAGGTGGAGGAAACGATACAATACACGCAGGTGCTGGAAATGATGTTGTAGAAGGTGGAACCGGAAATGATAAAATCTATGGAGAATATGGAAGGGATTACTTGATTGGTGGATACGGAGCTGATGAAATATATGCAATAGATAATAGT
>NZ_ABHJ01000101.1:0-2568 GCF_000171895.1 Hydrogenivirga sp. 128-5-R1-1
CTCCCTGTTATTGTTTTTTCAGGAACAGCCGACGCAGAAACTATAAGATACATACTTAAAAATGGGGCAAATGACTACTTAAAAAAACCTTTTGTTTTTGAAGAATTTATACTAAAAGTAGATTTATGGATAGACTACTATAAACAGGGAAAAGAACTAATAGAGAAAACAAAACAGTTAAAGGAGCTTACCAAAAATTTAGAAAAAAGAGTAAAAGAAGAAACAGAGAAAAATTTAGAAAAAGATAGACTTATATTTATACAATCAAGATTTGCACAAATGGGAGAAATGCTTAGTGTTATAGGACATCAATGGAAATAACCTTTAAATTCTCTTTCAGCACTTCTTAACAGAACATACTTAAGATATCAAATGAACCATAACTCTATAGATAAAGAAACAATGGACTACTGCCACGAAAATGCTTCAATGCAGATACAAAATATGTCAGAAACGATACATAATTTTATGAATTTTTTCAAACCAGATAAAGAAAAAGAAGTTTTTGATTTAAAAACTCTAATTAAAAAAACCATTAATCTTATTAGAACTGCTGTAGAAAGCCAGGGAATTAGAATAAAGCAAAAAATAGATGAAGATATTAAGGTCTTAGGTTATCCAAACGAATTTGGACAGGTGATATTAAATATAGTTAACAATGCAAAAGATGCTATTTTGGAAAAAAAACCTGAGGTTAAAGAAATACATGTTTACACTATTATAAAAGATAATATAGTTTTACTGAATATAGAAGATACGGCTGGAGGAATACCAGAAGATATAAAAGAAAAGGTATTTGAACCTTATTTCTCAACAAAAGGGAATGTAGAACTGGACTTGGTCTTTATATAGCTAAAATGATAGTAGACACATATAACGGAAAAATGTATGTGAACAATACAGACAGAGGGGCAAAATTCATAATAGAATTAAGTTTATACAAAAACTGAATAATCAAACTATGCTGAATATTCTAATATTCAAATCTGATATAATTTTTATAATTACTATATTTCAGGGAGATTGGTATGGGATTTGAAAAATCTAAAAAGCTGTTTGAAGAAGCACAAAAATATTTAGTTGGCGGTGTAAATTCACCTGTTAGAGCTTTTAAAGCATTAGGTGGTACACCTATTTTTATAGAAAAAGCAAAAGGAAGTCGTGTCTGGGATGTAGATGGAAATGAGTATATAGATTACGTCTTGTCGTGGGGACCCTTAATACTTGGACATGCCAATGACCAGATTATAAATGCAATAAAACAGGTATCAAATTATGGAACAAGCTTTGGAGCTCCTACAGAGCTTGAAGTTGAGATGGCAAAAGCTGTCGTTGAAGCTGTCCCTTCAATTGAGATGCTAAGATTTGTAAATTCCGGAACAGAAGCAACAATGTCTGCAATAAGGCTGGCAAGGGGATATACAGGCAAGAAGAAAATTATAAAGTTTGACGGATGTTATCACGGACATGGAGACAGCCTGCTTGTTTCAGCAGGTTCAGGAGTTGCAACTCTTGGAATACCAGGAACACCGGGAATACCAGAAGAGCTTGCAAGTTTAACAATAGTTTTACCATATAACGATATAGAAGCAGTTGAAGAGGCTTTCAAAAAACACGGTGATGATATTGCCTGTGTAATTATTGAGCCTGTTGCTGGAAATATGGGAGTAGTTGCTCCACCAAAAGAGTATCATCAAAGATTAAGGGAAATAACTAAAGAATACGGCTCACTTTTAATATGGGATGAGGTTATGACAGGCTTTAGACTTGCTCTTGGTGGAGCTCAAGAGCTTTACGGAATAGACCCAGACCTTACAACCCTTGGAAAAGTTATAGGAGCAGGTCTCCCTGTTGGAGCTTACGGTGGAAAAGCTGAAATAATGAAACATGTTGCTCCAGAAGGACCTGTTTATCAGGCAGGAACCCTTTCAGGAAACCCGCTTGCAATGGCAGCTGGATTAAGACAGCTTCAAATTCTAAAAGAAAAAAATCCTTATCCTGAACTTGATAAAAAAGGAGAAAAACTTGAAAAAGGTTTAAAAGACCTTATTATTAAATATAGTATAAAGGCGACAGTAAATAGGGTGGGTTCTATGATAACTATGTTCTTTACAGATAAAGAAGTTAAAAACTTTCAGGATGCAAAAAGCAGTGATTTGGAAATGTTTAATAAATTTTTCTGGAAAATGATAGAAAAAGGGGTTTACCTTGCACCTTCCCAGTTTGAAGCATCATTTTTAAGCACCGCACACAGCGAAGAAGATATAAATAGAACTTTAGAGGCAGTAGAAGAAACATTTAAGGAGCTTACATAATGGAAAAAAATCCTATACAGGTAGCTGTTGACAGTTGGATAGAAGGTTGGAATGAGCACAATGTAGAGAAGATATTACAAAATTATGTTGAAGATGGAGAAATATACGACCCTAAAATAAAAGAGCTTATGCCTGACAAAAAAGAGCTTTTTGTAAAAGGAAAAGAGGAAATAGAAGATTATTTAAATACTATATTTTTACTTTTTCCAAAGATATCTATAAACCAGCTGGACTTTGGATAAAGCAGAAAATT
>NZ_ABHJ01000100.1:0-2573 GCF_000171895.1 Hydrogenivirga sp. 128-5-R1-1
TCTTCCTCACCTTAAAGTTTATTTTTTACCTACAGATTTACCAGGTTTAAGTTTAAGCTGTTCATCCTTATATCTTATACCTTTTCCTTTATAAGGGTCTGGTTTTCTAAAGTCTCTAATTTCAGCTGCAACCTGCCCTACAAGTTGTTTATCAATACCAGAAACTTTTATAATATTTCCTTCAACAGCAATCTGAATTCCTTCAGGAGGTTCATAAACTATAGGATGGGAATATCCAAGTTGAAGCTCAAGAGTTTTACCTTTCATAGCAGCTCTATAACCTATACCTACAATCTCAAGCTCAACAGTAAATCCATTAACAACACCCTGAACCATATTAGCAAGTAAAGCTCTTGTTGTTCCATGAATAGCTCTCATAAAAGGTTCATCACTTGGTCTTTCAATTTTTATTACATTATCTTCTTTAACTATTTTTAATGCAGGATGGAATGTATTAGACAGTTCACCTTTTGGTCCTTTAACTTTTACAAAGTTATTTTCACCTATTGTAATATCAACACCTGATGGAATTTCTACAGGCTTTTTACCTATTCTTGACATTTAATTTCCTCCTAATTTCTTTACCATACATAACAAAGGATTTCACCACCAACTCGTTCTTTCCTTGCCTGAGCATCTGTTAAGATGCCTTTGTTTGTTGAAAGTATAACAGTTCCAAGACCTTTTCTTATATAAGGAATTTCAGAAACACCTGCGTATTTTCTAAGACCCGGCTTAGAAACTCTTTTTAAACCTGATATTACAGGTTTAGTATTTCTGTCATCAAGATATTTTAATTTCAAAATTAATGTACCTTGATTTCCTTTTTTATTTTTTTCAGAAACAATATAGTCTTCAATATAACCTTCTTGTTTTAATATATCAGCTATTTTTTCTTTCAATTTTGAATGAGGAATATAAACTTCACTTTTTCTTGATTTCAAAGCATTATTAATTCTTGCAAGCATATCTGCGATTGGGTCAATTATCATCTTATATCCTCCTTACCAGCTGGCCTTTTTAATTCCTGGGATTTCTCCTCTTGAAGCTCTTTCTCTGAAACATATTCTACACATATCAAACTGTCTTATATAACCTCTTGGTCTACCGCAAAGCGGGCATCTTGAATGCTTTCTTGTTTTAAATTTGGGCTCTTTTAAAAATGATTTTGCCCAAAGTGCTTTTCTTGCCATACTATTATTTCCTCCTTAAGATGCTCTAATAGGAAGCCCAAGTAATGCGAGTAAATACCTGGCTTCCTCATCTGTATTTGCTGAAGTTTCTATAATTACGTCCATACCTCTAATTCTATCTACTTTATCATAATCAATTTCAGGAAATATGATTTGTTCTTTAATACCAAAGGCATAATTTCCTCTTCCATCAAAAGACCTTGGATTTAAACCTCTAAAGTCTCTAACCCTTGGAAGGGCAACAGAGATTAATTTATCTAAAAAATCCCACATTCTTTCTTTTCTAAGGGTAACTCTGGCACCTATTGGTGCTCCCTTTCTTAATTTAAATCCAGCTTCTGATTTTTTAGCTCTTCTTATCTCTGGTCTCTGTCCTGTTATTAATGTTAAATCTTCCACTGCTCTATCAAGTTGTTTTATGTCCTGGACAGCTTCACCAACACCCATATTTACAACAATTTTTTTAATTTTAGGTATCTGCATAGGAGATTTATACCCAAACTTTTCCATTAATTTTGGAGCAACTTCTTTCTCATATTTTTCTTTTAATCTTGACTGATATGTAGCAACTGTCATTTCATTTACCTCTATTTAGTTTTTTCCCAAACAGTATCTATAATTTCACCACTTTTTCTGGCAATTCTAACTTTTTTAATTGTGTTTCCTTCTTCTATTATTTTGTATCCTACTTTTGTAGGCTTTCCTGTTTTAGGGTCTATTAAGGCAACATTTGATATGTCTATAGGTCTTTCTATATTTACTATACCACCTTCTTGAACACCTTCAATGTGCTTTAAATGTTTCTTACCAACATTAACTCCTTCAACAATTACCATAACCCTTTTGGGGCTTCTTATTACTTTTTTTACTTTTCCAGTTTTTCCTTTTTCTTTTCCTGCGATTACTATTACTTCATCGCCTGTTTTTATTTTTGTTTTTATCATTTAGATTACCTCCGGAGCTAAAGACACAATTCTGTTAAAACCTTTTGCTCTGATTTCCCTTGCAACAGGTCCTAATATACGAGTTCCTATTGGCTCAAAGTTTTTATTAATTAAAACAACAGCATTATCATCTGCTTTAACATAACTACCGTCAGGTCTTGGTACTTCTTTTTTGGTTCTAACAACAACTGCCCAGTAAACTTTACCCTTTTTAGCAGTTCCTTGAGGTAAAGCTGATTTTACTGTAACTGTGATAACATCACCTACAGTAGCAACATCTTTTTGAGCACCAAAATTTGCCTTTTTAGGTATTCCTATACATTGTACCTTTTTCGCTCCTGAATTATCCGTAACGTTTAAATAAGTCCCTCTTTGTATCATCTATCGTACCTCTTTCCTTCTTGATTTGAGACAATAATATTTTATAACGTCCAAA
>NZ_ABHJ01000099.1:0-2578 GCF_000171895.1 Hydrogenivirga sp. 128-5-R1-1
TTTTTGGTAAGAAACACGCTTGTAGTATAAACTTCAACGTTTTTATAATTTACAAGCTCTTTTTTTACCTTTAGCTCTTCTTCTCTTGGTATTCTTTCCCTTCCAGTACCAAATCCATAAGTTCTTTGTGTTAAGACCCCAATTGTTGGGTCATATAAGCCGTCTGTTTCTTCAGCTACATCTAAAGCCTGTTTTATGATATCTATTACTAAAGGTGGGCAGTGAACCGGTTCCTGCCCAGCCATCTTATTTATCTGAGATATATAAGATGTTTCCTTATATGCTGACAGTTTTTCTTCAAAATCTTTTGCAATTTCCAGACACTCTTCAAGTAATTTTTTATCAGCTTTTGCTTTTATTAAAATTTCAGTGGACATGACTTTATCTCTAACTTCGTTTATCTTTTTTAAAAAAGTAAACATAGAGAAACCTCCTATTTTTTAGAAACCTTTTCTGCCCATGACTTTATATCTTCTTCCAATACCCTAACATTATATTCCTCGGCATGCTCCTTTAAATTCTGGTATATTTTCTCATATTTAGCCATTGCCCTTCCCTTATCAGGGGAAGGGTCTTTTACAAGACCATAAATCTGTCTTCCTTCATGCCACTCAGGTAAATATTCTGTTATAGGAAGCCCTTCTTCGGTGGTAAATAATAAACAGTGGCAGTATTTAAAAATCTGCATCTCATCACAGGGGCATATCCATTTTCTTCTTTTTACTTCTTCCTTTTTATCTGGGTAAAAATTACATGGACAAAGTGGTTTCCCAAGTTCTTCTTTATGTTTTGCAAGACCGTTTAATACTGATTCACGGGCTTCCAAGTCAGGATTTAAAACTGTGCCTGACTTTTTTGCATAATTTTCTGCATAATTTTTTAGTTTATCTAAAGTGATTGTAATCATAACAAACACCTCCTTTTTTAAAATTCATACTTCATTAAGAATGAAGTAAATATTGCCTGTAAATTATTTTTGCCGTACCAATTTTTAATGTATTCATTACTTGATGTAAAGTAATAATCTGCACTTCCTTCAAATTTAACCCTATCCCAGTTTATAAGGAATTTTCCTTTTGGTTTGTAAATGAATGAAAGTCCTACCGTGTTTGAAGAGAATTTTGACATTCTGTAATCTACAGCATAGTATTTGTCATTTAATGTGTACTGGGTTATAGGTTTGGAAACTTAGCTTTTGTCTGGGTGTAGTATCTATATCTAATTCCCATTGTTAAGTTCTCTGTCATATCTCTTAGAAGTTCCACGTTAAATGTATGGGATTTTATATCCCAGTCGTCTTTATAATATCTATAAGAAAGGTTTGTGGCTAATTTTTCTGTTAAAAGTTTAACAACTTTAAATGTAAATGCCTGTCCTTTTCTTGTATCAGGGTACTTTTCAAATTTGGCAATATTGTCCAGTATTATGTAATGGTAAGGAGATGATAAAAATCCTTCAGAGTAAAGGTCTGTATAGATAAACTGAACCATAGCAGTTGGAGATAAAAGCTGGGTTAAAGACAGGTCTATCTTACGTTCCCTTCTATAATCTTTAGGTAGGTTTCTTTTAAAAACAGGTTTCCATTTATCAAAAGATTGAGAAAATCCTATACCTAAAGCTGTGTTTTGCTCATTGAATTGTTTTACTAAATTTGCAAAAATAGAGCGTCCTTCATAGTCAATTTCAGTTGAGTAATATCCACCAATTGTAATAGAGTTTTCTCCATCATCATAACTTCCAAATATGGAACCTGCATATCTTGTATCATCAAATCCTTCTTTTCCAGATGCTCCTGTAACAGCATCAGCCTGTGTAGGTCTTCCTCCATTTCTTATACTGGCTGCAGAGATGGCATCAATTCTTGCCTTTATACCTACTAGTATTTTTTGTGTAAGTTTTTTCAAAAATTCAAATGTTGGAGAATATACCTGTACATCTCCATTGTCAAAATATGTGTTAAACCCAATTCCAACTTCATCTTTAGCTCCGGAGGCAAATCCCTTTGCAAATGGTACAAATACTAATAAGCCTGCAATAAATTTTTTTATCTGCATCCGCATCCTCCTTGGAAAGAACTTTCACCTCCTGCTGAGGCTTCCCTTATAAGAAATACGTGTCCTTCCTGTTCTGCTCTTGAAGATATAGGGTCAAACTGCATTTTTTGCTGGGCAAAGTATTCTCTTTCATATGGCATAACCCTAATAAGTTTCTCACTGCAAGAGGTCAAAAATATAGAAGTTCCGATTAAAGCAAATATTAACCTTTTCATTTTTACTCCCCTAAAGCATTTTTTATTGCAGATTTGAGCATTCCAATATTTTCTGATGTAAAACTTCCTATAAATATCTTTTTTAACTTTCCATTTTTATCTATTAGATATGAAGACGGCATTCCTCTTGGTCTGTAAATCTTTGCGAGACCTTTTTTTTCATCCCATAGAACTACAAATGGAGTTTTTATTCCTGTTCTTTTTTCAACTTCTTTTAAAAACTTAACAGCTTTTTCTTTATTGTTATCTACACTTACTGCAACAATTATGAAATCCTTACCCTGAAGCTCTTTTTGAAGTTTATAAAAC
>NZ_ABHJ01000098.1:0-2578 GCF_000171895.1 Hydrogenivirga sp. 128-5-R1-1
AGTTCATGGAGAGATTCCAGTTGCTTTTATTCAGTTAAAAGAAGATGAAAAAGCCACAGAAACTGAGCTCAGAAAATTTTTAAAAGATAAACTTGCAAATTATAAAATACCAAAGCATTTTTACTTTTTAGATGAACTTCCTAAAAATGCAACAGGTAAGGTTTTAAAAAGAGTTTTAAGGGACAAGGTGAATAAAGGTGAATTTGATTAAATTTGAAGTTTTCATCATCTAAATTATATTAAATGTATGCGTGCTGTAAAAGGAGTTTTGGCTTTAGGATTGTTTTTTTTGTTTGCTCCTTTAATTTTGTTTAGCGTAGGGACTTTTATTGTTATATTTTGGTTGGTTTTTAGTTTTATTATCTCTATCATACCTTTTATAATAGTTGCTGTTTTAATTTTTTTATTATTAATCGTTCTTGCTGGTATAATCAAAGCTGAAATAGAAATAAGAAGGAATAAATTTTATAAAACATTTAAAACTTATGAAAGAAATAAAGTCCCTTCCCAGTTTTACCTATACTAAACTTTTAATGGTTTATATCCGAAATGAAAAAATAAACCCTGCAGGTAAGTAAAATGTCAAAGGCTTATATTGATAGAATAAATGTTTATGGCTTTAAATCTTACGGTCTTAGAAAACTGTCTATTCCTATCGGAGATGGGTTTGTCGGTATAGTTGGGCCAAACGGTTCTGGAAAAAGTAATATTGGAGATTCTATTGTATTTGCTTTAGGGCTTGCAACTGCAAAATCAATGAGGGCTTTAAAGCTTTCAGACCTTATATTTTCATCCAAAGGAAAATCAGCAGAGTTTGCAGAAGTTGAGGTTATTTTCAGAAATGAAGGTGCATTTCCTTTAAATAACGAAGAAGTTTCAATATATAGAAAAGTAGAGCATAGCGGCAAATCAACATACAAAATAAACGGAAGACCGGCAAAACAGTACGAAGTGGAAGAACTTTTAACGGCAGCAGGAATACCAAAACAGGGATACAACATAGTTACGCAAGGAGATATTTTTAAGTTTATAAAAATGACCCCTTCAGAAAGAAGAGATTTAATAAGTGAAATAGCAGGTATTACAGACTATGAAGAAAGAAAAGAAAAAGCGTTAAAAGACCTTGAAGAAACTGAGGAAAAGCTAACAGCTGCCAAACTTGTTTTAAAGGAAGTTAAAACAAACTTAAAAAGACTTGAAGAAGAAAGAGAAAACGCTTTAAAAGCTAAAGAAATAGAAGAAAAAATAGCCTTTTTAGAAGAAAAAATTAAAGGTGTAAAACTTTACTTTTTACAAAATGAGGAAGAAAAAACAGTAAAAGACCTTGAAGAAGTAGAGCAAAAAATACAGGAGCTATATAATCAAAAAGAACTTTCAATCCAAAAACAAAAAGAACTTATTGCTCAGATAAAAGAAATGGAAAATAAACTAAATGAAATACAACAGTCACTTCTTCCAATAAAAGAAAAAGAAGGTGCAATAACTGCCCAGATAAGAACGTCCAATGAAAAAATAAAAGAGATAGAAGAAGAACTTGAAAACTTAAAAACAACTTTAAGAGAAATCTCAAAAGAAAAAGAAGAAAAAATAAAAGAGGTTTTGAAAACAGAAGAAGAAATTAAAAAATTAAAACAAATACTTCCTGACATAGAAAAACAGCTTGAAGAAGCAGAAAAGGAGCTTGAAAAGAAAAACAAGAAACTTCAGGAAATAGAAATTGGAGGTTCAAAAGCAAGACTTGATTTAGGGCAGGTAGAAAAAGAAGAAAAGGCATTAAAAGATAAAAAAATATCTTTAGAAAAAGAAGAACTTAAACTTCAAAATCAGATAGAAAATATTGCAGAAAAAATTGAAAGCTATAAAAAGGAAATAGAAAACTTAACAGGGGAAGTTGAAACTCTAAGAAAATCAAAGGAAAACATAAGCTCATACACCCAAAATCAGGATAAAAAAATCAAATCCATTCAAAGCGAGATAAATAGATTAAAAATAAGAAAAGACGCACTGACTAAAAAACTAAAAAATATTAGAGAAAAGAGAGAAGAGAATTTCAAAAAATTAACTGAGATTTTAGTAAAACTTCAGCACGTTAGAGAAGATAAAAACTACCTGCTGATAAAAGATATCCCCGGAGTTTACGGTAAAGTTGCAGATTTAATATCTGTAAAAGATGAAGAGCTTATAACTGCAGTAGAGTCTGCAGGAGGGGCAAGACTTAACAACATCGTAGTTGAAGATGATAAAGTTGCACAGGAGTGTATAAACGTCCTTAGAAGAGAAAAAGCTGGAAGGTTAACGTTTATTCCTTTAAATAGAATAAGAGCCAATAATCCATCAAAACCTCCTTATCAAAAAGGAGTAATAGGGCTTGCCGTTGATTTTGTTGAATATGACCCAAAGATAGAAAAAGCAATAAAGTATGTTTTTTCTGATACTGTTATTGTTGAAAACTTTGATTCTGCAAGGGCTCTTGGTATAGGTTCATTTAGGATGGTAACCTTAGAAGGAGATATTTTTGAAAAGTCCGGTACAATTTCTGGTGGAAGTGCAAAATCATCTGCCACTTTAGGTAAAAGCG
>NZ_ABHJ01000097.1:0-2601 GCF_000171895.1 Hydrogenivirga sp. 128-5-R1-1
GAAACACTTTCAGGAAGACTTACGTACTATATAGACCATCCTGTATGGATAGAACTTGGAGCAGCAGTACCTACTGCTAAAGACGTAATCAGACCTAAGAGATTTCCATTTGTATTAATGACACCTCACGCAAGATGGTCAATCCACTCAACTTACAAAACTTCTACATTACTCTTAAGACTTCAAAGAGGAAAACCTTATGTAATGATAAACCCTGAAGTTGCTAAGAAAAAAGGGATTAAAGATGGTGATGAAGTAAGAATTTTCAACGACCTTGGAGATTTCTACGCAATGGCAAAACTTCACCCTTCTTCTCCAAAAGACGCTATTGTTATGGAACATGGATGGGAACCTTTAATGTTTAAATTTAACAGAAACCATAATGCAGTTGTAGGCGACCTTCTCAACCTCCTAGAGCTTTCAGATGGTTGGGGACATTTAAAATTCGGTGGTAACTGGGATGGTAACCAGCACGCTTATACAACATCAGTAGATATTGAAAAAGCTTAATTTTAAGGAGGTATTAAAATGTCAAAAAGACAATTAGCAATGGTAATGGATTTAAATAAATGTATAGGTTGTCAGACATGTACAGTAGCATGTAAAACACAGTGGACAAATAGAAATGGAAGGGAATATATGTACTGGAACAACGTTGAAACACAGCCAGGAGCTGGATACCCAAGAAACTGGATGGAAGCTGGTGGTGGATTTGATGAAAATGGAAACCTTCAAGATGGTATTATCCCAGATATGGTACTTGACTATGGTGTGCCTTGGGATTACAACCACGAAGAGCTTTTTGGAAATGCAGATACCAACATATTAAGCCCAGACCAAGACCCTGTTTGGGGTCCTAACTGGGATGAAGATGTAGGAGCTGGCGATTGGCCAAACTCTTATTACTTCTATCTCCCAAGAATATGTAATCACTGTTCTAACCCTGGATGTTTAGCTGCATGTCCAAGAGAAGCTATCTTCAAAAGAGAACAAGACGGTATAGTTCTTGTTGACCTTGATAGATGTCAAGGATACAGATACTGTATAGCAGGCTGTCCATACAAGAAGATTTACTTTAACCCTAAACTTTCCAAATCGGAAAAATGTATTTTCTGTTTCCCAAGAATTGAAAGAGGTCTTCCTCCAGCATGTGCTCACCAATGTGTAGGAAGAATTAGATTTGTAGGATTCTTAGATGATGAAGAATCTCAAGTATATAAACTTGTTCACAAGTACAAGGTAGCACTTCCTTTAAGACCTGATTTTGGAACTCAGCCAAATGTTTACTACGTTCCTCCTGTCCTTTCTCCTCCAACTTTTGATGAGAGCGGTGCCCCTGTTGAAGGTAGCGAAAGAATACCAATGGATTTCTTAGAGAAACTCTTTGGACCTGGTGTTCATCAAGCTGCAAAAACTCTTAAAGAAGAAATGGAAAAGAGAAAGAGAGGTGAAGAATCTGAATTAATGGATATTCTTATTGCTTACAGCCACAAAGACATGTTCAGACTTGATGAGAATTACTATCAAAAGCTTGCTGAAGAACAAGGGCTTAAAGGTTCTGAATTCTTCAAAATTATTGATTACAGATATGTTCAAGGTGCTAATACTCCAAAGGTTGAAGTTAAAGCTTACTTTGATGTTAAAGAGAGCAAAGAGGGGTAATACCCCTCCTTACCATTTACAAAGACTATAAAAGGAGGAATAGATAATGAAAACTGCTTTTAAAGCTACACTCGCAACACTGGCAGCCTTTTCAATAAGTGCAAGTGCTTCTGAATACTCTGATTTTTACAAATACGAAGTTTTAAATGCTAAAAAAGTATCCAAAGAATTAACTACAAATGTTAACGATTCTGTATGGAAAACAGTTCCAGGAAAATATGTATATCTTTATCCTCAAGTTTCTGTAAGACTAAATGACAAGAAAGCTAACTCTTTAATTCCAAAGAAAAACTTAAGAAGAGCTCTTGTAAAAGTTGCTTACAATGATGAAGTTATTGCTGTATATGTAAGCTGGAGAGATGATACCCCTTCTGTACAGGCAAAATATGATACTGACAGCTATGCTGATGGAGTAAGTATTGAAGTTCCTAATAAGTTCGGTAAAGGAATAACTTTACCTTACATTGGTATGGGAGATGAAAATCACCCTGTAACTGTTTATCTTCAAAAAACTGTTGCTGGTAGAGATTATCAAAAAGTTTTTGTATCAGAAGGATTTGGTTCTTTAACTGAAATAAAAGAAGAAGGCACAGATATTTCCATGAAATACAATAAGCAGACTCATTTATGGACAGCTGTATTTGTCAGACCATTAAAAACTGAAAACTCAAATCTTAAGGCAGGTCTTGTTCCTATAGCCTTTGCAATTTGGGATGGAAAATTCCAGGAAAGAGATGGTAATAAATCTTTATCAAGATGGAAATTTATAAGACTGAAAGATTATAAATTAGATAAAGATTATCTTTCTTATGTTGCATGGGGAGTTCCTTATAAAAAACTTGGAGACCCTGCAAGAGGTAAACAGCTTACTATTCAAAACGGCTGTAATGGATGCCACAGATATGATGACCAAAAAGTTGCAATGCCTGGTCTTGCTCC
>NZ_ABHJ01000096.1:0-2604 GCF_000171895.1 Hydrogenivirga sp. 128-5-R1-1
TTTTAAATAAAAAGACCTCTGCCACACGGCAGAGGTAAATGAGGTAGGTAGGTTTAGCAGCAGCAGGACAGGTAAGAGGGGAGGATGTTAAAACCTGTCCTAAATGTAAAGAAGTTTTAAAATTCTATTTGCATTCTGGCAAAAGTTTCATTTACAGAACTTTTATTATTTCCTTGATACATAGCTTTTCCTGCTTTTCCAAGTTGTGCAAAAGCAGTACCTACTTCAAGGTTCATATATTTACCTAAATTGAATGTAAATTGGATTCCTTCCTCAGTTCCCAAATTTTTACCATTTCCAGCCATATCTTTATTTGATGCGAAATATCCACCTACTACCTGTAAAGAAATACCTTTTGTTAATCCAATGTCAGCTTTTGCCTGGATAGATGTTAATCCATATCCTTTATTTCCTACTTCAAGACCAAAATCATTCACATCCGATGGGCCATGAGGAATGAATATGTATGTATATCCCCAATAACCTCCTGTTCCTAATATGTTATGAACTGTTTTAAACCCATTTCCATTGCTTTTACCTGTGGAATAAACTCCTAAAACACCAACTTTTGCCTTACCTAAGTCAGCATTTCCTTCAACTCTTAAGAGTGTTCCACTTGTGGAATTATTTCCAATTTTTCCATTATTCTGGATAATTGCACCACTTATGGGGCCTGCACTTGCTGTTAAAGCAATCCACGTTTGATTTAATTTTGTTGCTGGTGCGTCGTTTGCAGCACTATTATTTGTATCTATACATTCTTGTCCCGTTCCTGCTATACAAACTTTACCATAAGCTCCGTATAAATGCGCTCCAACTTTTGCACCACCCATATCTGTATCTAAATCTAAAATTATAAAATGTTCATCCTGGTCTTTATTGATACTGGCATTTTTTATCAATCCTACACCTTCAACAAGTCTAACATAAGCAGCTCTCCAGTTTACTCCTCCAGCTTTACCTGTATAAGCTACACCACCAACGTTTAAATCCCAGTCTGCAGAAAACAGCATTTGATTGACTTCATCATTTGCTGGAAGAATACCCGCAAGAACAGTTCCAGGCCCAACAGGTGCATACAGATAGCCGTATCTTAACCCTCTTGCTTGAAGTCTATTAAATGCGTTAATTGCATAAGTACCTCTTGGGTCAGAAGATGAAGGTGAAGAACCACCCCAACCACCTCTGTACTCTATCTGGAAAAATGTTCCAACGCCATCTTCTGTAGAAACGTCAAAATCAACTCTAAGTCTTTGTCTGAAAAAATCATACTGTTTTGTAGAAGCTATGTTTGAATTGTTATACATTACCCTATGTTGCACCCCAAATTTAAAATTTAACTCATTTAAAGGTTTAGTTGCATTTGCATTACTAACTAAACCTGTAGCCAAAATTGCTCCTGCTGCCAGCGTTCCTAATACTTTTTTCATTACAAACCTCCTTTAAAGTTTTTTATAAATTGAGGGGCATAAAGCCCCTGTATCATTAACCTCTTTCTTTGAAACTTACTTCTTCAATTAAAGATTCATTTCTTCCAATTCTTTCAATACTTGCAACTGTTCCCTTGTAGTAAGGTATTTTTGTGTCTGGGTCAACAAAGTCTGTAACAAGGTTGTTCATTGGTGAGTTTGCAAATCCAAATGCCATAAATGGTTCTCCCGGTCTAACTTCATCAGAAGTTATAGCTATTGCCCTAACACTTCCATAATCGTTCCATACTCTTACAATATCTCCATCTTGAAGTCCAAGTTCTTTCATATCACTTTCATGGAGGAATATTGGAGCAAGAGGCCATCTGTCTTTTGTAAATTCAAGTCTTAAAGTGTGGTAGTTAGACTGCCACATGTGATTTAATCTTCCGTTGTTAATCCAGTATTTGTGTCTTCCCATCATTTTCTTAATTTGTGGTGGCAAGTCAGGCTGTGGAGTTGGTAAAAATCTCGCCTTTCCTGATTTTGTTCCAAATTTATAGTCAGTGTATAAAAGTCTTGTTCCAATAAGTCTTCCATGTTTGTAGGCTTTTATTGGAAGCTGAACGCCGTTATTTCCAGCTTTTCTAAGTCTGTCATAAGTTGCAATGTAGCCTGTTGGACCTCCCTGTGAGTCTATTTCTTCTTTTCCAGCCATTCTAAATCCATCGTTAAAGGCATCTTCTTCTGTTTTCCAGTCAAAGCCTTCAAATCTTTTTGCAAGGTCATATCTTCCCTGTCTTTCAAGCTCTGCTTTTATTGCATTTGCAATGGCTGCAGCTATGAGACAGTCAGGTTTTGCACTTCCCGGAGGTTCTACTACTTTTTCTGAAAGCCTCATTCTTCTTTCACCGTTCATTGAGGTTAGGTTCATTTCCATTGTTGTTGCAGCTGGGAATACAATATGTGAATACTCTTGTTTAGGTCTTGGATAAATATCAACATCAACTACAAGTAAACCACCGTAATACTTACATGCTTCATAAACTTTATCTGCAAGGGTATCAAGGTCTGCTCCTTCGTACTCGTCTAATACCCTTTTTACAATTTCAGACCTTCTTGCAAGAGCTTCTCTGAATTGCTCTGCAGCAATTGTATTTACTGTAGGGTCGCAACCCCAGATAAACATAACACT
>NZ_ABHJ01000095.1:0-2625 GCF_000171895.1 Hydrogenivirga sp. 128-5-R1-1
ATCATGTCAGCAGGTATGTAATTGAAGAAAGTCGCAGTTTTAGGTCAACAGGTTCAGTAGGAAGGCAAACTTTAGATATAATAAGAAAGTTTAAAAATGAATTTTCTATAAAACTTTTGGCTGCCTCCAAAGTTTCTGATGAATTAAAAAAGCAGATAGATGAATTTAAACCTGATTATGTATATGTTGAAAATTTAAATGGAAATCTTTCTTTAAAGAACACACAGATTTTAACTGGTAAAGATGGTATTGAATTTTATTCATCTCTTGATATTGACCTTTTCATAAATGCAATTTCTGGTATAAATGGGATATACCCAACATACTGTATACTAAAGAATAATAAAAAACTTGCAACTGCAAATAAAGAAGCAATTATATGTTTAGGTGAGATTTTAAAAGATAAATACTGTCAAATTTTACCAATAGATAGTGAGCATTCTGCCATATTTCAACTTTTAGAAAAAGCAAACAAGAAAAGTATAGATAAAATAATAATAACTTCTTCAGGAGGACCTTTTTTTAAGTACTCTAAAGAGCAGTTAAAAAATGTAAGCGTAGAAGAAGCTTTAAAACATCCAAAATGGAAAATGGGAAAAAAGATAACTGTTGATAGTGCAACGTTGATGAATAAAGGCCTTGAAATAATTGAAGCCCACTATCTATTTGACATAGATTATGATAAAATCCAGGCTGTGATACATCCTCAGAGTATTATTCATGGTATAATTGAGTTTGTAGATGGTACCTTATTTGCAGCTCTTTCTCCAACAGATATGAGATATCCTATATCTTATGCACTTTTTTATCCAGAAAGGAAAGAAATTGGAATTGAAAAGTTGGATTTAACAAAAATAGGTAAGTTTGAATTTTATAAGCCAGATTATCAGAAATTTCCACTGCTGAAACTTGCAGTTGAGGCTGGAAAGAAAGGAGGATATTATCCTATAGTCTTAACTGTTGCTGATGAATTTTTAGTGGATAAATTTCTAAAAAGAAAGATTAGTTTTTTAGATATACCATATTATATTGAAAAAATTCTTGATAATGTTAAATTTAAAAACCCTAAAAGCATTGATGATATTTTTTATATTGCCGATGCTACAGAAAAAAAACTGGAGGAATTAGTTGGTTAGTGTTATAGCCTTTTTAATAATGCTGGGAGTACTTATTACAATACATGAATTAGGTCATTTCCTTTTTGCAAAAATGTTTGGTGTAAAGATTGAAGTTTTTTCTATAGGTTTTGGAAAACCAATCTTTAGATGGAAGGGAAAAGAAACTGTTTATCAGGTTGCTTTAGTTCCTCTTGGTGGATATGTAAAAATGTATGGTGAAGATTCTATGACAGAACCTATACAGGGGGAAACGGAAAAAAATATAAATGACCCTCGTTCTTTTATTTCTAAACCACGATGGCAGAAAATGCTTATAGCATTTGCTGGTCCATTGTTTAATATAATTTTTGCTGTGGTTGCTTTTGCAGTCGCCTATATGATAGGAATTCAACAGCCAGATTATATGAAAAAACCAGTTGTTGTTGGTTATGTAGAAAAGGAAAGTCCGGCGGAAAAGGCAGGTATTAAGCCTTTTGACAAAATCACAGAAGTTGATAACGAGCCTGTCAGAACATGGAAGGAATTTACTCTAAAAACAGGTTTAAAAGCTGGAAAAACAGTAATACTTACTGTAAATAGAAACGGCAAAAATATAAATATAAAGGTAGCAGTGCCTGAAAATATTAATAAAAAAAGTTTAGGGATAGCTCCTTTAATACCTCCTGTGATTGGTAAGATTTTGCCTTATACTCCTGCCGAAAAGTCTGGACTTGAATTAGGGGATAAAATTTTGGCGGTAAATGGAAAACCTGTTAGAAGCTGGTATGAATTTGTTGATTTAATGTCTTCATTTAACAAAAACGAAGCTCTGACACTTCTTATAAAACGTGATGGCAAAGTTTTATCTATAACTTTAAAACCAAAATATAATTCAAAATTAAAAAAGTACATAATTGGAGTTTCCCCAAAATTTGATGTAAACATTGTAAAGTATTCTTTTTTTGAAGCTTTTGAAAAATCTATAGATAAAACATTAGAGCTTACCGTAGCTATTGGAAAAGTAATTAAAGGACTTATTACAGGAGAAGTTTCCATAAAAACACTTGGAGGACCAGTTGCCATTGCTCAATTTTCAGGGCAGGCTCTTGAAACTGGAATAGCAACATATCTTTTTGCTATGGCTTTTATTTCTTTACAGCTTGGATATTTAAATTTACTACCGATACCAGTACTTGATGGTGGTTTGATAGCTCTTTTACTTGTTGAATCTATTATAAGAAGACCACTGCCAGAAAAAGCAAAAGAATATCTTGCCTATGTTGGCTTTGCAATATTAGGTACTCTGATGATATTTGTCATTTTCAATGATATATTAAGAGTATTACAATAATATATATAAATATATTTCCGTAAAGGAGAATTAAATGGCTACAACTAAAGTTGGTATTATTGTTTTAAGCGGAACACTTGATAAGGTAATGCCTGCATTTATTTTAGGAACAACTGCAGCTGCAATGGGAATGGAAGTTGGTATGTTCTTTAGTTTTTATGGTATTAATGTTTTACA
>NZ_ABHJ01000094.1:0-2642 GCF_000171895.1 Hydrogenivirga sp. 128-5-R1-1
GACGTATAAGCTAAATTTTTATTATTATTTTGATAAATGAATATTCATTTATATAGGTGTAAAAATGAGGTCATTAATATTTTTAATTGGTTTATTTTTAATTAACTTAACTTATGCCCACGATTTATGGATAGAAAAGCATAAAAATAATTACATTTTATATTATGGACATAAACATCCTTCATATGGAGAAAAAAAGCTTATAAAATACAATCCTGAAAATATTCAGTCTGTAAAATGTATAGATAAAGATGGAAATAAAATAGAAATAGATGTAAAAAAAGAATATCCTCTGGTAATAAATAAAAACTGTGCAATCATATATGTTGACATTTCAAGTGGATATTGGACTAAAACACCTTATGGAACTATTAATAAACCAAAAAACCAAATTGATACTCCTATAAAAAGCTGGTTATCTTATGAAAATGTTAAAAGGATAAATCTATGGGGTAAAAATTTAGAAAAATCCTTTACAAAAAAGTTGGATATAATTCCAGTAAATGACCCTTTAAAATTACAGGAAGGGGATAAAATTAGACTTCTCATAACTTTTGATGGTAAGCCAGCAAAAAACATCCCAGTAGCATACGATGGAAAGGTTAGAGGTATAACTGACAGCCATGGGAGAATAAACATAAGGATAAAACATAAAGGTCTACAGTTAATTGAAGCAACTTATAAAGAAAAAATCATCTCAACAAAAGCAGATGAAGTTATATATTCAACAACTTTAAATTTTGAGGTCAATTGAAGAAAATGTTTTATATATTACTGATTTTAATTTTAATAACTTCCAAATTATCCTACGCCCACAGTGTCCAATATACAATTAATCGCCAGAATGCAGTTGTAATAACTATATTTTATGCAGATGGAACTCCTTTTTCTTATGAGAAATTTGAAGTTTACTCTCCTGATAATAAAAAAATACCTTTTCAGGTTGGAAGAACAGATAAGTATGGAAGGTTAGTTTTTTTACCAGATAAAATCGGTAACTGGACTGTAAAAGCTTTTTCTGAAGATGGGCACGGAATTGTCAAAAAGATATTTGTTAATAATCTATCAAAAATAAATAAAACTTCTAACCAGTTTGGATATTTATTAAAAATATTTATTGGAGTTTTTGCAATTTTTTTAGTCTATGGGTTATTTTATTTCACAATAAGGAGGAAAAAGCTTGAAAAACTTAATGGTTTAATTTTCCTGTTTTTATTTTTTTATACCAGCGTTTATGCTCATCATGGAGTGGCAGCTTTGGGTGCTGCTGGATTAGAAGGTCCCGGTGCTCCACTTGAAACTTCTTCATCAGCCACATTGCCTCAAGGTAAATTTTTAGCGTATCTGAAATTAGATTATGCAAAATTTAAAAAATATACTTACAAGAGAGATGACGAAACTGATAACTATAACTTCTGGATTTATGGTACTGGATATGGAATAAAACCGTATCTTTCCTTATATTTATTCATCCCTTATTATACAAAAATAGTAGAAAATAATTCTTTTAATACCAGTGGTTTTGCTGATATTTCCCTCATGGCAGTTTTAGGTTTTAAATATGATGAGGGTTTTATGCTTATACCAGAAAGTGAAAGCTTAGATGATTTAATGGACTGGCATTTTACAGTTTATGGAGGAACCACATTACCAACTGGGAATCCAAATATAAGAGATAAAAATGGAAATATAGACCCTGGAATGTCTCTTGGATTTGGAAAACCAAGTATTACATTAGGGTTTACAACAACTAAACAACTCACAGATAAAACCACATTTATATTTGATACAAATTATTTAAAGTTTTTTGAATATAAATATAGTGATGGGACAAAATATATGTTTGGTGATGAATTTAGAATAAACTCTGCATTAACATATAGAGTTTTAACCTCTGAAAAGAATAAATTTAGATTAGATTTAGATTTTGAACTTAACTATTTAAACTTAGGAAGAGATAAAGAAAACGGAACAGGATTAAAGGGAACAGGTGGGAGAATTTTATATACTCTGTATGGATTAAGGGCATATTACAAAACAGTGAGTGTAGGTTTAGGTGTTAAAATACCTTCCTGGACAGATTTAAATGAGGAAAGTTTACAACAGGGAGCAGAAGGAAAAGAAAAGTATAGGACAATATTTACTTTTTCTGCATTGTTTTAACTGTATAATCTTAAAATAATTAGGAGAAAAAAATGCACATACCTGATGGATATTTATCTCCTCAAACATATATACCTGCATATGCAGTAGCAATACCGGCACTAACCTATGGGATAAAAAAATTAAAAGAAATTCTAAATGAAGAAACTTATCCATTTATAGCAACCTTAACAGCTTTATCTTTTCTAATTATGATGATTAATATTCCTATTCCCGGTGGAACAAGTGGACACGCAATAGGAACAGCTGTCATATCCATACTATTTAATCCATGGATTGCATTTGTTTCAGTAAGTTTTGTCTTATTGATACAATCTCTTATTTTTGGGGATGGAGGTATTACTGCATGGTCTATAAATAGTATTGGAATAGGATTTATTGCCTCTTTTTCTGCATATTACAGTTATAAGTTATTAAAAAAATTAATAAAAATTTAGCCTTATTTTTATCTGGCTGGAGCTCTATAGTTTTAGCTTCAC
>NZ_ABHJ01000093.1:0-2668 GCF_000171895.1 Hydrogenivirga sp. 128-5-R1-1
AAGGGCGTGAACCGACTGGGGTGTAAGTCCTAAATGTCCCATTACAGGTATACCAGTGTTTATAAGCTTTTCAACTATATTTATTATTTCCTCTCCACCTTCAACTTTAACTGCGTTTGCACCTGTTTCTTTCATTATTCTTCCAGCATTTTCAACTGCTTTTTCAACACTTACCTGATAAGATAAAAACGGCATATCTACTACTATAAACGTATTTGGAGCTCCTCTTCTTACAGCTTTTGCATGATATATCATCTCATCAATACTTACTGGAAGGGTTGTTTCATACCCAGATATTACATTTCCTGCAGAGTCTCCAACTAAAATACAGTCAATTCCTGCTTCTTCACATATTTTTGCAGACCAGTACTCATATGTTGAAATCATTGTTATTTTTGTCTTTTCTTCCTTTGCTTTTATAAAATCATTTATAGTTTTCATCTTACTCCTCATAAATTGAGTTTGCTTTTAATATAAAGCAGTTATCTTTTTCTTCAATTATTCCTTTCTCTGATAGGCTTTTTATTGCTTTTGATACAGCTTCTCTTGAAGAGCCTATTCTTTTTGCAAGTTCGCTGTGGGATATTTTATTTATTTTATAAATTTTATTATTTTCAAAAATTCCATTATCTTTTATGTATTTAACTATTCTTCTTTTAACATCTAAAAAAGCAAGGGATTCAAGTATTTCATCTGTTTTCCTGATTCTTTCAACAAGGTTTTTCGCAAGCTGTAAACAAAGCTGTGGATATTTTTCTATTGCTTTTAAAAAGAAATTCCTTCTGATTACTGCAACCTGTGTATCTGTTAAAGTTTCAACAGACATGCTTCTTGGTTTTCCGTCTATAAGACTGAGTTCTCCTACAAAATCTCCTTTTGATAGAGTTGTAATTATAAGTTCATTTCCTTTCTCATCAAAAGTTATTACATTTACTTTTCCTTTAAGTATTATATAAAGGTCTGTTGTCTGGTCTCCTTTCCATATTATTGTATGTCCTTTTTCAAAGTTTAGAATATCAGCATTTTTTGTTATTTCTTCAAGTATGTTGTCTTCTACATATTTAAAAAGTTTATTGTTTTTTAAAAGCTCTTTCATTTGATTTATTTTTTCTCACATTCCTCTTTATTTATCTTAATTTCTTCCTTTTCTTCTGGAATGCCAACATTATTTCTTATCTGACCGTTTCCAAAAATAATAAATTTAGGAATTGTTAGTTCTTTTAATCCCATTGGTCCTCTTGCGTGAATTTTATCAGTTGATATTCCCATTTCAGCTCCAAGACCAAACTCATTTCCATCTGTAAATCTTGTAGATGCGTTTATGTAAACAGCAGCGCTGTCAACATTATTTATAAAATACATTCCTTTTGTGTAATTTTCTGTAATAATAGATTCAGAATGGCTTGAGCCGTATTTATGTATGAAATCAATGGCTTCGTCAATGTTGTTTACAACTTTTACAGCAATTATAAGGTCTAAAAATTCTTCGTAATAATCTTCTTCTGTAGCAGGTTTTATTTCTGTATCTTTTGTTTTTGGATGGTCTTTAAGTATACTTAAAGCAGTTTCATCACATCTCATTTCAACACTTGCTTTGCCATAATAGTATGCAATTTCTGGCAAAAATTTTTCTGCAATATCTTTGTGAACTATTAAATTTTCAATTGCATTACAAACTGATGGCCTTTCAACTTTTGCGTTGTATGCTATGTTTAGTGCTTTATCAAAATCTGCTTCGTTGTCTATGTAAAGGTTGCAAACACCTTTGTAATGCTTAATTACAGGAATTCTTGAATTTTCGGCAACAGCCCTTATTAACCCCTCTCCACCTCTTGGAATAACAACGTCTATATACTGGTCAAGCTTTAAAAGCTCATTTACAACCTGCCGGTCTGTGCTGTCAACAAAAGCTATTGCACCTTCTGGATAACCTGATTCTCTTGCAGCCTGTTTTAAAATATCAACAAGTATCCTGTTTGAGTTTATTGTTTCACTTCCGCCTTTTAGTATTACAGCATTTGAAGACTTTATACAAAGTGATGCTGCTTCTATTGTTACATTTGGGCGTGCTTCATAGACTATTAAAATTGAACCAAGAGGAACTCTCATCTGACCTACTTTAAGACCATTTGGCCTTGTCCAGATGTTTATAACTTCACCTACAGGGTCAGGGAGTGCTATTACATCATTTAAAACCTGAACCATTCCATTTATTCTTTTCTCATTTAATGCAAGTCTGTCAAGCAGTGCTTTTGAGTATCCCTTTTTTTCTGCTTTTTCAAGGTCTATTTTGTTAGCTTCTTGAAGCTCATCTTTTCTTTCTATCAATAGCTCAGCAGTCCTTTTTAAAACATTATTTTTTATATCAGTACTAACAGCAGTAAGTTTTCTTTTAACTTTATTTACATCCTTAGCCAGGTTGATGGCGTATTCTGCAGGTGTCATCAGACTCTCCTTGATGGAATTGGTAATAATTATTATAGATTAATTAAGGCTTTGTTTCAGCTTAGAGATAAATGCAATTTTAATTTTTCATTAACTTCAAAAATTTCATCGTCTCTTAATTCAGTTAACGGCTTGCTGCCAATAAATCTACTTATATCTACTGTGCAAAGCTCGTTTATACATATTTCACTATCTTTTTCAAGTTTATCTCTCTTTTCTATTA
>NZ_ABHJ01000092.1:0-2668 GCF_000171895.1 Hydrogenivirga sp. 128-5-R1-1
TTTACAAGCTCTTCAAGTGTTTTAAAGGCTTTTTCTTTTTTCCATTTTTAAAATAAACTTCTGATAGTTGTAGTTTTAGAAGGTCTATTTTAGGATAATCTGGATATTTCTGGACAAAAGACTGCAGTTGTTTTTCAATACTGCTTTTTTCACCTGCTTCTTTTGTTTCAAGAAGTGTAAGGAGATAAGCAGCATCCACAGCTTCTTTTGACCCTGCATATTTTTTTATAAACTGAGTGTATATTTTCTTTGCTTCATCTTCTTTGCCTAAATTATAAAGACTATCTGCCATTCTAAGGACTGCCCTTCTTCCAAGAGGGTCATTTTTGTATTTTTCTGCAAATTTTTTAAACTCCTCATAAGCCTTATCATACTCTTCATTTGAGAAAAATGAATAAGCATATAAATAGCCTGCCTGTTTTGCTATTTCATCGTTTCCTTCAGCTAATTCTTTTAAAATTTTTCTCGCTTTATCAAGGTTTAGTTTCTTTAAATATACATACGCCTTTAAAAACTTTGACTTTCTGTCATTTTTATTTTTTATAAGTTTTAATGCTGTATCTTCTTTATCCATATTAAACGCAGAAACAGCTTTCATATAAGTATCAACAAATGCATTATATGCATCTTCAAACTTTTTCTTTCTAAAGAAATACCAGCCAAGCATATCAGATGCAAATTTTGAATCAAATTTTGCTATCTGCCTTAATGTTGCAATAAATTTTGTATCATCGTTATTAAAGTAATAGATGTCTGCAAGATATTTTAAAGATGACTGCTTTATTTTCTCGTCTGAAGCATTTTTATACGCTTTTTTTAAATAAAACTCTGCTTCAGAATAATTTTCTAAATTTAAAAGAACAAAAGCAGTATAAAGATAATATTTATCTTCATTTATGTTCTTAAATATGTTGTAAGCATACTTATAAAGACCTAAGTTATAAGAAGTAATAGCAATAAGTTTTTTAAGCAAGTTTTTATTAGTTTTGTAAGATGTTAAAGCCTTCTGATAATAAGCAAAGGCGGATTTAAAATCCTTGCGTTTAAAATATTCATTTCCAAGTTTAATATAAACAAGCTGGGCTAAATATCTATCTCTAATATCAAGACTTCCTACATTCTCTTCAACTTCTTTTATATTACCCTCTTTAAGATTAATCATCTGCATACCAAATATTGGATATTTTGAATATAAATCGGCTCTACCATAAATTTGCAAGTAATCTTTAAAAACATTTTTTGCTTTGTTTAATTTTTTCTCTTTTAAATAAGCAAATCCTTTTAGAAGCTTTAAAATTTTTTCATAATTTTCTAAAGGTCTATAATCGGAAAAGAATTTGTAGGGCTTACTTAATGCTAAATAATGAAGTTTTAAGTATCTGCAATAACTTACAAAAGATACATCTAAGTTTTCACATTTAACATCCTTTATTAATGTGATTTTATTCTTTTCAAGAATTTTAACTGTTTTTTGCAGAAAGTTATATTCTGGCGTATTTAAACTAACATTTTTTAAAAAATATTTTGCTTTAGATAAATCAGACTTCAGCAAGGAAACAACTGATGCGGACATACAGGCTTCGTTTTTTATTTCTGAATTCATACTACATGATTTTGAGAAATAATTTAAAGAATCATTGTAATTTTTCAGCTCAAATTCAATAAGACCAAGAATATACAAGATAACTGGAACATTTTTATTTTTAGAGTAATTCCTTAAAAACTGTCTTGCTTTTTCTTCTGCAAGTATAAAACTTCCTGTTGTGTAAAGGTCTATTATCTCATTATAAAGAGCTTTTTCCTTAGGCAGTCCTAAAAATGTTTTTTCTCTAACTGGTTGTTTAAATACTGGCTTTAAATCTACAGGATACGACGGAGGGAGATGGATATTAACATCCTGTATAGTTTCATCTATGTTTAAGAATTTTGGTGGTTTTAAGCGTTCTTTTTTTTCTTGTTTCTGGGCTATTATTTCAAGAGGGAAGATAACATCAGGCAGTTTTATATCTGCATAGGCTATTGAGAAAGACAATAAAAATAATAAGAATTTATATATTAACCGCATTACTACCCTCTTGCTCAAAATATTTTAATGAATAAAGGATATCTTTTTTTATTTGCTCTTTCAATTGGTGAATATTTTCAAACTTAATTTCATTTCTAACATAGTGCAAAAAGTAAACCTTTGGTTTTTTATTTTCAAGGAATGCTTTTTCATTAAATCCTTCAATAATATGAACTTCTAAAACTTTATTTTTTCCATCTACTGTAGGCCTTCTACCCCAGTTTATTACTGCTCTGTACTCTTCATTACCTACTTCAATGTAGCCAACATATACACCAGTTTTTAAACACAAATTTTCATCAACCTTTATATTTATTGTAGGAAATCCTATTTTAGAGCCTATTTTATTTCCACGAATAATGTTTCCTGTTAAGCAGTATATCCTGCCAAGTAGATGGTTAACATCTTCAATTTTGCCTTTCTTTAAAAATTCCCTAATATCAGATGAACTTATTTTTTGATTACCTTTAAGCTCTAAATTTACCACTTCAACATCAATACCTATTTCTTTACCAAACTTTTTAGCAAAAGAAACATCTCCTTTTTTGTTTTCCCAAATCTCCAGTCTGCTCCAACTATTATTTTCTGCAGTTCAATTTATCT
>NZ_ABHJ01000091.1:0-2699 GCF_000171895.1 Hydrogenivirga sp. 128-5-R1-1
AAAATATTTAGAGACGAAGTTCGAAAGATAATACCCAATGTTAATATGGTTTCTCAAAATGATATTTATATAACAAGATTTAACGATTTTATGTTGAAAATTCCTCTTCCTGCAAGTTATACAATTATTTCTATGAAACCTTTAAAAGAAAATTCTCTTTTAGTTCTTGATTCAAGACTTGTTTTTACCATTATTAGTGTTCTTTTCGGTGGACCTCCCAAACCTTTCAAAGTAGAAGGTCGTGAATTTACGAAACTTGAAATAAAAGTTATAAATGATTTTATTAAAGCTGTGCTTGAAACTTTTGAGTCGGTATGGGAACAGATATATCCGATAAAAATTGAAATGAAATCAATTGAATTAAACCCCAACCTCGCCAGAATAGTTTCACCAAGTGAAAAAGTTATAGTTGTTGAACTATCAATAGATATTGATGGTTATGAAGCACCTATGTTTTTTTGCTTTCCACAAAATATGTTTTTACCAATAAAAGATTTTATTTATTCTGAAGTAACTCAGTTTGAGGAAGATGTTGCATGGAAAAATTATTTGTTAGAAAAAGTTCATAAGATAAAAGTAAAATTATGGGTAGAGCTGTTTAAAGAAACCTACAAAGTAAAAGATATATTAGAATGGAAAGAAGGTACAAAATTGGAAACTAAAATATCAACAGACACATTATTAAAAGTTTATATAGAAGATAAACCAAAATTTTTAGGTAAGCTCGGCAAGAAAAAAGAAAAGTTTGCAGTAAAAATAAAGGATATATATCTGGGAGAGAAAAATGAGTGAGGAAAATAAACCAATAGAAGAAAATCAAAATCAGGAAGAGAATATAGACCAGGAAGAAATGGCAAAGCAGTGGGAAGAGGCACTGAAAGAACAAGAAAAATCCCCAGAACAAGAAAAATCTGAAACGGAAGAACCAGAAAATGTTAATCAAGAGGAAATAGCAAAGCAGTGGGAAGAAGCCTTACAAGAGCAAAAATCTAAAGAAGAAGGTATAGACCAGGAAGAAATAGCAAAACAGTGGGAAGAGGCACTACAAGAACAGAAAACTCAGGGAGAAACTCCAGTTTTTGAAGAAGTTAAAGATGAAAAGCTTGAACTCTTAATGGATATACCATTAGAGATTAGTGTTGAAGTCGGTGGAAGAGATATTTTACTTGAAGACATTCTAAAACTTAATCCCAACACAGTTTTGGAACTTGATAAATATATCAATGAACCAGTAGATATAAAAATAAATGGAAAACTTGTGGCTAAAGGTGAGCTTTATACTGCCGAAAATAATTTTGGGGTAAAAATTACAAGTATTGTTACTGTGCAGGAAAGAATGAAACTTTTACTTGAAGGTGGTGAATAAAAATGGCAGTAAATTTTCAACCAATATACATTTTAGCATCAGGAGGAGAAAGAGCGTTAGAACAACTTGATACAACAACAAATAACCTTGCAAATGTAAATACGCCGGGATTTAAAAAATTATTACTTAAAGAAATGAGTCAAAAAATTCCTGATAACCAAGGTCAATCAAAGGAACTTTTTGTTTTTCCAAGATTTGAAAAAACTCCAGTTGTTATTGCTCAAGGGTCTTTAAAAAAAACAGATAGACCTTTAGATTTGGCTATAGATGGCGAAGGATTTTTTCAGGTAAGATTTCAAAATCAGATATTTTTAACAAGAAATGGACACTTCAAACTGGACAGCACAGGAATTCTTGTAGATGTTAACAGCAATCCTGTACTTGATACACAGGGCAAAGTTATAAAATTAAACTCAACTGAGAATGTAACAATTACAAAAGACGGCAGTATTTACCAGAATAATGAGCTTGTTGCAAAACTTAGTATAGTAAATTATCAAAGTGTAAAACCTATAGGTGAATCTTATTATGCTCCATCTTCTTCTCAAACAAACGCCAGCTACGAAATCCATCAAGGATTTTTAGAAAACTCAAACGTCAATCCAATAAAAGCTATGACAGAGCTTATAAATGCTCAAAGAAGAATGGAAATGTACGGTAATTTAATGAAAGCATTAGATAGTGTAGAACAAAAAAGTATAGAAATAGGTAGAGCCTAAAGGAGGTATTTATTATGATTAGAGCACTGTGGACTTCAGCAACAGGGATGGAGGCACAACAAACTAATTTAGATGTAATTTCAAATAATATAGCAAATGTAAATACAGTAGGATTTAAAAAAAGCAGAGCAAATTTTGAAGACCTGATATATCAGAACCTTAGAGACCCAGGAGTTATGAGCTCTACAGAAACAAGGGTACCGACAGGTATGCAGGTAGGTCTTGGTGTGAAACTTTCTGATATATCTAAAACATTCTCTCAGGGAAGTTTAATGAAAACTGACAGACCCCTTGATATTGCAATACAGGGTAAAGGATTTTTTAAGGTAGAACTTCCCGGAGGTGGAGAAGCATATACAAGAGCAGGAAACTTCCAGATAGATGACCAGGGATATATCGTAACTCCAGAAGGTTATAGACTAAGTCCTAACATTCAGATTACTGCACCTGAAACACTTATAAGTATAAATATAAGTGAAAACGGTAATGTTTATGCAGTAAGAAATGAGGGAGGCGTACAGACAACAGAAGAGCTTGGGCAGATAAATCTTTATAATTTTATTAATCCGCCAGGGCTTCAAGCAATAGGACAGAACCTGTTTAAGCAAACAGAT
>NZ_ABHJ01000090.1:0-2762 GCF_000171895.1 Hydrogenivirga sp. 128-5-R1-1
GCAAAATTTATAGTAATTACAGAAGTAAAAAGAGCTACAGCCACCATCATATACATTATAACAAGCTGATAGGAAACTGCCTGCAAAGGAGGAGCACCAGCTAAAAGCATTCCAGTTGTAATTCCCGGAATATGTATTATCCCTACAGTCTGAAGGCTATTTACTGTTGGTATTAATGCAGATTTTACTGCCTTTTTCATTAAGTTTTTCAATGCCTGTTTTAAGGTTGTCCCAAGAGCAACAAAATTTTCTATTAAATCAACATTAGACTGGATTTCCCCTTTTAACCTGTCAACTGTAAGTGTATAAATATTTAATGAATTTCCTATTACCATCCCACCTACAGGTATTAGCTCATTTGGTTTAAAGGATATTACGCCGATTAAAAGTAAAGAACCAATAACTATAAAGGAAGCAAGAGAGATACATATAAATGCAGTCAGAAAGCCTTTTTCTTTAATCTCAATTCTATTTTGTGCTGTGTAAGCGGCAAAACCACACATAAAAGTTAAGATAAATACTAAGAAAACTGGATGTTCAATTTTAAAAATATAAACAAGTAAATATCCAAGTATCAAAAGCTGGATAAAAGCTCTGATTGAGTTTATAAGTATTTGTTTTTCTATACCTAACTTTTCTTTATAAGAGTAATAAAGAGCAATTAAAATGAGAACATAAGAAATAAGAAACTTAAATTCCACTAATTCTCCTTTGGTTTTGAAATTTTACTGCAATTGAATATAATTATTAATTAATAGTAGTATAAGATATTTAATTATAACTATTTAATTATAACTCATAGAGGAGTAAAAAGTGAATAATATAAAGAGAAGAAACACAAGACAAAGAGCAATTATATACGATATTGTAGCCTCAACAGATACACACCCAACAGCAGACTGGATATACGAAAAGGCTAAAAAAGTAATACCAAATATAAGTCTTGGAACTGTTTATAGAAATCTAAATATCCTGAAAGAAGAAGGTAAAATTATAGAAATACAGGATTCAAAACAGAGCAGATTTGACGCAAAAACACAGCCCCACTATCATTTTAAGTGTGAAAAATGCGGTGGTTTGTACGACATAGAAGAAGAAAAGGTTTACATATCAACAAATCTTGACGAAGAAGGCTACCAGCTAAAGGATGCATTTGTTATACTAAATGGTATATGCTATAAATGTAAAGGAAATTAAATGAAAGAAATAATAAGTCCAATAAATTTTAGGGAAGATAGACTTCCTCCCGGACAACACTGGGTTGACAAATTAATAGTATTAGATATTGCAGGCCCACCTCCTGTAGATTTATCACGATATAGATTTAGAATTTTTGGAGAAGTTGAAGAGCCAGCAGTTTTATTATGGGATGATATTTTAGACCTTGAAAAAGTAAAACTTACAGCTGATTTTCACTGCGTAACAAGATGGAGTGCAAAAGATGTACAGTGGGAAGGATTTCATGTAAACGAGATTAAAAAATTAGTAAAAATAAATCATGATGTAAAAGCAGTAATGATACATTCACTTGACGGCTATACAACAAATATACCAATAGAGTACTTTTTTGATGAAGATGTAATATTTGCTTACAAACTTTTTGGCAAGCCTCTACCAGCTGACCACGGTTTTCCGCTTAGGCTTGTTGTACCAAAACTTTATGCGTGGAAAAGTGCTAAATTTGTGTCAGGAGTTGAGTTTTTAAAAGAGGATATACCAGGTTTTTGGGAACAAAGAGGATATCATATGAGAGGAGAACCATGGAAAGAAGAAAGATATTCTTAATTGGATTAATTTTGTTTTTTTTAATGAAAGGCTCTTTTGCAGGAGAAAAAAACTTTGATAAATATTTTCTATCTTCGTATCCTGACATAATAAAGGTGATACTTGATAATAAAGACCAACTTAATCTTTCTACTACCCAAAATGAAGCAATAGAAGCTGCTATAAGCCAGTATGAACCTATGATTAACGAAAGAAAAAAGCAAATAGACCAGTTAGAAAAAGACCTTCAGGATTTAATACTTCATGGAGGTGAGTCTTCAAAAATTAAATCTATTATCTTAAAACTTGCCCAATTAAAATCTGAAAACTTAGTTTTAAAAATAAAAGAAATTAGAGAGATACAAAACAACCTTACAGAAAGCCAGTATAAAAAAATATTATCTTACTTGGAAGGAAAATCTATTTAGACATATTTGACAGATATATAAATATTACCTTTTTCTCCACTTTTTGAAATAAAACCTTCTCCTGTTATCCTCAAAGTTATATTTTCTGCATTTTCAGGAATTTTAACTTTTAAATTTTCTCCTTTTAAGTTTTTTATATTTATAAAGTTTTCCTGATTTTTTTTACTTTCAGGAATAGAAATTTCTGCGTATAAATTCAGTCCTTTTTTGATATAGAAGTGATGTTTCTTTAAACTAAACTTTATCTGAAGGTCTCCGTCTTTACCTCCATTTATTCCTTTATTTCCTTCGCCTTTAAATGTTAATGTGAGTCTATCTGTGGAAAATGAAGGAACTGATATACTAAGATGAACGTCTTTTTTTATTAAACCTTTTCCTCCACAGTTGCTGCATGGATTTAAAATCTCAAACTTTCTACCTTTACAAAAAGGGCAGGGGATGTCTATTAAAGGCGTTTTTATTTTTCCTTTTCCTTTACATTTTGAACATTCTTTTATAATAGAGTTTTCTCCAATTCCACTGCCTTTACAGTCCGGGCATACTTCATTTCTTTTAAATAATATATTTTTT
>NZ_ABHJ01000089.1:0-2808 GCF_000171895.1 Hydrogenivirga sp. 128-5-R1-1
AACATCAATTAAATATTTGTTTCCATCAAGTTCCTTTAATATACCTTTGACAGAATAACCGTTTTTCACAAAAGGGATAGAAATTGAATATTTAATTAGTTCTAAAAACTTTGGAAAACCCAGCAAAACTTTAAGTTCTTTAGCAGAAGAGTTTAAATACTTTACATTTCCTTCTTTATCTACTACAGATACAGGAAACTCTATACTTTCTAATATCTCTTTAGGATTTATCATGTATACAATAATATACTAATGAGAAAAAAAGTAAAGGGGCGAAATGCCCCCTGTTATTATTTATTGTCTGGTGTTTCTATATTTAACAACTCTGGATTTTCTCCAACTTTTTCCTGAACGTTTTGAGAAATTCTATATGCACAGAATGAAGGTCCACACATTGAACAGAATTTTGCAGATTTGTATCCCTCTTGCGGGAGAGTTTCATCATGGTATTTTCTTGCTGTTTCTGGGTCTATCGCAAGTTCAAACTGTTTTTCCCAGTCAAATTCATATCTTGCTTTAGACATAGCATCGTCCCATTCTTTTGCACCGACCCTGTGTCTTGCAAGGTCTGCTGCATGAGCAGCTATTTTATATGCAATAAGCCCTTGTTTAACATCTTCAGCATTTGGAAGACCAAGATGTTCTTTTGGAGTAACATAACAAAGCATTGAAACTCCATACCATCCAGCCATTGCTGCTCCTATAGCAGACGCAATATGGTCGTATCCTGGAGCTATATCAGTTACCAATGGTCCTAAAACATAAAAAGGTGCTTCATGGCAAAGTTCCTGTTGTTTTCTTACGTTCATTTCAATCTGGTCTATAGGAACGTGTCCTGGTCCTTCTACCATAACCTGAACGCCATGTTCCCATGCTTTTTTAGTAAGCTCTCCAAGTACTTTAAGCTCAGCAAACTGTGCTTCGTCGGAAGCATCATTTATACAACCAGGTCTTAATCCATCACCTAATGAAAATGAAACATCGTATTTTTTGAATATTTCACAGATTTTATCAAAGTTAGTATAAAGAGGATTCTGTTTACCGTGAATTGTCATCCATTCAGCCATTATAGAACCACCTCTTGAAACAATACCCATAAGTCTGTGGTTCACCATTGGTAAAAATTCCCTTAAAACCCCAGCATGAATAGTCATGTAATCAACACCTTGCTGAGCCTGGTGTTCTATCATATCTAAAATATCTTGCTCAGTTAAATTTTCTATAGTCCTAACTTCCTGAAGTGCCTGATAGATTGGAACTGTACCTATAGGAACCGGAGAATTTTCAATTATAGCTTCTCTTATTTCATCAATATTCCCACCAGTTGATAAATCCATAACTGTATCTGCTCCGTATTTTAAAGCAACTCTTAACTTTTCAAGTTCTCCTTCCACATCAGAAACAACAGCAGAATTTCCAATATTAGCATTAACTTTACATTTCGCAGCAATTCCAATAGCCATAGGTTCAAGTCTGTAGTGGTTTATATTTGCAGGAATTATCATTCTCCCTCTTGCCACTTCATCTCTTATAAGTTCTACAGGAAGCTGCTCTCTTTTTGCAACATATTCCATCTCAGGAGTTATCACACCTTCCCTTGCATAATCCATCTGAGTTTTACCGTAAGTAGTACTTCTTGAAACAGCATATTTACTCATATCTAATACCTCCAGTTAAAATTCTATATAAAATAAAAAAGCCATCTTTCCAAAAAGGTAGAGTACGCCCTTCTACCTGATTAGAAAGATGGCCGTCCAGCAGCCCGCTTTCCCTACGGCGGTATTAACCGCATCAGGTTCCAAGGGTATACTCTCAAGCCCTATAAGAAGGACTACCCCCAGCGGGAGAACCTATTCTTTTGGTAATTAATTTATACTCATTATTCTGCATTACAAGAATGATTTTTATCAGCTAAGCTTTTTGTATACAGCACCTTCAGGCGTTAAAATACTTTCTATAATATTTATCTCTATATTTTTCATTTTTCCTATAATTTTATTTTCATATTTTTCCACCATACTAATAAATTTTTCTTCTTGAACAAATTTAGGTCTTTTTATTGTTATATGTGGGATGAAGGGCTTATTATCCTTTTCAAAACCGATTAAAGATAATTTTTCATTTATCTGATTATGTATATCAGTCAATACATTATCTTTATCTTTAACTTTTATAAATACAACTTTTGGACTTTTCAAATTTGGGAAGGCAGAAATTCCTTGAAAAGTTAAATTAACATTAATGCTTCTATTTAATATGTCTTTCAATTTTAATTTTACTTCTGATATTTTTTCATCACTTGTATTCCCTAAAAATTTGTAGGTTATATGTAAGTTTCTGTTTTTAGTCCATCTACCTTTTAATATACCGCTGAAATCTTTTTTTATTTTTGTATAGTTTTTTAAAATATCTTTCCCTTCTACAAAACTTCCTATGAATATTCTTTTCAAAACTTACCTCAGTTATTTTTCTTTATGATATTATATAGACAAAAAAGAGGTTTTTAAACAATGGAAATTAGAAATATTTCACAAACAGCCCCTCAGGCTGAAAAATCATCTATACTTGCAAAAACTTACGGACTACTTGCTGTAGGCTTTTTATTCATGGCAATTGGCACTATGGTCGGTCTTAACTTTGTCCCTCAAATGCTTTCACTTGGTAAATGGGGCTTCTTGCTTGTTTCTTTAGGGATAACTATTGGCACAATGGTACTTGCTATGCTTAATCAAAAAAATACATTAGGATATGTATTTTTTCTATCTTTTACTTTCTCTGTTGGATTTTTTGACGCACCGTCCATTGCTG
>NZ_ABHJ01000088.1:0-2850 GCF_000171895.1 Hydrogenivirga sp. 128-5-R1-1
TGGATTTGTGATTCAGGTATGGGAGTGTGCTCTTTCTTTATACATACTTTACGACACTTCAAGACTCATTCATGAAAAATCAACTCCTGTCGAAATTGCTATTGCATTATTTTTAGATATTGTTAACCTGTTTTGGATGATATTTAATTTATTAAATATGCTAAAAGGAGAAGAATAGGGGGTTTCAAATGAAATTTGTGTTTATAGTTGAGGATAAAAAGGATTTAGCACTTGTTGACATTGTGAAAGAAAATATCGTTCAAAAAAATATAGAGTTCATCGTTTATACTATAGATGAAAACTTAAAAAATTCTGATTTCAGGTTTATATCCGAAAACCTTGAAAAAACAATTACAGAAGTTTTAGAAAAAGAAAATCCCTATATGATTATTCTTCATAAGAAAAAGGTTGACCCTTTTATAAGTATAATTTCAAAACCAGAACACATAAAAATCTTAGATAAGTTTAAAAAAGCAAATTTCTTATTTTTAGAAGAGGGGACAACAAAAATTGAAAAAATAGGAATTATTTTGGATTTTGAAAGTGAGTATGATTTTTCAGAATTCATACAGGAAGCCTATAAAATTTCAACTATTTTAGATGGAGAGCCAGAATTTGTGTTTTCCTTTTATGAAGAATACTACGAAACAGCACTAATGAAAACCCATACAGGAGCAGAAGCAAAAGAAATAATAAACCAGATGAGACAGGAAGAAATAGAAAATACGAAAACAATAATAGCAAAAGCTTTAAATGGAGAACATGCCAGGTTAAAAGTTTTAAGTGGAGACCCAAAAAAAAGAATTCCACTTTATCTACACGAAAATAAATTTGATTTAGCTGTTCTCTCACACCATACAAATCATCTGGATAATTACATTTCAAATATTGAAATATCAATAGCAATAATATAAAAGGGGATAGATAATGGAGCATCACACATTACTTGAAGTTTTTGGAATTCCTATAAACCATACGATACTTTTCTGGCTTTCGGTAGCAATTTTTATTGGAACTTATGCAATGATTGTTGCTGAAAAATTCTTCCATCGGGTTCCTGCTGCCTTATTTGGTGGATTTTTAGCAGTATTCATAGGTCTTTTATCCCCAAAATTGGCATGGGAATCAATTGACCATAATACAATATTCTTACTTCTTGGAATGATGGTAATAGTTTCAGTACTGATTGAAAGTGGATTTTTCTCTATTCTATCTTTAAAGGCTCTACAGATAACAAAGGGAGAACCTTTAAAGATACTTGTAGTTTTCACTTTATTAACTGGAGTCTTATCTGCATTTTTAGATAACGTTACTACAGTTTTATTTATGATACCTATACTTATAGGGCTTACTGCAAGGTTAAAGTTAAATCCAATTCCATATGTTATAGCAACAGTTTTAGCATCAAATATTGGGGGAACTGCTACTTTAATAGGCGACCCACCCAATATTATTATAGGTTCTCTTGGACACTTTACATTTATGGATTTTATTGTAAATATAGCTCCAATAATAATACTTACACATATAGTCGGAACTATAGCATTTATATTCTACATGAAAGTAAGAGGGGACTTAAAACCTAAAATGACTGATGAAGCAGAAATTGAAGAATTAATAAAAGAGCAAAAAGCAGAATATGACATTCAGTTAATGAGAAAAGGCTTAATCATATTTGGAATTACTATACTGCTGTTTTTTATGCATCATATCCTTCACTTAGAAGCTGGAACAATCGCGCTTTTTATGGCATCTATTTTACTTTTATGGACAAGAGAAGACCCAGAAAGAATATTTGAAAGGGTTGAATGGACTACTCTTATGTTCTTTGTTGGTCTATTTATAGTTATTGGTGGTATGGAACATACAGGTGTGTTTGAAGAGGTTGCACATATAACTTCAGGACTTTTAAAAGAGCCTATGTCTAGTATATTAATTCTTGGCGGATTATCTGCAATTATATCTGGAATAGTTGATAATATACCATTTACAATGGCAATGGCAAATGTACTGATTGATTTTGCAAAAACAGTAAACTGGAATACAGAACCTCTATGGTGGGCACTTGCTCTTGGTGCGTGTCTTGGAGGAAACTTAACAATAATAGGCGCATCTGCAAATGTTGTCGCAGCCGGTCTTGCAGAAAGAGAAGGATATCCTATTAAGTTTGTTGACTTTTTAAAAATGGGAACACCTGTAACAATTGTTACTGTTGTATTTGCTCTTGCTTTGTTGTGGCTAAAATACTATATTTTCGGCGTATAAAAACTTTAGGAGCATAGTTGCGTATGCTCCTTTATTTAAATAAAAGGATATGTAATTTCCTTTTTCTGAAAAATATTCAACTTTTTCATAAAGTCTTCTATAATCACCTTTTATTCTTCTATTTTTTAGAACATCAAGGAAAAAATCTAATGTAAACCCTTCTCTTTTTAAAATTTCTTCATAAAACTCCTCACTTTCTTCAAGTTTAACCTTATATCCCGGTATTGTCCAGAATTTAGGCAGTTTATCAATGTTTAAATTTGATGGAATAAAAAACTCTATATTATTTTCAAACAATATTTCTCCTTGAAATTTTTCCCCTAAATAAAGTTTTAAACTTTCATTCCATAAATATGATAGATATGCATCTACAAAAAAATTTTCCTTTTTTGACAGTCTTTTCTTATTTGATAAGAGTATTTCTCTACCTTTTTTAATATTAAATGATTTTACTCTTTGGGTGTCGTAATAATTTATGAAATAAGAAAGAGTTTTCTTCACCTCAAAATGCTTTTTTACAGAAAAAAAATTTCCTTTAAGCATACCTATTTTGATTTTTTTGTTTGTTTTCCCTAAAAATTTCAG
>NZ_ABHJ01000087.1:0-2882 GCF_000171895.1 Hydrogenivirga sp. 128-5-R1-1
CTTTCCTGTGAGTGTGTTGTGGATTTTTAGGCTCATCTTTTTACCTCTTTTATAGATTGTTATTCAATAAAATTTTACAATATTATTAAACTTGTTTGTAATTTTATTAATAATTTACAGGAGTCAAAATTGGCTAATAAAGAATGTTATCAGTGCGGTATTCCCATCACAGGAAAATCATTAAAATTTGATATTGGGAATGGAAAGGTTGAAGATTTTTGTTGTTTTGGTTGTTATTTAATCAATAAAACTACAGGGCTTAGAGGTGAAGAAGGAAATGCAGTTGCATTTTTAGGAAAGTTTGGATTTGGATATTTCCTTGCAATGCTGGTTTTTATGCTTTCTACTTATCTTTACGGAGCACATATGACCCCTGACGACCCTCAGGCAAAGGCTTTTACAAACATTATCAAATACATAATACTTATACTTGCAACTCCTGTAATGATACTGCTTGGAATTCCAATTTTAAAAAATTCTTTTTCAAGACATAACTGGCTAAATTTTAATACAGATACATTGATAGCTATAGGAGCGTTTTCTGCTTACTTTTTATCTGTTTACTCTGTACTAACAGGAAAATCTGCAATTTATTTTGAAACTGCAACGATGATACTTGTTCTGGTTACCTTTGGAAGATATTTAGAAACTTCCTCGAGAGTAAAAGCATCTAATTTTATGAAAGAGCTTTTAAAACTTGTCCCTCAAAAAGCAAGGGTTTTAATAGATGGGAAGGAAATTGAGGTTTTAGCTGAAACTGTAAATGTTGGAGATATTGTTGTTGTAAAACCAGGGGAAAAAATCCCTGCAGATGGAGTAATAATAGAAGGGAAAGCCCACATAGACGAATCAATGCTAACAGGTGAAATAAAACCTGTTTTGAAAAAAGAAGGTAATCAGGTTTATGCAGGGACAATAAACACAGATGGGAGTTTGAAAATAGAAGTTGCAAAGCCGTCTAAAGAATGGACAGTTAACAGATTTATAGAACTTATGAAAGAAATTAGAAACTCTAAAGCACCTATTACAAGAATAACAGACACTGTATCTGCTTATTTTCTGCCTGTTATGCTTTCACTGTCTGCAGGAGCATTCGCATACTGGTATGTGGAAGAGGGTTTTGAAAAAGCCCTTATTACTTCAATGTCTGTTCTTTTAATATCTTGTCCGTGTGCTTTTAGCATAGGAGCTCCTCTTGCATTATGGATAGGATTAAGTGAAGCTTTTAGGGAAGGAATAATCATAAAAGGAGCAGATATACTAGAAAAGCTATCTTCTGTAAAAACAGTATTTTTTGATAAAACCGGAACAATTACAGAAAGGTTTTTGCAGGTTCATAAGATAAAAGCAAAAGATGAAGAAGTTATTAAAAAAGCCTGTGCTCTGGAAAAACACTCTGAGCATCCTCTTGCAGTTTCATTTGAAAATTACTGTCGTATGAAAAATTTAGATTGTGATTGCAAAGTTGAAGATTTTAAAGTTTATTTTGGGTACGGCATTGAAGGTGTAGTTGACTGTGAAAGAATTTACCTTGGAAATAAAAAACTTGTGGAAAAAATTGGACTTGAAATTCCAAAAGAGATAGAAAAATTAGAAAAGGAAGCTGAAAATTCAGCAGAAATTCCTGTTTTTATTTTTAATGATAATGAAGTATTAGGTATTATAACTTTTGCACAGAAAATAAAAGATGAAGCTCCAATAGCTATAAAAGCTTTAAGAAAATTAAAACTCAAAATAGGAGTTTTAACAGGGGATACTCCATATTTTGCAAAAATATTAAGGAAAAAACTTGGAATAGAACATATAAAAGCAGGACTTTTGCCTGAAGATAAAATAAAAGAGATAGAAAAAGAAAAAAAAGAAGGTAAAGTTGTTGCAATGGTAGGAGACGGTATAAATGATGCTCCTGCTCTATCAAAAGCTGATATTGGAATTGCAATGGGATGTGGAACAGATATTACAAAAGAAAGTGCAGATGTTAGCCTTGTAAGTGATGATTTAAGAAAAGTTCCTCTTGTTTTACTTCTTGCAAAAAAGGTTAAAAGGATAATATATACAAATATTTTCTGGGCATTTATTTATAATATAATAGGAATAGGATTTGCTTTAACTGGAAATTTAAGTCCTATACTTGCTGCCCTTGCAATGGTTTTAAGCAGTGCATTTGTAATAGGAAATTCAATAAGGGTGAAAAACTGGTGAGAAAAATTTTTATTTTTTTATTTTTTATAAGCTTAATTATATCCTGTGCTAAAAAAGTACAGGTATCTTCTTTAAATCCTCCTAATTATCCTCAGGTAATGAAATATAAAAAAATAGCGGTACTTCCTTTTAAAGGAAAAGGAGCTGATTTGCTTGCCCTTGAAATTGAATCAGCCCTTGCAAACATTTATATAAATGGAAAACCTTTCTACCAGATAGCAGATCGCCAAACAATAAAACAGGTTCTAAGCGAGCAGAAATTTTCCAGTTCAGGTCTTGTAAATGAAAAAGACGCTGTAAAAATAGGGAAACTTTTAGGTGTACAGGGTATTTACACTGTGTCTGTTTTAAAATCAGGAGTTTCGTATAATCAAACATACGAAAAAAGAGTTAAATGTTTAGATGATAAATGTAAAAAAACCAGAGAGTACTACGTAAGATGTAAGAACATAACGGCTGTTTTTTCTTTCATCCCAAGACTGATTGATGTTGAAACCGGTAAAGTTGTCTTTGCTAAAAATTACACACGACAAGAAAGTGCAAAAACTGTGTTGATGACAGCTATACAATAAGTGAAATTTCTTTACTTGAAGAGCTAAAGAAAGCCATCAATGAATTTTAAGAGATGTGCTCCTTATAGACTGTGGAAAAATAAAATCTTGATATCATAGTGAATTAAT
>NZ_ABHJ01000086.1:0-2928 GCF_000171895.1 Hydrogenivirga sp. 128-5-R1-1
TGTCATCGCCAGACCATGTATAGAACCAAGTCTACCACTGATGAACAGAAGTTTGTATGTGAGTTATGGTAATCACCACCCCACGACCATACTACTCTTGGCTGGAAACCATTGTAGTTTGGTCTTCCAACGTGGTACATTATCATTTTTTAGCGTATTCATTGCCATTTTTAGCTTTCTTGATAACTTCTCTCATTCTTTCGCCAATAGTCTTTAGCGCTTCATCCCATGTAGTTCTAACCCATTTTCCTTCTCCTCTTTTTGAACCAGGAGCTCTTTTTAATGGGAAAGGAATTCTGTCTGGGTCATACATTTGGGATAAAGTAGCATAACCTTTAGCACAGTTTCTACCTCTTGAACCTGTATGGAACGGGTTTCCCATGAACTTTCTAACTACCATTTCATCTTTATCTACCCATGCAGTAAGACCACAGGCAGCTTCACAGTTACTACATACTGTTGGAACTATCATATAGTTAATTAGTTTTACGCCGTTTCTTAAAGCTCCTCCATGTTTTTTCCAGTAATCTCCGGAAGGTTCTTTCCAGTCATTCCATTTATCAAATGGCGGATAGTAATCTAAATGCTGAGGTGTAAATGTTAAGTTTGCTTCTTCTGCAACTGCTTTAGGTGTAGTTTTTTCAACTGCTCCTTTAACAAGAGCAGCACCACCAACTGCAGCAGCAACTGTTTTTAAAAAGTTTCTTCTTGTTGTTCTCATTTATGCTACCCTCCTAATTAACTTAATGGTAATGTTTGTGGAGCTATTAACCATGCATGTTTGATAAGCCAAAGACCAACAATAGCACTTAACGCACCTAAAAATGCATATTGATATTTTCTATTTTCATTTGCAATACCTACCAGTATCATTGGGATTATAAATGTTAAAAACATTCCACCCCAGAAGAATGGAGCAACTTCTCCAAATGCTAAAACTTCAACTACTCTATGAGCAAACTCACTGTGTATTTTTGCGAAGAAAAGCTCTCCTATAAACATAGCTGCTGCAAGACCTGAACTTCCAAATAGTATATATCCAAGTTCTCTTTTTACATTTTCTTTTAAAACACCGCCGTAAACAGCATCAACAATTAAATAAGCTGCTGAGCCAGCAATCATAGCACTTAAGAGCATTGATATCATTTCTGAAGGGAAAACCCATACTTCTCTTCCTGTAGCTTCTCCCATAATTCCTGCTGTATAAATAGTTGAGAAAAAGGCAAGTATAAATCCTGGTATCATTACTCTGTCAAGAAGCTTTTTATTTCCTGTAACCCACGACCAGAAAGATATTAAAAGTACTATTACAAAAGCAGAAACTACCCACGCACCAAGTGTAACTGCTGATGTAAAGTGTGCAAATACAAATATTTTCCAGAATCTAAACATGTGATGAAGGTCAAGTATTGTAACTAAAAGAGTTATACCTATGAATATTATTCCAAGTATTGGGAGCCATTTTCTAAAGAAGCTGTCTTGCTCTGGATATTTTTTTATGAAATAAAGTCCAAGTAAAAATGTTCCAGTTGCAATACTTTTAGCCCACATATTTGTAGAAACAAGCCATCCCCATACAATTTTTGGTAAAGCTACATCAAAAGTTACTTCTGCTCCTAACATGATTAATGCCCTCCTATATGGTCTAAAAATTTAACTTCTGTAAAGATTGTATAACCTTCAGGTCTTTCAGATGCAAGTGGGTCAAGAGCAACAGTAGAACCTCTAACATAGAAATGTTTTGGTTTTGTGTTTAATTCTGGTTTTCTTACCATCACATCTCTATGTTCTTGTAAATATTTAGAAATTTCTGAATTAGGGTCATCTAAATCGCCAAAAATGTTAGCATGAACAGGACAAGCAACAACACACGCAGGCATCATACCAACTTCTATTCTATGAGCACAGTAAGTACATTTATCAGCTGAGTTTGTAAGAGGGTCAAGGTAAATAGCATTATAAGGACATGCCATCATACATGAAGCACATCCTATACATCTGTCATGGTCAACATTTACAATTCCGTTTGGAAGATAATGAAGAGCAGATACCGGACATATTCTTTCACACGGAGCATTATCACAGTGGTTGCATCTTAAAGGGACAAAATGTCTTTTTGTATCTGGAAATTCTCCCTGGTCAATATACTTTACTCTGAGCCTCCAGCTGTGAAGAGGAACATTATTTTCAGCCTTACAAGCAACAGCACAGGCCATGCATCCCATACATCGACTTAGGTCGACAAGAAATCCTAATCTCATAGGCCATCCTCCTAAAGGTTTTTATAAAAATATATTTAATCATATTTTTACTCACAATAATAAAAAAAGGGAATACTTATGTCAAGTATTCCCCTTAACAAACATTAAATTATAAACAACCTTTGAAGAAACCAGGTTTTGGTTTTGGAGTAATTGACACCTCTTCTTCAAACTTTAAAACAGGTATTCCATCTTTTTCTCCAACTACAACTCCAGTACCGTCTAAACTACCACCAAATCCTTCAAGTAAATCAGAATAAGTTAAATACTCATTAGGCTGAACAAGATAAAACTCTCCTTCTGTAACATCAAATATAACAATTTTTGGAGCAGCAGTATAAATTTTGTCAGCAGGTATACCTTCAAAAGCAGCATGTGGCGGGCAAGATGATAAAACAGCAAATTCACCACTTTCTTCAGCTTGCTTTGCACATGATAAAGCTGTTATTACTGCAGAAGTTAAATCTACTTCGTTATCGTCATCATCTTCTTCAGCCACAGCTACAGATAAATTAAGAACAAGCATTAAACTTAAAGCTAAAAGCAGTAATTTTTTTATCTTCATTTTGCATTACCTCCGAATTTTTATCCTTACTTAAAATCTTTCCAGTTTCTTAAAGTTTTCAAGTATGCAACTATGTCATTAATATCTTTTTCTGAGAGATGT
>NZ_ABHJ01000085.1:0-2944 GCF_000171895.1 Hydrogenivirga sp. 128-5-R1-1
AATATAAATCCGCGGGATTTTACCTCTGATAAACATAAAACAGTTGATGATACAGTTTACGGCGGCGGTCCAGGAATGCTTTTAAAACCTGAACCAATATTTAAAGCTTATGAAAGTATTTTAGAAAAAGGTCATAAACCTTATGTCCTAATCACAGAGCCATGGGGAAGAAAGTTTGACCAAGAATTTGCAAAAGAACTATCTGAAAAAGATGAAATTTTAATAATATGTGGAAGATATGAAGGGGTTGATGAGAGGGTCAAGAGTATAGTTGATGAAGAAGTTTCTATTGGTGATTTTATTTTATCAGGTGGTGAACCTGCTGCTGTAGTAATAATAGACGCTGTTGCCAGACTTGTACCCGGTGTAGTTGGAGATAAGAACAGTCTAAATATAGATTCCTTCTCAGACAATTTAATTGGATACCCAAATTATACCCGTCCTGCTGATTTTAGAGGAATGAAAGTTCCTGAAGTTCTTCTTTCTGGAAATCACAAACTTATAGAAAAATGGAGAAAATGGCAGCAGATAGAAAGGACTTATAAAAAAAGACCTGACCTTTTGAAAAAAGCAAATTTATCTAATGAAGAAAAAAAGTTTTTAGAGTATATAGAAAAAGGGAAAAATTTTGAAGATATATTTTCTTAGAAGGGGCAAACAAGCCCCTTATATCTATTACATCATTCCTGGTGGTTTTCCAACAGAAGTAACTAATCTTTCCACTGGCTCACCGCCAATTATATGCTTTTCTATAATTTCTTCAACATCTTCAGGAGTTACTCTACCATACCATACAGCATCAGGATAAACCACAACATTGGGACCAAACATACAAGGCCCTAAACAGCCTGTAGGGGTAACTGCCATTTTAGTCATAAGTTCAGGTTTGCTCATCAAAACTTCTTGAAATTTCATGAAAATTTTGTCTGAACCCTGTGAGCCACAGGACGGCATTCCAGGTGGTTTGTTTTGCATACATACAAAAACATGTTTAAAATTGTTTTCCGCCATTTACAACTTCCTCCGTTTAAAATTTTTCATTTTATTTTATATTTACATATAGGGACTAAAAAATGATTTTTGTTAGATTTTGTATTAATATATTTTTGGCATAAAAATTGATGGGGTATTTATGAGTCTTAAAAAACTTGGTATAGCTCTGGATTTTACGGACATTGAAGATGCGGAACAATTTTTATACAGTATAGAAGATAAGGATATTGTAATTAAAATTGGTTATTCATTATTTATAAAATACGGCAAGGATATTACAGACTTTGTTAAAAGTAAAGGGTTTGAATTATTCTTAGATTTAAAACTCCATGATATACCAAACACGGTTTATAACGGTGTTAAAGGAGCTATTTATTCTGGAGCTGATTATCTTACTATACACACTTTAGGTGGAAAGGAAATGCTACAAAAAGCTGTTGAAGCAAAGGGCAGCAGCAGCCTGAAGCTGTTAGGGGTAACTATTCTTACAAGCCATGATGAGAGATACCTTGATTATATTGGGTGTTCAAAATATTCAATTAAAGATTTAACTTTAAACCTTGCTAAAACAGCATTAGAAACAGGTATAGATGGAATAGTTTCATCTGTTGATGAAGTGAGTTTTTTGAAAGAAAACATAGAAAAAGAATTCATAGCTGTAACTCCCGGAATTAGATTAGAAGATGACAGCAAAGATGACCAAAAAAGAGTCGCAACTCCTAAAAAAGCAGTTGAAAAAGGTGCAAATATTCTCATAGTAGGAAGACCTATAATAAAAGCAAAAAATCCTAATGAAAAAATTAAAAAGATTAAAGAAAGCATGAACATATGAAAAATACATTAAGTTTAAAACTTACACATAAGCTAAATTTAACACTGAGTTTAAAACAACAGCTAAAACTTCTTACATTAAACCATTTACAACTAAAAGAAGAAATAAAACAGGAACTTGAAGAAAATCCCTTTTTAGAAGAAATTGCTAACATAGAGCTTGAATATTACCCTTTTAAAGATTTTTCTCAAACATACTATGAAGAAGATGAAAACCTTTCACCTTTAAATAGACTTGCATATAAACCATCTTTAATTGATGTCTTGGAATTCCAGATAGACCTGGAATTTAAAGATGAAGAAAAAGAAATAGCTTATGAAATAATAGGAAATTTAGATGAAAAAGGAATACTTGCAACAAATATTGATTATATATCAAAAAAGTTAAAAGTACCTGTAGAAAAAGTTGAAGAAATTCGTAAGCGGATAATGAGATTAGAACCTACTGGAATAGCTGCTGAAGATTTAGGAGAAGCTTTAGTTGTTCAATATGAAGAAAAATTTGGAAAAGATGCTGTTGTTGAGAAACTTTTAAAAGAAGATGCGTTCAATATAAATGAAAAGGATTATCTAAAGGAAAAATATAAACTCTCTGAAGAAGAAATTGAAACAATAATTTGCAATATAAAACAACTTGTTCCTTATCCTACATTTAATTTTCAAGAAAGTCAGACCCAGTATGTAGAACCTGATATATATATTTATGATTTAGGAGATAGCTTTGAAATAAAGGTCAATGAATGGGAGATACCAAAACTAAAACTTACAACACAGTACAGAAAATTAATTTCACGAAAAGATTTACCAGAGGAAACAAGAAAGTTTTTAGAAGAAAAGCTCCAGAGAGCAATAGGATTAGTAAAAGGAATTGAGCAAAGAAGGGAAAACTTGATAAAAATAACAAAAGCTCTTGTAGAACATCAATCTGAATTTTTAAGAAAAGGAAAAGCTCATTTAAAACCACTAAATTTAAAGGATATTGCAAAAAAAGTAAATTTGCATGAATCAACCATAAGTAGAATAACATCAAGTAAATATGCTCAAACACCTATAGGATTAATTCCACTAAAAGCCTTTTTCGCAACAAAAATATCTTCTATAGGTACCGAGGAAATATCTC
>NZ_ABHJ01000084.1:0-3030 GCF_000171895.1 Hydrogenivirga sp. 128-5-R1-1
ATAGACACTGTTTATATTTGTATCTGCATTTTCATATCCAAAGGTTTTAATGTTTTTCTCGTTTATATTAAGCCATTTGGGAGCTATTTTAAAATCTGCCGTTTTAAGTATATTTTTCTTTTCCTGTAAAACCCCTTCAAATCCTCCAAGCCCTTCTGTATGACCGTATCCAACATTTGTTATTACTGCAATATTCTGATTTAAAATATCTGTTAAATATGAAATATCACCTTTTTTACTTGCCCCAAGCTCAAAAACGCCATACCTATAATTTTTATCTATATTTGCAAGGGTTATTGGAAGTCCTATCTGATTGTTATAGTTTCCTTTTGTGTAGTAAACTGGATAAAAGTACGATAAAAGATAAGATAAAATTTCCTTCGTTGTTGTTTTTCCTGCCGTTCCTGTTATTCCTATTTTTATGTCTATGAAATCTTTTTTGTACTTTGCAATATCAGTTAAAGCTTTTAATGTATCATCAACAACTAATACATTACTCTTTTCAATATTTTTTGAGGAAAAACTGCCGAAAGCTCCTTTTTTAAAAACTTCATCTATAAATTGATGACCATCTACATTATTTCCTTTTAACGGAACAAAAAAGTCTCCTTTTTTTGCCTGTCTTGAGTCTATAATAAATCTATTGACTTTTTTATTACTTAAGTTTTTAAATTTAGCACCAGTTATATTGGCTATTTGATGTAAATTCATACTTAATTAACTGTGTTTTGGCTTTATCCAGAAAGCTATTAAAAAACCTAAAAAGATAACAGATATTATAGATAATGCCGCAAATATTAATCCTGTATCCATTTTATTTTTCCTCTTTGTTTTCTATACTTATTTGATAGGACAATATAAATATTACCGCTACTATAAATAATATAGCAATTAATCCAAGTATCAACCAAGGCAGATTTTCAGGTTTATAATTATATGCTATACCGACTTCTCCTATTAAAAGAGCTATAAGTATGTTCCAGATTTTATCTAAAGCTATCTCTTTAGGATTTTTCATTTCCTTCCAATGGCTAAAAATACAGGATAATCTTTTCCTTCCTTGTTTATGACATTAACTGTAAATACATCTATATCTTTAAAGCCTGCCCTTTCATACAGCTCTTTAACTTTTTCTTTATCAAAACCAAAGTGATGAACGCCTTCATTATCAGAATGAAAAGTTCCTTCTTCTTCTTCAAGGTCGGCTATCGCAACATATCCACCTTTTTTTAAAGCTTTATAGAGCTTTTTTAAAAACTTTTCCACATTTTTTATATGATGGAGGGTCATGCTACTTACGATAAGGTCGTATTTATCTTCTCCAAGGTGATTTTTTTCTAAATCTTTCAAAATAGGATTTATATTATCAACATTAGCCTTTTCTGCCTTTTCTTTTAAAACATCAAGCATTCCCTGAGAGTTATCTACTGCATCTATTTGCTTTACAAAAGGCTGTATATAAAACGTTAAAAGACCTGTTCCAGCTCCAAAATCCATAACAATCCAGTCTTTAGATAAAAGTATATTATCAATTATTGCCTGTCCTATCTTTTTTGCATTTTCAACTCTTAAAGGTTTTTCATCCCACTCTTTTGCAAGCTGGTCAAATTTACTCATTGTTTCCTACCTCTATCCAGTTTTGTTTTGAAACTTCCCACATACCTATTGCTCCGGCAGATGCAACATTTAAAGATGTTATTTTACCTTTCATTGGAATAGTTGCAATTATATCTGCAAGTTTCAGGATTGATTTAGACGTTCCTTTTCCTTCTGAGCCTAAAACAAGTGCTAAAGGAAATGGAAATTTTAATTTATGTATAGGTTTACCGCCTTTTTCTATGGCAAGTATCCATCCGCCTAACTTTTGAAATTTTTCAAGGCTGTCCCTTAAACTTGAAACTTTAGCTATCGGCAGGTGAAAAACAGCTCCAGCTGAACCTTTTACAACAACTTCATTTATAGGAGCTGACCTTTCTCGTGGTACAACAACTCCGGAAGCTCCCAAAACTTCAGCTGTTCTTATAATGTTTCCTACATTTTGAGGGTCTGTTATGTGGTCTAAAAAACCAAAAAGCCTTTTTCTTCAATAGTTTTTTGCATAAGTTTAGTAGCATCCCAGTAAGAAATAGGGGATACTAAAGCAACTATGCCCTGAGTTTTCTTGGTTCCTGCAAGTTCTTCAACTTTTTTTCTTGGAACTTTTTGAATTTTTATTTTTTTCTCTTCTGCAAGTTTTATGATTTGTTTTGGAATGTGGCTGTCGTGGGCAATAAGAATTTTCTCTAAACTTCTTCCTGATTTTATAGCCTCAACAACAGGATTTCTTCCCCAGATGACAAACTTTTCATTTTCCATTAATCTTTATCCTTCCTTAACTGCAAAAAACAGACTTCCAAATCCCACTAATAGTGCAATAAATACCACTGTCATAATAGTAAACAGGAATAAATCCACTTTAATTCCTCCAGTGATTATTAAATTTTTTAGTTAAATAAATTATTAAAACTATAAGTAAAATTAAGACAGCAGTCAAAATTATCAACATGTACTTATAAACAAGAATATTAAGCTGTACTTTTTCATTTAGCAACTTAAATATTAATGTTCCTTCTCCTGCTCCAACAGTTAATATGGAAATTACAATTGTTCTAATGAGTCCCTCTATAACCTTTGCTTTTTCAATTTCTATCTTTTTAAGCTCTAAATCCTTATCTTTGCTCATTCTGCTCCAAATTTTTCTCCTATTTCAATATGATAGCCTCTTACCGCATCATCAGCAGATATTGCTTTAGAGTTTGGAAACTGCATTTTCTCTATTAAAAGTTTACCTTTTCCAGTTTGTACTACAATTCCTTTTCCTTTAACAATATCAACAATTTCCCCTGCATTTCCATGAGAGTTCTCATCTAAAACCTTAGCTTCTAATATCTTTACTTCTTTATCTCTAAATTTTGTAAATGCTTTAGGCCAGACTTTAAAAGCCCTTATCTGATTGAAAATTTCTCTTGCAGATTTTTCCCAGTTTATCTT
>NZ_ABHJ01000083.1:0-3049 GCF_000171895.1 Hydrogenivirga sp. 128-5-R1-1
AAAACTTAAACAAAGAAGATAAAGATTTAAGAAGAAAACTTCATAAAACAATCAAAAAAGTTAATGATGACATAACAAGGGAGTACCAGTTCAACACAGCAATAGCTTCTATAATGGAATTTTTCAACAGCCTAACCTCTTATAAAGGAGAAAATAAAAAGATATTAAAAGAATCAGTTGAAAACCTTATACTTCTTTTATCACCATTTACACCGTTTATAGCAGATGAACTTTGGAGAATTATAGGAAACACCGGCTATACACTACAGCAAAAATTCCCGGAGGCAGACCCATCTGCATTAATTGAGGAAGAAAAGGAAATACCAGTTCAAATCAATGGAAAAATGAGAGGAAAAATTACAGTTCCTGCAGATGCATCAGAAGAACAGGTTTTAAACACTGCTCTTGAAAATGAAAATATAAAGAAATGGGTAGAAGGAAAAGAAATAATAAAAACTATTTTTGTAAAAGGTAAAATATTAAATATTATCGTTAAGGGATAGTTTAAGCTATCCCTTTTTTAATCCCTTCAAGTATTTGCGGAAGCTGGGAAGTTATCATTCCATTTGTAGCTACAAAATCTACTCCAAATTCCTTAGCTTTACCTGCAAGGTCAGTTCTTGTATGGCCGCAGTATCCTACAATTTTTACATTTTTTTCTTTGATTTTAGGAATTAATTCAAAAACAGGATTTCTTTTTGATTCTAAATTTACAATCACAAAATCCGGATTAAACTCATCAATTTTAGAAAGGTCTTTTTCTTTAAAAAAGGCGATTATTTTTGCTTCATATCCTGCAAGTGTTGCAAGCTGTTTTATTTTTGAATTTAGCATTAAATTTTCATCTATTATTAAAACCTTTTCCATTAATCTACCTCTAATTTGTATTTTTCTTTATAAAGTTCTTTAAATTCCTCTAATTTGTCTTCATATCCTTCTCTTCCCATAAGGGCATACATAAAGTTTTTGCCTTCTTCCACAGCAGGCTGGTCAAAAGGATTTATTTTATATAAATATCCTGAAAATCCTGTTGCCATCTCATACATATAAATAAGCATGCCTATATTATAAGGTGAAAGCTTATCCATAGTTATAGTAATGTTCGGCACTTTACTTTTAGTCAATGCAGCCTTAGTTCCAAGAAGTTCTTTTGTTAGAATATCATGAAGAGTATGGTTCTTAATATAAGAAATGTCATCTGGAATATTATCAGGTATCTTTAAATCTCTTGAAGGTTTTTCAACGTATATAAACGTTATTATTTTATCTTTTATTCCTTCTCTGTAGAGCTGAATCTGTGAATGCTGGTCAACTGTCCCAAGAGCTTTTACAGGAGTCTGTCCAAGACCGTCTTTGCCTAAACTTTCTGCCCAGAGCTGTCTCCACCAATCTACAAACTTTTCAATTCTTTCTGCGTAAGGCATCATCACGGCTATGCTTTTTCCTCTTCTCATGTTGGCAAGGTAATGTACCATTGCAATTAGATAAGCTGGATTATGTTCAACATGTTCTTCTACAGAGCAAATTAAATCCATCTTCTTTGCACCTTCAAGTAGCTGGTCAATATCTATTCCTAAGCATGCAGCAGGAAACAATCCAACAGGTGTTAAAACAGAGAATCTTCCACCAACTGGTTTTGGTATATCAAATGTTTTTATATTATTTTCCTGTGCAAATTTTCTTAAAAATCCTTTTTCTGGGTCAGTTGTAATTACAAGGTGTTTTTGCCAGTTTTCTGGGATTTTTTCTTTTAAAATATCTAAAATAATTGAAAAATTTGCAATGGTTTCTACTGTTGAACCTGATTTTGATACAACATTGAAAATGGTTTTTTCTATATCTATTTTTTCTAAGATAGATGCAACTTTTTCAGGGTCAACGTTATCAAGAACGTAAAATTTTGGAAAATCAAACTCATTATGATTTATCCATGTTAAAGCTTGAAAAAGCATTTCTGCCCCAAGAGATGAACCGCCAATACCGATTAAAACAAAATAGTCGAAATTTTCTCTAATATAATTGGCATATTTTTTTATTTCAGATGTATCCTGGTAAGGAAGTTTTGCAAAATAAAATTTATTTTCTTTTTCTTTTTGAATTCTTGAATGGGTTTCAACTATAAAGTGTCTAAATGAGTTTAACTCTTCTCTGAGTATACCGTCCCTTTCTCCAATAATATCTGCCATTGCATTTGTGTAATCAATTTTTATCAATTTTTTCCCTCCTGTATTTTTGTAAATAATTATGTGCTCTTCGTGTCGGCTCTGGAAGTTTATATCTATCTACACATTTTAATACTAATTTTAAAGAAGATTCTACAGATATGTTATTACCAGGAGATACAAACACTGGATTTGCATTTTCCTTAGTTCTAACTACGTATCCTCTAAGCTCACCATCAACATAAACAGGTTTGTATGAAAATTTTTTATTTTCCGGCATTTCAAACTCACCAACTAATTTTGACTTTCCAACACCAACAGAAATTTGATTTGTAATAACTCCAAAATGTGCAGCAATCCCCATTTTCCTGGGATGAATTATTCCCATACCATCAACTAAAAAAGCATCTGGTTTTATTTTTAGTTTTTTATAAGCTTCTAAAATTACAGGAAGTTCTCTGTAAGCTAAAAATGTTGGTATATAAGGAAAATCTATAATTTTTTCTGCAAAAAAAACTTCAACTTCTTTAAAATTATCCTCAATATCTAAAACAACTATACAGGAAATGGCAGTTGTTGGATTTTCCCATATATTTGTAAAAGTTGTATCTATCCCTGCTACAAGTTTTATTTCATCTACAGTTTTTTTATCTTTTAGTTTGAGCTTTTTTGAAAGATTTACCTGCTCTCTTTTCAAATTTTCTATTAATTTTTCATCAATATACATCTAAAATACCACCAGATTATCTCTATGAATAGCTTCTTTTCCTCCCTTTTTACCTAAAACTTTTAAGAGCTCTTTTGATGAGTAGTTGACAATACCTTTCCCTATTATTTTTCCTTCTTCATTTCATAGCAACCACATTTCCTTTTGAAAATATCCTTCA
>NZ_ABHJ01000082.1:0-3052 GCF_000171895.1 Hydrogenivirga sp. 128-5-R1-1
AAGACTTAAATTTTTAAAGGGGCTTTCTACAGCCCCATTTCTATTACTTTAATACTTTCTGCAGCTTTTTTAGCTTTTTCTCTTGCTTCCTCAATATTTTCACCTGCTGCTAAAGCAACTCCCATTCTTCTTTTTGGTCTTGTTGTAGGTTTTCCAAATATTCTAATTTTTGTATCAGGAAATGATAAAGCATTTTTTAAGCCTTCATAATAAGGAGCTACAGAGTTTGTTTTTGCGTGAAAACAGTAAGAAGCCCCTGCTGGAGCTATCATCTTTATGTCTATAGGAAGTCCCAGTATTGCCCTTAAATGTATCTCAAATTCTGACATATTTTGAGAAATCATCGTAACCATACAAGTATCATGTGGTCTTGGGGATATCTCGTTAAACCATACCATATCACCTTTAACAAACATTTCACAGCCGAAAATTCCATATCCGCCAAGCGCATCGGTTATTTTTTAGCTATATCTTTTGCTCTTTCTAAAGCTTTTTCACTCATCGGATGAGGCTGCCAGCTTTCCCAGTAATCTCCATTTACCTGAATATGCCCAATTGGAGGACAAAATAAAGTTCCCTGATTTTTTGTTCTTACCGTTAAAAGGGTTATTTCATAATCAAAATCTATAAATTCTTCAATTATTACCTCTCCGCCTTTTCCCCTTGCATTTTCCTGTGCATAATACCATGCTTTTTCTATTTCCTCTTCTGTTTTAACTATGCTTTGACCTTTCCCTGAAGAGCTCATTACTGGCTTAACAACAACCGGAAAACCTATCTCTTTTACTGCTTTTTTATATGTTTCAATATCAGAAGCAAATCTGTATTTTGAAGTTGGAAGGCCTACTTCTTCAGCTGCAAGTCTTCTAATGCCTATCCTGTTCATTGTGTATTTAACAGCCTGAGCACAAGGTATAACTGTAAATCCCTCTTTTTCCAAATCTATAAGTGCATCTGTATCAATAGCTTCTATCTCAGGTACTATAAAATGGGGTTTTTCTTTGTAAACTATATTTTTTATCTGCTGACCATTTTTCATATCAATCACATAGCTTCTTTGTGCTACCTGCATTGCAGGAGCAAATTCATAGTTATCAACTGCTATTACTTCAATTCCAAGTCTTAATGCCTCAATTACAAACTCTTTTCCAAGTTCACCGCTTCCAAGTAAAAGTATTTTAGTTGCATTATGAGATAAAGGCGTTCCTATTTTCATATTAAACCTCCTCCTGAGTTGTTAATGCTAAAGCCCCATAAGCACCGCTAAACTCTCCAAGCTTAGCTAAATCTATATCAACACTTTCTATTGATAAAGGAAATGCTTTTTCTTTGAGCTTAGAATATGCCATTTTTATTATTAATGGATAATACTCAGGAATTCCTCCAGAAAGTAATATTTTATCAGGATTGAAAATATGAACAATGTTCATAAGACCTGTTGAGAGATAGTCGTTAAATATTTCAAAAGCTTCTAATGCTTTTTCATCTCCTTCATTTGCAAGTGTAATTATTTCTGCTGAGCTTAAATGTTTATCTGATAGTAAGAAATAAATTCTTTCAAGACCATACGATGAAACATATGCTTCTAAACAGCCTTTTCTCCCGCAGTGGCATTTTAGTCCGTTTTTTTTAATAGTTGTATGCCCAAATTCCATTGCAACGCCATTTACGCCTGAAAGTAGCTTTCCATTTATAACTGCACCGCTTCCAAGTCCAGTTCCAAGTGTCAGCGTTATAAGTATTTTACTATTTTTCCCGTTTCCGTATTTGTATTCACCAAGAGCTGCCGCATTTGCATCATTTTCTATAAAAACTTCAGCTTTTAATTTTTCTTCAAAAAAGTTAGAAATGGGAAATTTTTCTATTAAAGGTATGTTAGGAGATGTATCAACCCATCCCTTTTCTTTATTTACAAGACCAGCAACTGCTATTCCAAGCTTTTTAATGTTTTTATTTTTTAAAACATTTAATATGTCCTCTAAAAGTCCTTTTATGTCTTTATTTTCTATATAATGTTTTATGGGAATTTTTTCTGTTTTTACATTCTCATTTTCCTCAAATGCAAACTTTACAAATGTTCCACCAATATCAATTCCTGCTTTCATTAATCACCTTTTCCAAATTTTTTATATAACATTTATAGATTTTATCAATTTTCTCTTTTATTGGAATATTTTTATTTTTTTGGTTGAAAAGTTTTTCTATAGCATCTTTTAACTGCTCTTTATTTTCAACGATAAAAATATAATCTTTAAATTCTTCAACCAGTGGTTTTACTTTATGGTAATTTTTACCTATTATTACTGGTTTATTTTCAACTAAAGCTTCTAAAATGTTATGTCCTCCTATATTTTCAATGGTTCCGCCTATAAAAACAGCATCTGCATATTTATATAATGACGGCAAAATTCCCATTTTATCAACTATTAAAACTTGCTTGTCTATATTCCCTGTTATTTTTGAATAAAGTTGATACGAGTATCCATTTTCTTCAACCATGTTTATAACTTCATTTAATCTTTCTAAATGTCTTGGAGCAAGAACCAGTACAGCGTTATTTTTAAACTCTTTAAATACTTCCAGTAAAAGTTTTTCCTCACTTTTATACGTGCTTCCTGCAACTATTATTTTTTTATCTTTTGGAAAATTTAAATCAATATCTTTTTTTATGGTTGAAGAAATAAACTTTAAGTCCCCGCAAACGACTATTTTAGATTTATCATCTATAAAATATGAAATGTAATCTGCGTCCTTTTTTGAACGAGCTATGATAAGTTTAAAATAGCTGAAAATCTTTTTTATAGATAAAAGATAAAAATTTGTAAACTTTAAATGATGAAGGAGATATACGTCCGTTAATTAAAACAACAGGGATATTTTTGGATGAAGCTTTAATTAAATTTAGCCAAAGCTCTTCTTCAACTATTATTAAAGCTTTTGGATTATAAATATTTATAAACCTTTTTATTAAAAAAGTAATGTCAAATGGTAGTTCTCTAATCTTTGCTTTTGGAAAATTATCAACTGCATATTTTTTTCCTCTCGGTGAGGA
>NZ_ABHJ01000081.1:0-3085 GCF_000171895.1 Hydrogenivirga sp. 128-5-R1-1
TGTTCCAGAGCTGAGTATGGTCTTTATATATTATTTCGTAAGCAAGACCTTCCCATTTTCCAAAATGCATTTCTCTAATTCTTTTATCAACAACAGGCTCTATACCAAGCACATCTCCAATAACAGTAGCTGTCTGATATGCTCTTCTTAAATCCGAGGTGTATATCTTTTGAATACTGTATTTTTTTAACTGCTCCCCTGCAAGTCTTGCCTGAAAAATCCCTTTTGGAGTTAAAAATGTATCAATATGCCCCTGAATAATCTTTTTGGCGTTATATTCACTTTCTCCGTGTCTGCATAAATATAGATTTTTAAGCAACTTTTCCCTCTAAATCAAGTGATACCGGCACTTCATGACAGTCGTTAAATTTTACGCAGTGTATACATTCTGTCCACACTTTTTGGGGAAACTGAGATTTGTCAACAACCTTAAAACCTAATTTTTCAAAAAACTGGGGAACGTAAGTTAGTGCAAAAACCCTCTTTACACCAAGTTCTTTAGCTTCCTCAATACATTTTTCAACTATTTTTTTACCAATGCCTTTATGCTGATATTTTTTCAAAACAGCTAAAGATTTTATCTCTGCTAAATCTTCCCAGTAAATATGAAGTGAGCCAATACCTAAAATGTGGCTGTCCTCTTCGTAAACCCAAAAATCCCTTATGTTTTCATAAATTGAGTTTAAACTGCGGGGAAGTAAGATACCTTCCACCGCAAACTGCTGAAGGATTTGAAAAATTAATTTGGCATCTGATACTTTAGCTTTCCTGAGATTTTTCACTTACCTTTTTTCCTTCACAGATTTTATCAAAATCCCTTACAGCAATAGGGAAAACTTCTTCAATATTCTCTACAAATATAAGGTTCAAATTTTTTCTAACAAAAGAAGGTAAATCCTCTAAAACTCATCTTTATTTCCTTTAGGAAGTATTACAGTTTTTATTCCTGCCCTTTTAGCTGCTAAGATTTTTTCCTTCAGCCCTCCAACAGGCAGTACATGACCTCTTAATGTTATTTCTCCAGTCATTGCAACATCAGAGCTTACAGGTTTTTGCGTAAATAATGAAAATAAAGCTGTCGTTATTGCTATACCGGCAGATGGACCATCTTTAGGAATTGCTCCTGCTGGAACGTGTACATGAACGTCGTACTTTTTAAAATCTTCTGAGTCTATGCAGTAATTTTTAGATTTTGATTTTACAAAAGAAAGTGCAGTCATTGCTGATTCTTTCATAACATCTCCAAGGGAACCTGTAAGTATAAGTTGTCCTTTTCCCGGCATTCTTGTTGCTTCTATTTTTAAAACCTCTCCTCCAACTTCTGTCCACGCAAGCCCCTGAACAACTCCAATTTCATCTTTTTTCTCTTTTTCAGGAGTGTACAGCGGTGCCCCAAGAAATTTTTTAACAAGTGTTTTTGTTATTTTATATTTTTTCCTTTTGCCTGTTAATGCAATTTCTTTTGCTATTTTTCTGAGAACTTCATTTATTTTTCTTTCTAAGCTTCTTACCCCTGCTTCCCTTGTGTATCCTCTTATTAAAAATTGTAGTCCTGAATCTGTAAACTCAACATATTTTGGTTTTAAACCTGTTTCTTTAAGCTGTTTTGGAATTAAATATTTTTTAGCAATGTGAAGTTTTTCTTCCTCAGAATATCCAGGTATTCTTATAACCTCCATTCTATCAAGTAGCGGTCTTGGAATAGTATCAATTCTATTTGCTGTACAGATAAACATTACCTCTGATAAATTAAATGGTACTCCAAGGTATAAATCTACAAACTCCTTATTTTGCTCTGGGTCTAAAACCTCAAGTAGTGCAGACGCTGGATCTCCTCTAAAATCTGACGCTAATTTATCAACTTCGTCAAGCATAATTACAGGGTTTTTCGTACCAACTTGTTTTAAAGCCTGAATTATTCTACCAGGCATAGCTCCAACATAAGTTCTTCTATGTCCTCTAATTTCAGCTTCATCTCTTACACCGCCAAGGGCTATTCTCGTAAATTTTCTTCCAAGTGCTCTGGCTATACTTTTACCGAGAGATGTTTTACCAACCCCGGGCGGACCAACAAAACAAAGTATAGGTCCTTTAATGCCTTTGCCTTTCTTTAATTTTTGAACAGCAAGATACTCAATTATTCTCTCTTTTACTTTTTCAAGGTCATAATGGTCTTCATTAAGTATTTTTTCTGCCCTTTTTAAGTTTAGTTTATCTTTTGTTCTTTTATTCCATGGAAGTTCAACAAGCCAGTCAAGGTACGTTCTAATTACCGAAGCCTCAGCAGAATCAGGGTGCATTTTTTCAAGTCTTTTTAGCTGTTTTTGAGCTTCCTTTTTAACATCTTCAGGCATTCCTGCTTCTTCAATTTTCTTTGTATATTCTTCTACTTCTTCCTGTCTTTCATCTTTTTCTCCAAGCTCCTCCTGTATAGCCTTTATCTGCTGACGGAGAAAGTACTCTCTCTGGTCTTTTTCCATTTGCTCTCTTGCAGAATTTCTGATTTTCTGCTGTATCTCAAGAAGACCTACTTCTTTCAGCAGAAGGTCGTGAACTTTTCTGAGCCTTTCTACAGGGTCTATTGTTTCAAGTATTTCCTGAGCTTCTTTTGAAGGAATATCAAGTATAGATGCAACTAAGTCTGCAAGTCTTCCCGGTTCATCTACAGATTTAATTATCCCAACAAGGTCTGGTACTATCTGTTTTCCGTAAGCAACTGCCTTATCTATTAAATCTTTTATAGAATGTATTAAAGCTTCTACCTCAATGCTTTCTTCATAATCTTCGTCATTTTCTATTACATCAACCTGTACTTTGTAAAGATTATCTTCTTTCTTAAAGTTTTTTATTTTTCCTCTTGCTACCCCCTGAACAAGAATTTTTACCCTGTTATCTTCAAGTTTCATCATTCTTAAAATTGTTGCTACTGTTCCAACTTCATAAATATCATCTTCCTTAGGTTCGTCTATATCTTTGTCTTTCTGAAGAGCTAAAAATATATATCTGTCATTATTTTCTATAGCTTCTTCAATGGCGTTTATTGAAAAATCTCTACCTACAAAAATAGGAAAAACCATATAAGGAA
>NZ_ABHJ01000080.1:0-3092 GCF_000171895.1 Hydrogenivirga sp. 128-5-R1-1
GTCAGCCCAGCTTCTTCTAAAGCTTTTTTTGAAGCTGTTTCCATTGACTTGATTGCAAGTTTAAATGTTTCTCTTCCTTTCATTTTAAGTTTTTCACCTACTGGGCAGTAAAGAGAACCCCAGTGTGAGCCGTCTGAATGCATTACAGCAGAAAGTATATCACTTTCAGAGTTTGTTTTAGATAAAACAACAGCTCCTGCCCCATCTCCAAAAATTACAGCTGTAGACCTATCTTGCCAGTCAATTATTTGAGAAAATACCTCAGCCCCTACTACTAAAACGTTTTTGAATTGTTCGGATTTTATAAAGGAGCTTGCAATTGTAAGGGCGTATATAAATCCACTGCAAGCTGCTGAAATATCAAAAGCCATAGGATTTTTAAGCCCAAGCTTATCTGCAAGAAGTGCCCCAGTGGAAGGAAATATCATGTCAGGGGTAGATGTAGCCACTATTACAGCTTCTATATCTTTTTTATCCATTCCTGCAACAGCTATGGCTTCCTCAGCTGCGTTTTTTGCCAAATCACTTGTTTTTTCCCATTCTTCTGCTATTCTTCTTTCTTTTATACCAGTTCTTGTTGTTATCCATTCATCAGATGTGTCTAAAATTTTTTCCAAATCAAAATTTGTTATAATTCTGGGAGGGACATACATCCCGATACCTTTTATTTGAACTCCCATCTAAACCTCTAAAAGTGGAGTTGGAAGAAGCTCTTTTATGTTTTCTGATAGAATATCATTAAAATGGGTTTCTTCAAATTCAGAAGCAACTTTCAAGGCATTTTTTATTGCCCTTTCGTCAGCTCTTCCATGGGTTATAATACATGTTCCTTTTGTTCCAAGCAGTGGTGCCCCGCCGTATTCTGCAAAGTCTGCCTTTTTCTTAAATCTTTTAAGAGCAGGCATCATTAAAGCTGCTCCAATTTTTGAAACTAAGCTTTTTTCAACTTCTTGTTTTATCATTTCAACAATAATAGTTCCAAGACTTTCACTTGTTTTGAGAACAACGTTTCCAACAAAGCCATCGCAAACGATAACATCAAAATCGCCTGTAAATATATCTCTTCCTTCTGCATTTCCTACAAAATTTAAGTTTGACATTTTTAACAGGGGATATGTATCTTTTACAAGCTCATTTCCTTTTCCTTCTTCTTCGCCTATGCTAAGTATTCCAACTTTTGGATTGTCAGAAGATTTAAGTATTTCTTTTACATAGGTATGACCCATTACTGCAAAATATACTAAATGTCTCGGTCTACAGTCAACGTTAGCTCCAACATCTATTAAAACTGTAGGTTTTCCTTTTTTTGTTGGGAATGCTACAGCTATACCGGGTCTTTCTATTCCTGGAGCAGCTCCAACTATAAACTTAGATACAGCCATAGCTGCCCCTGTATTTCCAGCTGAAACGAACGCTTGAGCTTTTCCTTCCCTAACAAGCTTGGCAGCTATATACATAGAAGAATTTCTTTTTTTCCTTATAGCGATAGAAGGTGGTTCATGCATTTCAATTACATCTTCTGCATGAACAATTTCTATAGGTAAGCCTTCACCACCGTATTCTTTTAATTTAGGCTTTAAAATATTTTCATTACCTACCAGATAAACACCTATATTTGTTTCTTTTGCAAAAAGTATAGCACCTTTTATATTAGAATCAGGGGCATAATCTCCCCCCATTGTATCAAGTGCTATAAACAATTACACAACCTCTATAATTTCCTTATCTTTATAATATCCACAGTGAGGACATACTCTATGAGGAGCTTTTGGCTGTCCGCATTCTGGACATAAAGACATTCCAGGAACTTTTAATCTTTTATACCATTGAGCCTTTCTCATAGCTGTTTTTGCTTTTGATTTTTTTCTCTTAGGTACCGCCATTTATAAATTCCTCCTTTTTAATAATTCAAAACAAATATTATATCAGAAATTTAATGAAAATATTTATCAAATCTGTATCTGAATTCTCTAAACGTTAAACCAAGGTTAGATGCACTGCTTGTTTTATTTCTTCCTGTTTTTTCATAAACATACCATATAATTGTTTTTTCAATTTCTTCCATTATTTTTTTTAAATTAACACCTTCCGCAGGGAATGATTTTAAAACAAATCCTTTATTTGGGTCATCTATGAATATAGAGTTTAAATTTGATTCAAACTCAAATTCAAATAGGTTTAAAGTATCATTCTCTGATAATATTACAGACTTTTCTATAATATTTTTTAACTCTCTTATGTTTCCTTTAAGTTCAAGATTATTAACATACTCTAAAAACTGGGGACTGATTCTTGTTATGTTCTTGTTATATTTTTGATTTAATTCTTTGAGTATATGGGAAATTATAAGTGGTATATCTTCCTTTCTCTCTTTTAACGAAGGCATTCGTAATGTTATAGTGGAGAGTCTATAATATAAGTCTTCTCTAAATCTTCCTTCTTCTATTTCTTTCTTTAGATTTCTATTTGTAGCTGATATTATCCTTACATCTGTAGAAATTTCTTTTGTAGAACCTACAGGTCTAAATTTTTTTGTTTCCAAAAATCTTAGAAGTTTTGATTGCAAAGTTAAAGGTAATTCTCCAATTTCGTCTAAAAATAATGTTCCACCTTCAGCTTCTTCTATAAGACCTTTTTTATTTTTCTCTGCACCAGTAAAAGCTCCTTTTATATATCCAAATAACTCACTTTCAAGTAGCTCATGGGGAATGGCTGCACAGTTTACTGCGATAAAGGGTTTATCTTTCCTCTTACTTAAATTGTGTATTTCTCTTGCTGCAACCTCTTTTCCAGTTCCTGTTTCGCCTGTTATTAATACATTTACATCATAAGGAGCTATTTTTCTGATACTTTCCTTTATTAAAGATATTGCTTTTGAATTTCCTACTAATAGTTCAAATTCTGGAAAATCTTCAGGATTTGCCTGGGCGATTAATTTATTCTTTACAGTGTTTATTATTTTTTTTATATCTCTTATTTCAAATGGTTTTGAAATATAATCAATAGCGCCTCTTTTAATGGCTTCTACAGCGGTATCAGGAGATGCATAAGCTGTAATCATAATTATTTGAGTATCTGGATTTTTATTTCTT
>NZ_ABHJ01000079.1:0-3149 GCF_000171895.1 Hydrogenivirga sp. 128-5-R1-1
AATCTATAGATGAATGCTTTATATTTTGCTTTATAAATGCTTCTACTTCAGGAATTATCTGGGTTTCTACTTTAATTTCTTTTCCGGCAACATTTGACAGCCATTTTTGAAGGTTTTCAATATCTTCTAATTGTTTATTTATGACAACCTTTCCAGGTATGAAGTTTCCTTGCTTGTAGTAGCTTATTATTAGGGATACAATATTTTCTTCGTCTTCAATATTTGATACTTTTAATTTATCCATTCCAATTATTCTATTTGTCCTGATTACTGTAATATATATATCAGGATAGTTTATATAAAATATATCTGCTTCTTTTTCAGGTATCCCTACAACTTTTTGTTTTTTTATTAAATTTTCCAGTGCTGATATCTGGTCTCTTACAACTGCTGCTTTTTCAAAAAGCATTTTTTTCATATATTCTTCAATTCTGTCGTAAAGTTGATAAATTACTTTCCCAGCATCTCCTGATAAGAATGCTTTTGCAGATTTTACATCAAGCATATAATCTTTTTTTGAAATTTTATTTACACATGGTGCAGAGCAAAGTCCAAGATGATAATCAAAACATGCAATATTTCTTTTTGGCATTGGGTCACAAGTTCTCAATTTAAATACTTTGTGTATAAGCTGTTTCATTGCCCTTGCAGTTTTTGCAGGTATAAAAGGACCAAAGTACTCTCCGTCTATTTCTCCGTATTTTCTGCTTATTTTAACTGTAGGATATTCATCATTTGTAATAACAAGCATAGGATAACCAGAGCCGGATTTTAGCATTACATTGTACTTTGGCTTATACTGTTTTATAAGTGCATTCTCAAGTATAAAAGCTTCATAATCTGAAGATGTTATTATCCATTCAAGTTGTGTAGATTCTTCAAATATTTTCTGCTCTTTATAATCATACTTTAATGCCTGAAGATGTCCTTTTAATCTATTTTTTAGATTTTTTGCTTTTCCTATGTATATGTATTTGTTTTTATTCTTAAAAATATACACACCAGATTTTTCTGGCGCTTCTTTAATTTTATCAAAGAGCACAGCAACCCTCGTTATCTATAAACTGAATAGTTTCCATGATTTCTCTAAAATCTGGAATATTTTTACCTTCAGCAATAAGTTGTATAATTCCATACCTGTCCACTAAAATTAAAAACTCATCTTTATCTTTTAGCTCAATTTTGTCTAAGAAATCTTTAGTTAAAATCTGAATGTAATCTATTACCTTCACACCGGCTTTTTCAAGCTGGTCTTCATAGTCAGACAGGTCAACGTTGCTGGATTTGTATATTATAAAATGCCATCTGTTTCTTATGTCGTACACTGACTTTCCCTTAATTCCATCTAAAAATTCAAAATATGGAATTTGACTGCCTATTTTTGCTTTCAATAACTTTCTCCTTGATTTAATTTGTAAAACACATAATATTATATGGCAGGTTTTCAAATTTTGTAGGTTAGATGTTGCTTACCAGTAAAGTTTTATATTACTATTTTCTGCAAAATTTTTGTAATTTTTTTTATAAAGGAATGTTAATTTAATGTTAAATAAGTCTATATTTGAAGAGATATTTGATAAATCCTTAAATTCTATAGGAATAATAGATGAAAAAGGTGAATACGTTTTAATAAATAAAGCTCATGAGAAATTATTGGGGTACACTTTAGAGGAATTAAAAGGCAAAACACCAGAAGTTCATCTAAAAAATAACTTTAAAAAAGTTGTAAAAGATATAAGTGAAAAAGGTCATTTCTCAGGTGAAATTGAATGTATAAAAAAAGATGGTAAAAAAATCAGTTGCTACCTAACTGCTTATAAAATAGAAGTTGAAGGAAAAACTTATTATGTTGGTATAAAAAGCGATATAACAGAGATAAAAGAAAAGCAAGAGATTATTGATGTTATTACAAATGAATCAAATTTTGGCTTTCTAATCTATAAAGATAAATTTTTATATACAAATCCTTATTTCAAGGAAATTACAAAATATTCAGAAGAAGACCTTAAAGATTTACATGTATGGGATATTATTGAACCACCTTATGATAAAAAGGTAAAAGAGAATATTAAAAAAAGATTAAAAGGTGAATTCTTTAATTACAGTGATATTTTACCAGTAAGAACAAAAGATGGAAAAGTAAAATGGTTTTATATAAATGCAAATACAATAAGTTTTAAGGGAGAATATGTAGGAATCACAACTTTCATTGATATTACAGAGAAAAAAGAACTTGAAGAAAAATCTATTTCCTTGAAAATTACGACCTTTTAACCAGACTTCCAAATAAAGAACTTTTTAAACATCAACTTAAAGACCTTATTAAAGAAAGTGATAAATTAAAAGAAAATATAGCAGTTATTCTTGTTGATATTTATAATTTTACGGAAGTAAATGATACATTTGGTTCTCATGTAGGGAATGAAATACTCAAACAAATATCAAAAAGACTTATAACACAGTTAAATATAGCAGATATTATAGCAAGATATGGTTCAGATGAATTTATTATAGCGATAAAAGACCCTCAAATTTCAAATATATTTTCGTACATAACATTAGATATGCTTAAAAATATTTTGCAGACTCCATTTCAGATAGATAATAACGAGATTTATCTGAACTATAATCTTGGAATAACAGTTTATCCAGATGATGCCGATGATGTGGAAACATTAATAGCAAATGCAGAGATAGCGTTAAAACAGGCAAAAAGAAAAGGAAGTAATGAAATATACTTTTTCAATAAGAGTGTAAATAGCAGTGTTAAAAAGAAAATAAATTTACTTTCGGAGCTAAAAAAGGCAATTCAGTTTCAGGAGTTTGAAGTTTATTTTCAACCAAAAATAGATTTATCATCTGAAAAGATAGTTGGGGCAGAAGCTTTAGCCAGATGGAAAATTCCTCCTAATGAGTTTATACCTGCTTTAGTGGAATCTAATCTTATGTTTGAAGCAGGATGTATTATAACTGAAAAAGCTCTGCAGTATGCAGGTGAAATTGTAAAAATAGACCCTGATTTGAAAATATCTATAAATATGTCTTTTGAACAGTTAAAACATGATGAATGTCCGCAAAAACTATGGGATTTGGCTGCCAGATATAAAGTTCCTGCTGAGAATATAATTATAGAAATAACAGAAACCGAA
>NZ_ABHJ01000078.1:0-3214 GCF_000171895.1 Hydrogenivirga sp. 128-5-R1-1
AAAACTGTTATAGCAGGAGACGGTCAGGTAACTCTTGGAAATTCTGTAATGAAAGCAACTGCTAAAAAAATTAGAAAACTAAATGACGGTAAAGTTATAGTTGGATTTGCCGGTTCTGCAGCTGATGGACTTGCACTGATGGAAAGACTTGAAGAAAAGCTAAACAAGTACGGAGGCAACTTATTAAGAGCTTCTGTGGAGCTTGCAAAAGAATGGAGAATGGATAAATTCCTTAGAAGACTTGAAGCAGTCTTAATAGCTGCAGATAAAGAACATATGTTATTAATTTCAGGGAATGGAGATGTTATTCAGCCAGATGAACCTATCCTTGCTACAGGTTCAGGAGGAGACTTTGCAAGAAGTGCAGCCCTTGCCCTTTATAGGAACACAGATTTAGACGCAAGAAAAATTGTAGAAGAAGCTATGAAAATAGCCGGAGAAATTTGCATATATACAAATCAGAACATTACCATTGAAGAAATACAGTAATACTCAGTTTATTTATTTTGAAGTAGCCCTTCCTCTGCCCTTTTATCAAACTTTTACTTATAAACTGTCTTTAGAAAAATACAACAAACTTAAAAACAAAGAGCTTATAGGCAGAAGGGTTTTAGTCCCTTTTAGAAAATCAGGTTATACAGGAATAATCACCGAAATTCATAAAGAAAGTTTTTCTGAAATTGAAGATTATGAGATTAAAGAAATAGAAGAACTTCCAGATGATAAGCCTTTATTCACAGAAAAGGAATTAAATATAGCATATAACTTATCACAGTATTACATAGCTCCTTTTGGGCTTACACTTTATTATTTTATTCCTGAAGGTTTAAGATGGAAAAAGAAAGAAGGAAAATGGATAAAAACATTTCCTGAAAGTTATATTTACACATTAGGAGAAATAAGAAAATATGAAAATCTTTCAGAAAGACAGAAAGAACTTGTAGAACTTGTATCGTCATTAGGCGAAATTACAGAACTTGAGCTTATAGAACAAGGTTTTAACAAAACTACAATTAACTCACTGGTAAAAAAAGGAATTTTAAAAAAAGAAAGTTTTATACTTAAAAAAGAAGGAAAAATCCAGTTAAAGCAACAAACAGTAGAAAAATCTATAAAAGTAAATAAAGGGCTATTTTATTACGGCTCCGATACAGCAGAAAAAAGATTAAAAACTTATATAAATATCATCAATAAATTACAGCAAGAAGGTAAAAGCTCTCTGTTAATATTTCCAAGTATAGCCCACATAAAAAAAGCATATGAGATTTTATCAAAAGAAATAAACAACCTGTATGTTTACCATGATGGAATAAATGCAAGGGAAAATGTAAGAACATGGTTTGAGCTTCAGGAAAAGGAAGGGTCAGTTTTACTTACTTCTTACGCACGAATTTTAATTCCAATAAAAAATCTTTCATTTATCGTAGTAGAAGAAGAAGCTGCTGACAGCTATAAAACATTAAGAACTCCTAAATTTGACGTAAGAAGGGCAGTTTTTGAGATATACAAAGAAAAAAACTGAGTTTATATATTCAAGCCTTGTTCCTTCTATTGAGAGTTTTTATTCTATCAAGAAAAATATTATCAAACCTCTAAAAGAAAGATTTCTGAAAATAAAATACAAAGCAAATATAAAAATTTATCCATTTGATAAGGAATTTTCTCTCAAAAGATTAACCGAAATTTTACAAGATAAGAAAAAAACTCTGATAATTGCAAACAAAAAAGCTTATGCATCATTTTTGTACTGTCCAAGATGTGAAGATGAAATTTTATGTCAAAATTGCGATGTACCGCTGAAAGTTTATAAAAAAGAAAAAGAGTATTTAGAATGCAGTATTTGTAAAACAAAGTATGAAACCATAACAAGATGCCCAGAGTGTGAAACTCCCCTTGAAACTGTAGGAATAGGTATAGAAAAGGTTGAGGAATACTTAAAAAAATATTTCACCGGCATTAGCTATTTACATGAGGAAAAAGATACTAATATAAAACTTACAACAACTATTTTAGATAAAGACCTTACAACTGAAAATTTTGAAAGGGTAATAAACATATACCCTGATTTCTTCCTTTTTGTTCAAGACTATAAAGGAAGGGAAAAATTTTTTAGAAATATTTTGTACTCTTATATAAAGGCAGAAAAAGAATTTATACTGTTTACAAACCAGCAAAATGACATAAGTATTAAAGCTTTTTTAAATAAAAAATTAGAAAAGTTTTATGAAGATGAACTTAATATAAGGAAAAATTTTGGTTATCCTCCTTTCAAAAGATACATTTTACTCACTTTTGAGAAAAAAATTTTAGATATAGATTTTTTAAATGAGCTGTTTAAGATATGGATAAAAGAAAACAATTTAAAAAATGTAAAATATAAAGGTATTTTTAAAGGTTATCACTATAAAGTAAAAGGGAAAGAAAGAGCCCAACTTCTTTTAATTGATTTTAAAAATAAACAGGCATTAAAAATCTTACATGAAAAATGTAGAAAATTAGGTATAAAATTAATAATAGACGTTGACCCTGTACAAATAATTTAAGAGTGGCTTTCATGAATAAAGAGCAAAAAGAAATAGAACTTAAAAAATTAGAAATAGAAAATTTAAAAATTAAAACTGAAATTTTTAGAATATTAACTTTTGTAAGTTTAACATTAGGAGCAGGATTTTTTACAATTGTTTTTTATCTTTACGGTAAAGCAAAAAAATTATTGGAATTCTTAATAATAATTGGAGGAACATTAGAAATCGTATTTATTTTCTTATCAGTAGTTGCATATTTAAAACTTATGGACAAAATAAAAAATATAGAAAATAAAATTAAGGAGCTATAGTTATGGATTTTTATCAAATATTTGCTGTAATAGTTGCCTTTACGTTTTTAATTGCTGGTATCATTATGCTTTATAAGACAATAAAAACAACATAATATATTTAGGAGGTATTATGGAAAGACTTTATTCACCATGGAGAAGTCAGTATATAGAAGGCTTTGATAAAATAGAAGGCTGTTTTTTATGCAATGCTTATAAATCTAATGATGATGAGAAAAATTTAGTGTTATATAGAGGGAAAAAATGTTTTGTAATAATGAACTTATATCCGTATAATGCATGTCATTTAATGGTATGTCCCAATGAGCATATTGGAGATTTTGAAAATTAGATGAGGAAACCCTTTGCGAGCTTAATATACTTACCCAGAAATGATAA
>NZ_ABHJ01000077.1:0-3259 GCF_000171895.1 Hydrogenivirga sp. 128-5-R1-1
TTTCAAAAAGGGCAGAGTTTACACCAAAAGAAGTAGCCGTTAAAGAGGATAGAATTCAGAGGGTTTATGCGGTTCATTTAAAACCTATAAAACCAAATCCACTGCTGAAACTTGGTCTTCCAGCAGTTGGAGTTATTTCTTTGGATGGGAAAGGACTTCCAAAAAGTTTAAAAGAATTACCGGAATTATAAATGCCTACTTTAAGAGTAGAAAACATAACTGTCAGATATAAGAAAAAAATAGGAATAAAAGAAGCTTCATTAGAAGCAAGAGAAGGTGAAATCATAGGCTTTATTGGACCTGATGGGGCTGGGAAAAGCTCTCTAATGCATGCTGTTGCAGGTGTAATTAGATTTGAAGGTGAAATTACATATAGGGGATATACATACCATTCCCCAAAAGAAGCAGAAAAAGTAAAACCTTATATAGGTTTTATGCCTCAAGGAATTGGGCTTGTTTTATATCCACTTTTAACGGTAAAAGAACATCTGGATTTTTTCACGGCAATACGGAATATAAAAAAAGATAAAGAGTACTGGCAGTATAGAGAAAAACTTTTGAAAATGGCAGGACTTTACGAATTTCAAGACAGGCAAGCAAGACATCTTAGTGGTGGAATGCAGCAAAAACTTTCTTTAATATGTACGCTAATTCACAGACCAAAACTTCTTATTCTTGATGAACCAACAACTGGAGTTGACCCACTCAGTAGAAGGGAGCTTTGGGAAATTATTGATGGTATGAGGAAAAAAGAAGGAATAATTGCTCTAATAAGTACTGGATATATGCAGGAAGCAGAGAAAATGGATAAAGTTTTATTGTTTGACGACGGGCAAATAATAGCAAAAGGAACAGCAAGCCAGTTAAAAAATTCTATTAAAAAATATACATATGCTGAAACTTCTTGCAAAGAGCTTTGTTTTTCATTTAACGGAAAAACATATTCTTTAAAACCATTAAATACAAGGCATGTAGACCCAGACCTGGAAGGGATGTTTTTTGTAAATGTTTTAAAAAAATATAAAAATATACCTGAAATTAAAATTGATGAAAGAGAAAGTAAGGTTAAAGTTCCTGAAATTGTTATAGAAACAAAAGGTATAACAAAAAGGTTTGGAAGTTTTGTGGCAAATGACCATATAGACCTGATTATAAAAAAAGGTGAAATAGTAGGACTGCTTGGACCAAATGGTGCAGGTAAAACTACATTAATAAAAACAATTTTAGGTCTTTATCCTATAGATGAGGGTAGCCTTAAAATTCTTGGGAAAGAGATAAAAAGCTATAAAGATAGATTACAGTTAAAAAGTAAAATAGGGTATGTAAGCCAAAAGTTTGCCCTTTATAAAGACATGACAATAAGAGAAAATTTAATTTATTTTGCAAACATGCACAAAATATCTGCCACAAAAGCATTAAAAAGAATAAATAAGCTTGCAGAAAGTCTTAGATTTAAAGAATATATGGATTATCTTCCATCTGAACTACCTCTTGGAATAAATCAAAGATTCTCAGTTGCAGCTGCACTTATACATGAACCTGTCATTTTATTTTTAGATGAACCTACAAGTGGAGTTGATGCAGTTGCAAGAGCTCAGCTTTGGAAATTACTTCATCAGCTAAAAGAAAAATGGGGAATATCAATTTTAATAACAACACATTATATGAGCGAAGCAGAGTTTTGCGATAGAGTTGTGCTGTTAAAAAAAGGCAGGAAGGTTATAGATGATACCCCACAAAATTTACATAAAAGGTATCCACATGCAAAGAGTTTTGAAGATATATTTATTAAATTCTATGAATAAACTTTGCATTTTATTCTTTTCATTATTATGTTTATATTTAAAATTTATCCTGGAGCTCCAAAATGCTGAAGAAAATCATTAAAAGAGATGGAAAAGTAGTTGATTTTATTCCAGAGAAAATACAAAACGCAATATTTAAAGCTATGCTTTCAGTAGGAAAACCAGATGTAAAACAGGCAAAAGAATTAACAAAAAAAGTTATTGAAAAATTAGAGGAAAGCTTAAAAGAAAAACAAATTCCTACAGTTGAACAGGTTCAAGATATTGTAGAACAGGTTTTGATAGAAAAAGGACTGTCAAAGGTTGCAAAATCTTATATTTTATACAGACAAAAAAGAGCAGAAATAAGGAGAGAAAAACAACAGATTTTAAATAAAAAAGAGTTAGATGAAATAGATAAAAAATTTGATATAAACGCACTTCAAGTTCTTGCTTCAAGATATTTAGCAAAAGATATAAACGGGAGAATAGTAGAATCTCCAAAAGAACTTTTTGAACGAGTAGCTATTCATACAACAATACCATCTATACTTTATGATGAGAAAGTTTTTTCTAAGAAAAAGTTAAAAAATAAACAAAAAGACGAAGAAATAAATGAAAAAGAATTTACTGGTTTAAAAATAGGTAAATACAGTTTAAATCAATACCATATTGAAGGATTAATAAGAGTTTATAAAAGGTTAAACAAAGAAAAACATATGAAAAAATCTTTATCTGAAATAATAAAAATGATAAAAAAAGGGCAGTTTAATGAATATGAAAAAGAAATAGAAGATTATTTTTATTTAATGACAGATAAAAAATTTATGCCAAATACTCCTGTTTTAGTAAACTTTGGCAGACCCCTTGGAATGGGAATGGCATGTTTTGTTCTGGATATAGAAGACTCTTTAATTTCTATTATGGAAACATTAAAAAATGCAGCTCTTATATTTAAAGCTGGAGGAGGATGTGGATATAATTTTTCAAAATTAAGGCCAAAAGGTGATTATATAAGTACAACAAATGGAAGGAGTTCAGGACCAATTGCTTTTATGACTTTATACGACAAAATGACCGAGGTTATAAAACAGGGAGGGGTCAGGAGAGGAGCAAATATGGGAATTTTAGACTCTGACCATCCTGACATTGAAGAGTTTATAACTGCGAAAAAAGAGAATAAACAGCTGACTAATTTTAATATATCTGTTTTTTTAAAAGAAGATTTTTGGAATTATTATAAAAAAAATAAGCCATATCCATTAATAAATCCAAGAGATGGAAAAGTATGGAAATATATAAATCCAAAAGCATTATTTAATATGATAGTTTATAGAGGATGGGAGTCTGCAGAGCCGGGACTGCTTTTTGATGACAATATAAATAAATACAATCCATTACTTAAACATTTTGGAAAAATATATGCCACAAACCCATGCGGAGAAGTTGTTTTATATCCTAATGAAAGTTGTGAT
>NZ_ABHJ01000076.1:0-3280 GCF_000171895.1 Hydrogenivirga sp. 128-5-R1-1
ATTATTACTTACAGCACTCGGAATTTTTATAACAGCATGTCAGGAACTTCCACCTGAAGCCTATTTAATTGATAAATATAAAATACAAGGGCAGGTTTATATAGACGATAAAATAAAAAACCAGTGTAAAGGTACTTTATTTATAATAGTCAGGAAAGGTTCTACTCCCCAACCTCTTGCTGTGAAAAAATTATCAAATCCTGATTTTCCTTACGATTTCACGATTACACCTGCAGATGTTTTAATACCTCAAAGAGCCAATGAATTTGATGGACAGCTTATACTTATGGCAAGGGTATCAAAAACAGGAAGTCCAATGCCTAAAAAAGGAGACTGCGAATCTGATGCAATGGTAATAAATGCAGGTGATAAAAATATAAAATTACTTATAAAGAACATAGTCAAATGAAAGTATCAATAATAATAACAGGGTCAGAATTTACAAAAGGTTTAAAGCAGGATAAAAACGGTCATTATATTGCAAAAAAATGCTTTGAAAAAGGTCTTAAGGTTAACTCAATTATACTAACCTCTGATAACCAGTACGAAATTGAAACATTTTTAAAAATTGCCCTTGATAAGTCTGATATTGTTTTTATTTCGGGAGGACTTGGACCGACTGATGATGATAAAACGAGGGTAGCTGTATCATAGGCTATAGGAGTCCCATTAATTTATAATGAACACTGGTTAAAAAAACTAAAAGAAAAATATAATAAGATTGGAAAAGAGTTTACACCAGAAAGAAAAAAAATGGCTCAAATTCCATTCAAGGCAAAACCTATAGAAAATCCAGTTGGAAATGCCCTTGGATTTATTAAGGTATTAGATGATGTTCAAAAAGCAATTGTTGCACTGCCTGGAGTTCCTTCGGAGATGAAGGTAATGCTTGAAACACCTTTTGAGTATCTTCATATTAAGGAACAAAAAGGTTTTGTACATCTTTTTAAAACTTATGGAAAAGACGAAGTAAAAATTGATGAAATATTAAAGGACATAGATAAAAAAACGCTAAATGCATCTCCTTACGGGATAGATATATATATCTGGGATAGTAATGATTTATTTTTGAAAAATAAAATCAAAGTTATAAAAGAAAGACTGGGAAGTTTAATTTATTCAGAAGATGAAACCTCAATGGAAGAAGTAGTTGGAAAACTTTTAAAAGAAAAAGGGCTAACATTATCAACAGCAGAATCTTCAACAGGAGGATTGATTGCTTCAAGGATAGTAAATGTTGCAGGAAGTTCAGCTTATTTTATGGGAAGTATTATAGCTTATTCAAATCAGGTAAAAGAAAATATACTTAAAGTATCAAAAGAAAATATAGAAAAATACGGAGCAGTAAGTGAGCCTGTTGCACGGCAAATGGCAGAAGGAGTAAAAAATTTGTTAAAAACAGATATATCATTAAGTGATACAGGCATTGCCGGTCCAACTGGAGCAACACCTGATAAACCATTAGGATTACACTATATTGGAATGGGAATAAAAAACAAAACAGTAGTTGAAAAAGTAATATTTAAAGGACATAGAAATGATGTAAGACTTAGAGTTTCACAACATGCATTAAATATGCTCAGACTTTATCTAATTAAATAGCTATTTCAACCCTATTTCTTCCGCCTTCTTTAGCTTTATAAAGCGCCATATCTGCTCTTACAATAAAATCTTCAGGTTTTTCATCAGGCTCAAGCTGTGCAACCCCTAAACTAATTGTAACTTTACCAACAGTAGGGAATTTGTAGGTTTCTACAGCCTGTCTTAACTTTTCTGCAAGTTTTTTAGCCCCCTCAACATTAGTTTCAGGTGCAAGAATAACAAACTCTTCACCACCCCATCTTGCTGCAAAATCTGTTTTCCTTATGTTTTTCTTGATTAATTTTGCAAGTGCTTTTAATACTTCATCTCCTACTTTATGACCGTAAGTGTCATTTATCTTTTTAAAATGGTCAATATCAAAAATAATTAAAGACAACGGCCTTTTATATCTTTTTGCTCTTTGAATTTCCCTTTGCAATACTTCGTTAAATTTACCTTTATTATAAAGCCCGGTTAATCTATCAGTTTCAGATAAATAACGAAACTTTTCTAAGTCCTTTAAAAAGATATAAACAGAAAATCCCAGTATAACAGCTAAAAGAAAAGACAATGTTATATTGGTATAAAAAGACTTTAATATTATCGGATATGTATTATCTTTTGAATATCTAACTAAATATCCCATTAAGTGATTATTTAAGTTGAAAACAGGAATAAAAGTTATTAAGTAAAAATTACCTTCATTGTTATAAATAAATGAAAATGGTTTATCTTTGCCTAAAAACTTCAGCACTTTTTTTCTTATCTTCTTGTTAATATAAGTAATCGGAATATCTTTTATCTGAATATCCTCATAATAATATCTATCAGATAACCCTGAAGGAATAATTGATTTAATCGCCCCAGCCTTTAATCTTGACAATCCCACTTCTTTTTTCAACAAAAACAAATAGGTATCTTTAAAAACATAATTTAAATCTTTTTGAATAGCCCAAAAAGGAATAGAAAAATAAAGATTTCCTAAAAATTTATTTTTATACTTCAGAGCATAAACTAACTGCTGTCCATCTATATAGTCCGGATTAAACTTTCTATAATTACCCTTTGATAAAATCAATACTGGTTTTCCGTTTAAATTTAATATAACTAATTTATCTATATTTTGTTTGTACAATTTTTTAAATTTTTTGTTGAGAATTTTTTTTAATGTTTTACTTTTTTTCCTATAAACAAGTCTTAATAATCTTTTATCAAATACATCATAATAAAAATAATCTGTTAATTTTTTATACCCTAACTTTACAGACTTGTAATTTGACTGGGTTATTTTTACTGCATTTTCATAAATTATATTTTCTTTATCTTTTTTCCCAAGAAAAAAAACAACAAATCCTATTAAAAATATACTTAAACTTACACCTAAGGGTATAAAAATTTTTTTCATGATTTTATTTTATATTTATTTGTGTTGTTATAATAATGATATAAATTTTTTTATCTAAAAACAACGTGAGGTAAATAAATGTCTGAAAAAAAACTATGGGGCGGTAGATTTTCAGAAGGAACAGATGAGTTTGTAGAAGAATTTACAGAGAGCATTTCTTTTGACAAAAATCTTGCTCTGTACGATATAAAAGGTAGTATAGCCCACGCAAAGATGCTTGGAAAACAGGGGATTATCCCACAGGAAGATGCAGAAAAAATAATAAAAGGTCTTGAAGAAATTAAAAAAGAAATC
>NZ_ABHJ01000075.1:0-3322 GCF_000171895.1 Hydrogenivirga sp. 128-5-R1-1
GCCTTTAGCAAACTTCCAAGTGATATACCTGAAAACAAATATATTAAATCTTTTAACAGTTCTATATTTCCTCTAAATTCTTCAATTTGTCCCAACATATCCCACGCCGTTTTTATGCCGTCAAAAATTTCAGGTGGTAAGTAGTTGTATCTTTTATATGTTAGCTGTGCTGGATAGATATTTTTTGAGTTTTGGGTCAGAAGATTTTCTATTTTTTTTCTGTTTTCTGTTTTCAGATTAGTTAAAGTTTTTTTCAAATCTTCTTTCAAGAAGTTTTTTATGTCTTCTTTAAGGTTTTCTATTTCTTCGCTGAAAAATAGGGCTATACCTTCAAGCTCTTTTGGTTTTTCTTCTACAAATATTTTAAGCTCTGAAATGTCGTATAAAATCCTATCTATCTGGTTTAGCTCAAAATCTACCTCATATCTTCCTATGCTTCTTCTTTTTCTTTCGTCATAGCCACAAATGAAAGGTTTTCCATAATTTGCTTTTTCTTTGCATATTTTTGCAAGCTCCACGATTTGAAGATGTTTTTCATTTGTTGGGTCAAACTCTGGAATTGGCATTAAAAGAGGGAGTTTATGTATATTTCTTTCTCCATATAAACCTTCAGATTGAAATTGTTTTATAGCTTGGTTTAAAAGGTTTGAATTTAGAATTGCTGTTATGAAATAACTTTCATCTTCTCCGTCCATGTAAGCATAATTAATTGCATGGTCTACAATAAACTTCCCATTATTCTCTATAAAACAACTTGCTATATTTGACCCTCGTGAAGTATAAAGACAAACATACTTAGCATTCGGGTTTTGTTCGGTTAGTTTGTTTCGGTAATTAAGATTTTCGTAAATGTCTAATTTACCTTTCTTAACCTTTCCCCAATACTTTTCAGCCTTTTCAAGCCATTCTTTTAGATTGACAGGAACGTCATCTTTTGAAGTTTTTAAAACAAATCTGTTTCCTTTTGGCTCTATTGGAAGGACGACATTGTCTAATTTACAGTATCCAAATGGATAAAGATTTTTAGATAAAAGGGTTTTATAAAGATATTTTTCAGGCACAGTTCCCTTTAGCGGTGGCACTTTTATTTTATCCTGCGGGTCTTCAATGGAGATTACAGGAATTTTGTCCTTTGCATATCCCAGCCCTGTTTCTTCTATTTCCACAAACCAAAATCTTCTTGGGACAATAGTTGCCCCTTGTTTAAACATCCGATAATATTTGCTTTTATAAGCCCTTAAATCTTTAAATGGAGCTCCTGTTATCCAGTATTTTTTATCTTCATCAAGTATTACAAGTCCTACTTTTGTTTCTTTTATCTTGAGGTGTTTTTTAGCTTCAAAAAGCTCTAAATTTTTTCTTTTTAGTTTTCCTTTAAATTTCAAAGCTGAAATTTCTTTTGGTGTTTCAACATAGCCTTTTATTTTCTGTGAAATAACAACTCCCGATTTAATGTTAAAAACAGGTGAAACATCTCTCAAATCGTAGATTTTTTCTACTTTGTTTGAAAAATCTTTAAAACCTGTTTTTACTCTAAACCAAGTTTGATGGTCAGCTGTAAAAATAGAAGCTGGTAAAACAAATCCTATTTTCCCATTTTCCTTTAAAAATAGCTCCATAGAAACAATAAAAAACAGAGTTGCAATTTCTATGTGTGTTTTTAGATGTCCAGAGACTTTTATATCGTAATACTTAAAAAGCTGGTCTATAAATTTTTGATAATCCTTGTTTAAATCTTTGTAAGTAAGCCATGGCGGGTTTCCAACGATGTAATCTATTTTGTTTTTAAAGAATAAAGGCTTAAAGTTGTTTTTTATAATGTAAGCCCATATTCCATTTCCTTTTTTGTCTATTATCTCTTTTAAATTTTTTGCCGTTTTTTCTATTAAAGGTAAATCTGCTGAAAACTGTTTATAAACATCTTTGTAGTTTTTCTCTAAAAATCTTTTAAAATCTTCTTTATAATACCTGTTAGCCCAGTTTATAACAGCTTCTATAAGCTCATCTGTAATTTCAAGGTTTTCTTCTTTTATTGGGAAAGAAAGGGTTTTATTTTCTATTTTTATGTCAACCGCTTTTGAAAAAAGACCAGTTGAAGCTCCCTTTTTCTCAAGTGGAAATCTAAAACTGTCAGCATTATAAACAGGAATAAAAATCTCCCTTTCCCTTTCTTTTAAAAGCCCCCCTAAAGCTATAAGGTAGTTTGTTCTTGCAATGATTATAGATATTGGGTTTATGTCAAAACCTATGACGGTGTTTAAAATATGTTTTAAAAGCTGTGAGTCTTCAAGGTTTAACCTTTTCTTTTTCTGATGAATTGTCTTAAACAAAAATGTTCCAGACCCACAGGCAGGGTCTAAAACTTTTTTATCAATCTCATTTACCGTGTCTAAAATGACCTTTTCAGCAAGCCAATCACGTGTGTAATATTCTCCAATCTCATGCCTTTCTTTTTGAATAACAATGTCCTCATAAATTTCTTTTAAAACATCTTCAGACACATTTTCAAAACTGAATTTTTCTTCAATAACCGTTTCTAAACCTGTGCTTACATCGTTTAGTGTTTCTATATCAAAAAATATCCAGCTAAAGAAATCTTTTTCTATATAGTTATAAATACTTAAATTTTCAAAATATTCACCGTTCAAAACCTGTATAAAATCCCGTGCCTGTATTCCAAAAATCTTTTTTAGTGTGTTATAAGAGATTATTTTTATAAGAATGTTTAAATAGGTATGTCTTATAAACATCTCATCGCTTATAACATTTTCCCCGTATATGTATTTCATAAAACTTTTCCACTGGTTAAAGTAAAGGGAAACTTCTTTTTCTTCTTCTTTAAGTTTTTCAAAAGAGTTTTTTAACTTTTCCACCGACTGCCTGAATAAAACGCTCCCCTGCCCGAAAATATTTACGATATTTTCAGAGGTTAAATCTATCTTTTTTGAAGATAATATATATCTATCAAGTTTTATTAAAAATTCTTTGATTTTTTCTTTGGTAGGCTCTTCTATTGGTGCCGAAAAACTGTCAATTGGTTTTGTGAGGTTGTTTCTTTTGTAAACTTCAAAATTTATTCCATCTGTTAAAATTCCGATTTGACTGTCTTTAAACTGGTCAGAATGAAAATACCTTTCAAGCTCCTGTAAACCTTTTCTTTTTTGAGGTCTGCTTTTTATGTTTTTCTTAAACTCAAAGACAACCTTTCCAATAGACAGGTCAGTCCTTCCGATAAATACGCCGTCTTCACTTACAGACTTTTCAACTTCAACCTTTGTTTCACCTTTTAAGATAGTACTTTTTAAAAAGCTCAAAAATAGAG
>NZ_ABHJ01000074.1:0-3357 GCF_000171895.1 Hydrogenivirga sp. 128-5-R1-1
TTCTATGAAAAATCAAACCATCATAAAATCTATCTTCAACATATTTCAAAAAATTTCCTACTGTTATTGGAGCTTTATCTGGGAAAAGCTCAATATAAAAACTGCCTAAATCAGTTTTTACTTCAACTACTGGATTTTCCTTTTCTATCAAATTTTTACCTCGTAAAGTTTACTTTAATAAAATATTTTTATCTTGAAGCAACATTTTTTCAAGAGCTAAAAATAAGTTATAATTTAAACTCAAAATTTTACCATAAAGGAGTTATTATGGAGTATCACGTTAAAGATTTATCTTTGGCAGAAAAAGGAAAACTTCGTATACAGTGGGCAGAAAAAGATATGCCTGTTTTAAGGCAAATTAGAAAAAGATTTGAGAAAGAAAAACCTCTAAAAGATTTGACAATAGCTGCCTGTCTTCATGTAACAACAGAAACTGCAAATCTAATGATAACTTTAAAAGCAGGCGGAGCAGATGTTTATTTAACTGCGTCTAATCCACTTTCAACTCAAGATGATGTCGCTGCAGCTCTTGTAAAAGAGTATGAAATTCCTACATTTGCAATACATGGGGAAGATAGGGATACATATTACAAACATCTTTATGCTGTTTTAGATAAAAAGCCTAATATTACAATGGATGACGGTGGAGATTTAATATCTACTTTACATCAAGAAAGACAGGAGTTAATAAATAATATAATTGGTGGGACAGAGGAAACAACAACAGGCGTTATTAGATTTAAAGCAATGGAGAAAGATGGAGTTTTAAAATTCCCAGTTATTGCTGTAAATGATGCATATACAAAACATCTTTTTGATAACAGATATGGAACAGGTCAGTCCACAATAGATGGTATATTAAGGGCAACTAACAGACTTCTTGCAGGTTCAAATTTTGTAGTTGCTGGATACGGCTGGTGTGGAAAAGGTGTCGCCATGAGGGCAAAAGGAATGGGAGCAAATGTAATTGTAACAGAAGTTGACCCGCTAAAAGCATTGGAAGCAAGGATGGATGGATTTAGAGTAATGCCTATGGTTGAAGCAGTAAAGGAGGCTGATTTTATCGTTACAGTAACAGGAAATATAAATGTTGTAGATAAACATCATTTTGAAGTTATGAAAGATGGCTGTATTGTTTCAAACTCTGGTCATTTTGACGTAGAAATTAATATAAAAGAACTTGAAAAAATGTCTGTTTCAAAAAGAAAAATAAGAGAAAATGTTGACGAATATACACTACAAGATGGAAGAAAAATCTATATACTTGCAGAAGGAAGACTTGTAAATCTTGCTGCTGCAGAAGGGCACCCTGCTCAAGTTATGGATATGTCTTTTGCAAATCAAGCTTTATCAGCAGAGTATTTGGTAAAAAATAAGGATAAATTAGAGCCAAAAGTTTACAAAGTACCAGATGAACTTGATTTTGAAGTTGCAAGACTTAAGCTAAATGCTATGGGTATAAAAATAGATGAGCTTACACCTGAGCAAAAAGAATACCTTGCCAGCTGGCAGCATGGGACTTAATATTAAAAGTATGGTAAAGGAAAAGATAAAAAAACAGATAATAAATGAAATTTTCAAGCTTCTGGATAAAGATAAAATTTGTATAGTTCTTTTTGGCTCAGCGGCTTTAGGAGAAGATACTCCATATTCTGATATAGATATAGGTATTTTTTCTTTAGAGCCTATAGATGATGAAACATTTTTAAAATTAAAGGAAAATCTTAATTTAAATGTGGATACTGCGCGTATTATAGACCTTGTGGATTTTTCAAGGGTAGATTTAGATTTTTTAGAGTTTGCTTTAAAGGGAGCTGTTATATGGCATATAGGGAAAGATTTCTTAAAAAACTTGACCAAACAAAAAGAGCTTTTGAAAAATTAAAAGAAATAGAGAATTTAAAAGATGAATTAGACGAAGAGATATTATACGAAGTTGCAGCTAAAAGATTTGAATATACATTTGAAACATTATGGAAAACTTTAAAACTTTATTTACAAAAGCAAGGTATTGAATGCAATTCACCTTTAAGATGTTTTAAAGAATTTTATAAAATTGCTAAGTTAAACCCAAAATACGAAGAACATGTACCTAAAATTATAAGATTGAGAAATGAAGTGGTTCATATATATGATTTTCAAACTGCAAAGTTTATATACGATAATTTAGAAAAAGTTGTAATTCCTGTTTTTCAGGAAATATTAAATAAACTAAGACAGGAGGATTTGCCATGACAAGAGAAGAAGCAATTCAAAAATTGTTAGAAACAGACCCACAGTTCAAAGAATGGTATGAAGAACATGAAGAGTTAAAATGGAAAGTTCATAAACTTGATAAACATTTTCCCCCTGACCCTGAAGTTGAAGCTGAAGAAGAAAGGCTAAAAAGAAGAAAACTTTATTTAAAAGATTTAATGGAAGTTAGGATAAAAGAATTTATAGAGCAAAACGAACAGGCAGCTTGATTTAAATGACTTATAATATTTTTAATAAGATTTATTTGTATTAAGGAGTATGTTTAATGAGAAGTGATGTAGTTAAAAAAGGAGTGGAAAGAGCTCCACACAGAAGTTTATTTAGAGCATGTGGATTATCAGAAGAAGATTTTGGTAAACCATTTATTGGAGTTGCAAACTCCTATATAGATATTATTCCTGGACATGTACATTTAAGAGAATTTGCCCAAATAGTTAAAGAAGCTATTAGAGAAGCTGGTGGTGTTCCATTTGAATTTAATGTAATAGGTGTTGATGATGGAATAGCAATGGGTCATTCTGGAATGCATTATTCTCTTCCAAGCAGGGAACTTATTGCTGATAGTGTTGAAACAGTAGTTGAAGCCCATAAACTTGATGGTCTTGTTTGCATACCTAATTGTGATAAGATTGTTCCTGGGATGATTATGGCTGCTGCCAGATTAAACATACCAACAATATTTGTATCTGGTGGACCTATGGCAGCAGGACATACATCTACAGGTCAATCTATAGACCTTTCTACTGCTTTTGAAGCCGTTGGGGCAGTTCAAAGAGGGTTGATGACAAAAGAACAGCTTCAAGAAATAGAACAACAGGCTTGTCCTACATGTGGTTCATGTTCCGGTATGTTTACTGCAAATTCAATGAACTGTCTTTCTGAAGCTCTTGGTATAGCCCTTCCAGGCAATGGAAGTATTTTAGCAACTGACCCAAGAAGACAGGAACTTGCAAAACAGGCAGGAAGACAAATAGTAAAACTTGTAGAGGCTGATTTAAAATTTAGAGATATAGTTAATAAGCAAACTATAGAAAATGCTTTTACTCTTGATATAGCAATGGGAGGCTCATCAAATACAGTACTCCACCTTCTTGCAATAGC
>NZ_ABHJ01000073.1:0-3394 GCF_000171895.1 Hydrogenivirga sp. 128-5-R1-1
GTAGGAGCTGGAAAATTCGTAGCTATCGGTGGAGTAATTGGGTTAGTTGTTGGTATACTACTTTACAGCGCAACTAAACCTGCTCTTGTAGAAGCTGGTATATTAGGAGCTAAGGAAAAACTTACCTTATATGGAGTGTTAGGATTACCTTACGGCGTAGTAGCTGTTGCGTGGGGTGTTTTATTTATAATATTCGCTTTAATTGCCAACTGGTTAGACCCTGCTAAAAAATACGAAGAGGGAAAACCTTTTATTTCTTTAAAAGAAGAATGGCACTGGCTTCCTTCTGGTGTGGCTGCAGGTCTTATAATTACATGGGCAACAGCTCAAGGTGATTACTTAGGATTTTCAGGAGCGACACTTGCACTTGTTGGATGGGTATCACATTTAATAGGTCATCCTATAGCAGTAATTCCTCGCATAAATGAGGGAATTATCTGGCACGCTGGTTTAATACTTGGAGTTCTTCCAGGTGCATTTTTAAGTGCCATAATTTCAAGAACATTTAAATTTGATATAGTTCCACCTTCTTTTGCAGAATCTGTAACATCTGTACCATGGGTTAGAATAGTACTTGTTTTCTTTGCAGGAATAGGTCTTGCTTACGGTGCAATGGTAGGTGGAGGTTGTACAACAGGAGCATTCTTATCTGCGTATCCAACCCTTTCAATAGGTTCTATGGTTCAATCTGGTACTTATTTCATTGTTGGCGTTCTTACAGCAAACCTTATTTACTTTGGAAGATGGAGCAAGTTTATGGAAGCTAAAACTGAATCTGATAAAGTTTACGATTAGGGGGTTATGTAATGAGTATGATAGAAAGAGTACTGTACTGGATAGGTATTGTTGTATTAATTATTGCCTTGGTAGGTATAAAAGGCAATATATCAAAACTTGAGCAGCAGGTATCACAGGCAACAGCACAGGTGGAGGAATGAAGATGAGTCCAAAAATTGAAAGAGCAATATATATTGGCATTATTGCTGTTTTAGCGTTGTTAGTTTTAAGTTTTGGAAAAAAACAAGTGGAATTACAGAAAAATTTACCTCTTACAGTAGAACAGCTTTATAAAAAATTAGGAAATCCAAGAATAAATTTACAGGTAATAGATGTTAGACCTTATCAGCCGTCTGAAGAAGAGGAAGATGATGCTGAAGATTATCAATTTTACACTTTAGAACATATACCTGGTTCTATTCCTATGCCAGACTGCGATTTATCTAAAACACCTGAAGATGCAAAAGACCATATAAACTTTTACTTACCTACAGTAATAGTTTCAGAGGATGGAAATCCAGAAATTTTCAAAAAATGTGCCCAAAAATTTAAGATTGTCCAGAATGTAAAAGGTGGTATGAAGGCTTGGCTTGATGCAGGATATCCTACTGAAGAAGATGAATATGTTCCTCCAAAAGCTGGTGGTGGAGGAGGTTGTTTATAATAAAATAGGGGTTTATTGCCCCTTGTTTTCCTGATTATTATGTGATAAGAATATCTTAATAAACGCAATTTATAAGGAGGTAAAATAATGGCCTTATCAAGAAGAAACTTCTTAAAAGCTCTTAGTGTTACAGGAGCAGGCCTTACAGTTGGTGGGAATGCTGCCTTTGCAAAAGACAAAGCCCTGATTGTAGAAAACCCAAGGGCGTCTTATCCAAATACTTCTTTTACAGAAAATATGTATAGAAAAGAATTTGCTTATACGTACGGTCCGAGAAAAGATGATCACGGTACGGCATATCACTGTGTAAACTGTCAAGGTAACTGTGCATGGGACGTATGGGTAGATAATGGGATAGTTACAAGAGAAAACCAGGTTGCAAACTATCCTCAAATCAACGCAAAAATACCTGACTTTAACCCAAGAGGATGTAATAAGGGTGTTCAGCACTCACAGGTAATGTATGAAAAAGACAGAATACTTTATCCACTTAAAAGAGTAGGAAAAAGAGGGGAAGGAAAGTGGAAAAGAATTACATGGGATGAGGCTATTACAGAAATAGCTGAAAACATCTATAAAACAATGCTTGAAAAAGGTCCTGAAGGTCTTTACGTACACGTTGGTGCAGGTATGCTTACAGAAGCAAGAGCTGCATCTGGTAAAAGACTTGGTACTCAGCTTGGAGCTCAAAGACCTTATATAGCATCTTACGTTGGTGATATGTTTGCAGGTGTTACTGCAGTTTATGGTGAAGGTAATGTAGGTTGTACATGGGACTACTACTACACTGTTAATACACAGGTTTGGTGGGGTATGAACCCTAATACATCAAGAATTCCTGATGCTCACTTTGTATGGGAAGGAAGATACAATGGTGCAAAGGTTATTGTTATAGCCCCAGAATTTAACTCAACTGCTATTCACGCAGACCTCTGGATACCTGTAAAGGCTGGATATGATGGTTATCTTGCAATGGCAGTTATTGATGAGATTATCCAGAAAAAAATGTATAAACCAGAATTTGTAAAACACTTCACAGACCTTCCTTTCCTTGTAAGATTAGACAATAAAAAGTTATTAAGACTTGAAGATATTGACGAAGAAAATCCACCAGCAGAGTTTGATGAAGAAGTTTATAAAGCTTTAAAAGCAAAAGCAGAAGAAGAGGGTGGAGAATTTGAACCTGCTTCATGTTTCTTTGCATTCAACAATAAATCAAACAAAATAGCTTTAATGCCGGGAACAGAAGGAAACCCTGTAAAAACATTAAGACTTCACGATGTTACATGGGATATTGACCCAGCATTAGAAGGAACATGGGAAGTAACTCTTAAAGATGGTTCAAAAGTTAAAGTTACAACTGTATTTGAGCTTTTAAAACAGGAAGCAAGAAAGTTCAGCAAAGAAAAAACATGGAAATTAACAGGTGTTCATCCTAAATTGGTTGAAGAGCTTGCTAAAGATATAGCCCTTCCAAAAGTTGTTCAATTAACTGTTGGTTTCTCAATTGGTAAGTACTTCAACGGTGTGTTAAACCACAGAGCGATAGCATCAATTCCTGGTTTAACAGGAAGACTTGGACCATTTGGGGGTCTTTCAACAGAAAACGAAATGGCTATTTCTGGAATGGGTAAACTTTCTGGATTTGGTGGAAAATACAAACAAAGATTTGCATCTGGATTTGTAAGTGAGTTTGTTTACGGAAATCTTCTTGAAGATGCAGAAAAACTTTATGATGATGAAGATGTAAAAAGAGCTACAGGTCTTTCTAAAGAAGAGTACTTCAAAAGAGTTAAAGAAATACTTGCAAACTTTGGAAACGACGAAAAATGGAAAGAAAACTTACATAAAAAAGATGGAAAACCTTACTGGGATACGTTTGAAACAGTATTACTTTTTGCAGACTCAAGATTTAGAAGAAATAAAGGTTCTACATATAAAAAAGCGTTCCTT
>NZ_ABHJ01000072.1:0-3425 GCF_000171895.1 Hydrogenivirga sp. 128-5-R1-1
TGGAACAGATGGAAATATTGAATTTTTAGCACATATAAAATATGGAGATGAACCTGTTTGTGAAGATAAAATATTAAATATTGTAGAATTAGCTCACAAAAAATTTAAAGAGGAAAGAAATGGAAGTAGTTGATTATAATAGATTAAAAATTTTTAAAACAGTTGCTGACTTAAAAAACTTCTCAAAAGCAGCAGAAGTTCTTTTTTTAACACAACCTACAATTACCCTTCAAATAAAAAAACTTGAAAATTATCTAAATATTACTTTGTTTGAGAGAACAAAGGAAGGAATAAAACTCACCAAAGCAGGAGAAGTCCTTTACAAACACGCAACAAAAATACTTGATGATTACATAGAAATGGAAGAAGAACTTTCAAAAATTTCCAAAAAACTTGAAAAAAATATTACAATAGGAGTAAGCAGTACAATCGGAGATTATTTCTTACCTAAAATACTTTCCAAATTTTTAGATAAAAATTTAGAACTTAATGCAAGCATTTTTATAGGAAATTCTAAAGAAGTTGAAGAAGGAGTACTTTCTAAAAGCTTTTATATAGGGCTCGTAGAAGATGAAATACACTCAAACAAATTAAAAACTGTAGACTTTTACACTGATGAAATAATATTTGTAGCTTCAAAAAATCTGGACATTCCTCCTGTCATTAATAAAAAGGATATAAAAAATTATAAATTTGTATTTAGAGAAAAAGGGTCAGGAACAAGGAATATCGTAGAAAATCATTTAAAAAATGCAGGAATAAAGATAACTCCAGATATAGAAATAAGCAGTAGTAGGGCTATAATTTCTCTTATATCAAAATCCGATTATATAGGGTTTATATCAAAACTTGCTGCTGAAGATATGCTTAAAAGAGGTTTGATAAAAGAAATAAAAATAGATGGTCTAAAAATTGAAAGAAAATTTTCCTGTATTATGCAGAAAAATATCAGGCTTCCTAAAACAGAAAGGGATTTTTTAAATTTTCTGCTGAAAAATTCAAGAAACCTCTGAAAATATTTCCTTCGTTATAGGTCCTTCTGGTAGACGGTTTATAAACTGTTGAACAACAGGGTCTTTTGCATTTTTTATTTCTTCTGGCGTTCCAATTGCATATATTACACCTTTATGAATTATTGCTATTCTGTCAGCAATACTAAAAGCACTTTCAAGGTCGTGAGTAACAACTATAGAAGTAATACCTATCTCATCTCTAAGTTTTAATATTAATCTATCAATAACTGCACTCATAACAGGGTCAAGTCCAGATGTTGGCTCATCATAAAGAACAATTTCTGGATTGGTTGCTATAGCCCTTGCAAGAGAAGCTCTTTTTCTCATACCTCCTGAAAGCTGAGAAGGATAAAGTTCCTCTATACCTTTAAGACCTACCATTGTAAGTTTTTCTTGGGCGAGCCTGTAAACCTCTTTAACAGGCATTTTTGTATTTTCAAGGTAATAAAATCCTACATTTTCCCAGATTTTCAAACTATCAAATAAAGCTCCTTCTTGGAAAAGATATCCCATCCTTTTTCTAAACTCTATAAGTTCATCTTGAGAAAGTTTAGTAATGTCCACATCATCAACAATAATTTGCCCTGAAGTTGGCTTTAAAAGACCTATAATATGTTTAATAGTTGTTGATTTTCCACTTCCACTACCTCCCATAAGTACAAAAACTTCCCCTTCATATACTTCAAATGAGACATTTTTTAAAACTTCTCTATCTCCAAACTTCTTAGTAAGGTCTTTGACTACTATATGTTTTTTTCTCATGTTTTTATTATAACCTTATCACCTTTTTTTAAATTAAACATATCTTTCGCACTTGATAAAGGTGTTGAAAGTTCATAATAGCCAAAACTTCCCTTTATCAAATAAAGCTTTCCTTCATCTCCTTCCAAAAATGAGTTTACAATGCCATCTATTTTATTATCAGAAACATACCCTTCCTTAAAACCTGAAATACTTTCAATATTTGTTATAGCATTGCCAAATTTATCAAATTTTATTATCTGACCTTCAATAACATTTTTCTTATACTCTGCCTCAGGAAAATTTATTTTTTTTATGTTTTTCAATGGAGTTCCAAACTCTTCTAATGGAACACCTTTTGATATATTGGCAGAGACAGGTGCAAATATATCTCTACCATGGAAAGTGTTATTATCTCTGGGAAGTAAAAAATTTTCGTTTTCTATTTTTATAATTTTTTCTATTTTCTCTTCCTTTAATACTAAAGATAAAATGCCGTTATCTGGAGCCACAAAGACATAATTTTCGGTTTTTACAATGATGGCGTTTCTACTACTGCCGACCCCCGGGTCAACAACAACTGTAAAAATTGTATATTTAGGAAAATATCTATAGGAAGCCCTTAAAATAAGAGCCCCTTCTAAAATATCAAAAGAATTAATATCGTGGGATATATCTATAATATCAACCAATGGATTTATACTTTTTATTACACCTTTAACTGTACCTACAAAACCATCTTTCAGACCAAAATCTGTTAAGAGAGCTATAAGCATTATTTATTTTAGAAAGTCTGGTTTTTCCTTTGCGTATTTTTCATCTAAAAACTTTAGAAACTCAGCAGTTTTATCGTAATTTTCTTTACCATAAAGTACAGCCTGTCCGTCAACCACAAGTTCATATCCTTTAGATTTCGCCCACTGCTCAACTGCTTTTTTTACAAAATTTGCAAAATTCTCAACTGCTTTTTGTTGAAGTTTTTGTATTTCCTGCTGTTTTTGCATTGCTTCTTGCTGAAGCTGCTGCATTGCAAGCTGGTCGTTTTGTTTCACTGTAGATGCTTTTGCCTGTATCTCTGCTCTTGCTTTTTCTGCTTTTTGTTGAAGAGCAGTTTTTAAATCAATACCGGCTTTTGATTGTGTAAATACTTTCTGAGTGTCCAGATAAACAATTTTTTCTGCAGAAAATGAAAAGTTAATAAGAAATGCAGAAAATAAAAGAGTAAGTAAAAACTTTTTCATTGATATTCTCCTGCAAAAAATTAGTTTATATTTTTAAATAGAATAAGTTTTTAAAATAAAGCGAGGGACAAAGACTCCATTTTTCATAGGCTCTAAAGCCTCTTAGGGAGTATGTCCCCCTGTCCCTCAAAACCCAATTACTTGATTGGGCTATTAAGCCCCTGCCAGTCGGGAGGATGGTTATGAGGGACTTTAAAAATTCAACTAAGGAGGTGTTGTCATGCACTACATTGGCATTGATATGTCTAAAAACTCCTTTAATTTCTGTGTCATTGATGAAACTGAAAAAATTATTAAACAAGGTTCTTTCCCTGTATCTAAAGATGGTTTTGCTAATTTCCTTAAATTGATTTCCTCTTTTGATAATCCTCTTGTACTTGTTGATCCTCTTCCCGTTATCATCTGCCTCTGGTTTATTCCCTTGTCTCTA
>NZ_ABHJ01000071.1:0-3448 GCF_000171895.1 Hydrogenivirga sp. 128-5-R1-1
TGGCGTTTATATAAGGAATGTTATTTATAATTTTAATATTTGCAAAGTCTATATTATAGTTGTTTCTAAGATAAGTGATTTTCCCATAGATAATATTTATTTCCCCGTTAAATATAGGGTTTGCTGCATTCCCGCTAAGATTTCCTTTTATTTCTGCGTAGGCTTTTCCCCAGTTTCCATATATATAAACAGGAAGGTATGAATTTATATTTATATCTAAATTTATCTGCTTTAGGTTTTCATTTTTTGGTGATGTGGAACTTTTTTTCAGCATACTTTCTGTAGAAAGATTTATTTGTCCTGAAACAGAAATATTTCCTTTAACTGTTTTTGATTTACCATATCTTAGATATAAATTTGAATTTATATTACCTATAAAAATATTTGAATATTTTACGGGGAATAAGGATGTTGTTATTAAAGTGTTAATTTCAATTGGTTTAGTACCAATATTAATGTTTCCATCTATTTTTATCAAGTTTTCACCATAGGTTATAAATGAGTTTTTCCCTTCTATGGATATTTGCAGTTGTTTAGATTTATAAATGCCTAAAAGGTTTTTAATTTTTACATATCCTAAAATATAATTACTTTTAATTTTTAAATTATTTGAATAAAGTTTTAGATATGCTTTTTCTAAAAAGTTTTTCACATTTCCATTAAATGAAAATTCATATCCTATATTTCCATATATTGATAGAAGCTGAACTATTTGAGATATTGCCTGTTTGTTTACTTTTCCTTTAGATTTAACTATTAAATAATTTTCCCTGAATTTGTATTTAAATAGAGATGTTTCTCCTTCTAAAACACCTGTAAAGGATGTTGGATAAAGGCTGAATGTGTTTTTATCTATTTTTGCCAGGATACCCCTTGAGTTTAAAAGATTTATACGACTTAAGTTTACATTCAGGTTATCTATATAAAGATAACTATCAAACTGTCCATCTTTTGTTATATAAATATCATATTTCACATTTTTCAAGATAGATATTAATTTTTTTTCAAAATTGAAAGGTATTTCTTTTGATAGTAATGTAAGATGATAGTTTGAATTTTCCTTAAATTTGATACTAATCTTAGAAGACGAAATTTTATTTTTATCAGTTAATAATTTGTAGTTTAAATTTCCTGAAAAATTGTTTATATTTCCTTCTATTACTATATTGGCTAAATATTTGTATTTATTTTTCCTTAAACTTATATCAGTGTTTGCCTTGATTGATTTACTCTTTAAATTTAGATTTAAAAGACCTTTAAATTTAAATAAATCTAAATTTTTTGAACCTCTTGCTTTTACAGACAGAAAAAATTTTTTGTCCAGGAGTTTCCCTTTGCCTTTTATATAGGCAATATGAAAATTCTTATACAAGAAGTCTTTTTTATTGAAAGATATATCTAAACTGTTTAATCCTGAAGAAATATAACCTTTTACATTTGACTTGAAATAGCTATCTAAAGGAATTAATAGAGTTTTTGTATCTGAAATATTTAAATTTACAAAATAACAACCATTTGTATAAACTACTCTAATTTTTCCTGTGATTTCTTTAGGTTTTAAAGTTTTAAAAATGTTTGGCTGAAGTTTTAATAAATAATAATAGACTACATCTCCATTAAGCTTTTTTGTATCAGCATTAATGTCTATAAAAAATGGATTTAAAGCTATTTTAATAGCAGAGTTAATATTTTTGGAGTCAGCGTTTATATCAAACGTATAGTTTTTAAAAGTTAAATTATATCTTATAGGTGTTGTAATTTTTATTTCATCATAGAAAAAGTAGTTTGCGGTGCCGTCTGTGATTATTTGAGGATTTTTTAGACTTCCATAAATGTTTCCTTTTCCTGTAAATACAGAAAGTATTTTTTGATTTCTTGTAAATACCAAATTTGCAATATTAATATTTTTATATTCAAAATCTCCGTTAATAATATCTTTTTTAGAGTCTGCAAAAATGTTTAAAAAAGAATTTTTATTTAAAAGATTAATTTTATAATTACCTGAGAAGTTGCTTAGATTGTAGTTTATATTTACCAGACCATTTTTAAAATCTATACCAAATAGATTAACATTGCTTAAAACTACGTTTGAAGTGATAATTTTTGTAGGAATTTCAAAATTTAATTTCAGTGATAACTTTGAATCTAATTCATTTAGTTTAGGTGGTAAATTTTTTGTCCATGATAAAACTTTAGATAAATTAAAAACAGAGGTTTCTATAAATACATTATCATTTTCTTTAAAAGAAAACCTGCCTTTTATATTATTTATATCAAAATCACCATTTATATTTAGTTTAGGGAATTTTTTAGTAATAAAATTGAAATTTAAATCATTTACAGTGATATATTTATCTTCAAATTTTTTAATTTTTAATTTATTTTTAGAATAAAAGTTAAAATCTGGAATATTAATTTTAAAACTTGAAAGAAGACTTAGGTTGTCGGCTGTATGTTTATTAAACTCAGCTTTATTTATATTTAGCTTTAAAATCCCTTCTGCATTTTTATAATATTTCCCATTTATGTTTCCATTTATCTCAAATCCTTTTATATTTTTATCTAATATTTCTATACTTTTAAGGGAGTAGTCTACATTGTAGCTTGTTCTTTTTGTAGGTGTTATCTCTATGTCAAAAAATGTTTCAAAGCCTGACAGCTTAATATTTTTTATTTTATAGCTTTTTGTAAATGTATGACCTGATAAAGTTATTTGACCGTCTATCCTATAAGACCCTGTAAAAACAAACTCTGTGTTATATCCTGTAAATTGAAGGGAGTATATATTTAAAGAACTGGTAAGAGGGTCTAACTCTCCATAAAAGTTTGTGATTTCTGTTTCTTTGTTATCTATAATTAACTTAAAAGGTTTTAATGTGTAAAACTGGTTGTTTATATTTTCTAATGACAGTCCTTTTACAGCAAAAAATTTGCCGTTTTTAATTGTTATGTCCAGATTATTGAGTTTTATTTCAGACCTTCCAAGTAAAAAGTAAGAGTATCTAAGGATTTTTTTTATGTTATTAATGTTAAATTTTTCATGTTTTTTACTTTTTTTTCTTTTGGATATTTGAATTTTAACGTAATCTACATTTAGAAATATGAACTTATCACCTGTAAAAAATTTTTTTGCATAAATTTCTAAAGAAAGTTTTTTAATATTTGCCTTTAAGTTTTTTGATTTTATATTTATGTATTCACATTCAAGTTTTTTATCTTTGTATTGACAGTTTTCTTCTATTTTTATGTTAAATGCTTCAAGTATCTGCTTATAATTTTTCAGAATGAAAAAACCTGTTAGAAAAATAGTTAATAAAGTTAAAAAAACTATAAATAAAGATAAAATATACTTGTTGATAACTTTTTTCATAATGATAAAATTATACCAGCTTTAGTATAATGGAGGGTTTAAAATGGATGCTAAAGAAGTTCATGAAAGATTGAGAAA
>NZ_ABHJ01000070.1:0-3560 GCF_000171895.1 Hydrogenivirga sp. 128-5-R1-1
AAGGTTATTTTATGCTTTTATAAAGAGATTTAAGAAAATATATCCATCTGGAAATTTAAATAATGAAAATTTTTATCAAAAAATGATAATAGCTTCTTTGATAGAAAAAGAAACTTCAGATTTTAATGAAAAAAGAATTATAGCCGGAATTATTTACAAAAGATTAAAGATAAGAATGCCTCTTCAGATAGATGCATCTGTAATTTATGCGAAAAAATTAAAAAATATATGGAATGGTAAACTCTCAAAAGAAGATTATCTAATAGAAAGTCCATTTAACACTTATAAAATATATGGACTTCCTCCTTCTCCTATATCTTCATTTTCAAAAGAAAGCTTTAAAGCTGTTCAAAATCCATTAAAAACTGATTATTTGTATTATTTTACAAAAGATGGGAAAAAACATATTTTTTCAAAAACATTTAAAGAACATTTAAGAAAACTAAGGGGTGGAAGATAATTACTTCCAGACCCCTGCAATTTCAGTTTTACATTTAGGACATTTTCCATCTTCAAGATGATTGATTACAAACTGTCCCAAATGACCTCTTCTATCAATAACTCTGTATCCACAGTTTGGACAGTAAGTAGATTCCCTATCTTCATCATCAAAGTTTCCAACATAAACATAGTTTAGACCTTCTTCTTTTCCTATTTCATAAGCTTTTTTAATTGTTTCAATAGGTGTTGGAGGAACATCCTTCATTTTCCATGCAGGGAAAAATCTGGATAAATGCCATGGCATATTTTTATCAAGTGATGCAATCCATTTTGCTGCTTCTCTAAGCTCTTTTTCATCATCATTATGCCCTGGAATTATAAGCGTTGTTAATTCAACCCATATCCCAAGTTCTTTAGCATGCTCTATAGCTTTTAAAACTGGCTTTAATCTTGCCCCAACAATTTCTCTGTAAAACTTATCATTGAAAGCTTTTAAGTCTATATTCATTGCATCAAGGTAAGGTGCAAGGGTATCAAGTGCTTCTTTAGTTTCATAACCAGATGATACAAATACGTTTCTAATACCGTGTTCTTTTGCAAGTTTCATAGTGTCATAAGCATACTCAAAGAAAACGACAGGTTCATTGTAAGTGTAGGCTATTGATGGAATGTTATTTTCTACGCAGAAATTAACAATAGTTTCTGGCATTAAATTAGCACCAAAAACTTTTCCGTTATTTTCTTGAGGATATTGAGAAATATCCGCATTTTGGCAAAAATAACAATGCATATTACATCCTACAGTTCCAAGTGAAAATATTGGTGTGTTTGGCAAGAAATGATAAAGAGGTTTTTTCTCAATAGGGTCAACATTATAAGCCGCAGCAAGTCCATAAGTTGTTAAGTATAAATTTCCATCTTCTTTTACTTTTCTAATCCCGCATATGCCAATTTCACCTATATCTAAAACACATCTTTGACTGCATGCCTTACAAAGTACTTTTCCATTTTCCTTTTTTTCAGACATCCATGCCAGTGCTTCCATAGTTAAAAACCCCCAATTTTATTTTGGGGGTAATATATGGGAAAAATTTTATAATGCAATACTAAGATTTATAACCTAACTTTAAGAACTTCTATTAAATCTTCTATATTTTCAAATACTTCCTGAGCTCCTGTTGTCATGTCCTTTAGCTCACATTTATCACTAACAAAAACCACATAACTTGCACCAAGTTTATTTGCCAATTTCATTTTAGATTTTAAACTTCCTTCTTTCATAATAAGTTCCGTTCTAAATTTGTTTGACCTCAGCAAATCGGCTGTTAAAATACCTTCAATATTATGCTCTTCTGTTATAGGAATTACTACAATTAAAGGTCTATCTTCCGGAAGTTTTTCTAAAAGAAGCATTAGCCTTTCTATACCAGCAGCAAATCCCAGAGCTGGAGTTGGAGGACCTCCAAGCTGCTCAACAAGTTTATCGTATCTTCCTCCTGCTGCAACTGTCCCCTGAGCTCCTATTTTATCTGTTATAAATTCAAAAACTGTATGGGTGTAGTAATCAAGCCCTCTAACTAAACATGGATTTTCTATAAATTCAACATTTAATGCTTTTAGATATTCTTTAATTCTTTCGTACCTTTCTAAACTTTCATCTGAAAGGAATTCTGTTATTAAAGGAGCCTCTTTTGTTATATCCTTACAAGTTTCAACTTTACAATCTAAAACCCTCAAAGGATTTGTTTCAATCCTTATATTACAGGTTTCACATAAATGCTGTTTTCTTTCTTCTAAAAACTCTTTTAAAGCTTTAATGTAGTTTTTTCTATCTTCAAAATTACCTAAGGTATTTATTTCAAGTCTAGTAGGAATCTCAAGTGTATTTAAAATATCTGAAACCATTTTTATAAGCTCGGCATCTGCCAAAGGGGAGGATACTCCAAAAATCTCAGCCCCTATTTGATGGAACTGTCTATATCTTCCTGCCTGGGGTCTTTCATATCTAAACATTGCCCCTTCATAAAAAAGTTTTTTAATAGAAGACTGGGCATACATTTTTTCTTCAATGTAAGCTCTTACTGTAGAAGCTGTACCTTCTGGTCTTAAAGCTATTTCCCTTCCACCTCTATCTGTGAAAACGTACATTTCTTTTTGAACAATATCTGTTGCCTCGCCTACAGAACGCTTAAAAAGTGAAATATCTTCAACATAGGGAAGTATAATTTCTTCAAAATTGTAATTTTCAAATATTTTTCTTGCTACATCTGAAATATATCTGTATTTTTTGGCATTTTCCCCGTAAATATCCTGAAATCCTCTAACTTTTTTAACTTTTGACAATTAAAGTCCTCCTAAAAATTTGAATATATTAATTATAGCAGCCTGCAGGTGTATAATATAGTTCATGGAAAAATTAGATTTTAGACTTTTAAATTCAGTTTTAGAAAAAATAAATAACAAATTAGATGAGAATGTAAACATTGAAAATATTGATTTTAGCAAAGCAGATGCATTCTTGTTCTATCACAATAAATTACAACCTGTAAAGAATTACTCAAAAATAAATTTAGATATCCTTGAAGGTATAGATTATCAAAAGAAAAAGCTTTTAAAAAATACAGAAAAGTTTGTAAATAGAAAACTTGCAAATCACGCAGTTCTTTGGGGCGAAAGAGGTACAGGAAAATCTTCTTTAGTAAAGGCTATGCTTCCTATATTTTACAGTAAAGGTCTAAAATTAATCCAGGTTTTAAAAGAAGATATTTTAAATATTTTTAAACTTTACTCTTTAATAGAAAAAGAAAGTTATAGATTTATCATTTTTATAGATGATTTGTCTTTTGAGGCTGAGGACAAAGAGTTTAAAGAGTTTAAAACAATAATTGACGGCGGTGTTTTTGAAATACCTGAGAATGTACTCTTTTATGTTACTTCTAATAAAAAAAACTTGGTTCCAATTAAATTTTCAGACAGGGAAAGTGATTACAGCAGAGTTTCTGACATTTTAGAAGAAAAACTTTCACTTATAGATAGATTTGGACTTAGGCTGGGGTTTTACAAGTTTGACAAGAATACGTATTTAAAAATAGTGGAAAAATATGCACAGCTTTATAAAA
>NZ_ABHJ01000069.1:0-3604 GCF_000171895.1 Hydrogenivirga sp. 128-5-R1-1
AATAAAAATCTATCTACAAATACAGCACCACTTTCTTTGTCAACTTCGTATTTAATAGAACTTCCTTGTGGAATTTCAATTACTACGTAGATATCTTCAGGAGGGTTTTTACCTGCTGGAATTTTTGATAAGTCCATATTTCAACCTCGTCTTTTTATTTTAAATTATAACAAAATTATTATATGACTGGGATTTATAAGGTAAGAAATGGCTCCGGAGGAGGGATTCGAACCCCCGACCCGGCGGTTAACAGCCGCCTGCTCTGCCTGCTGAGCTACTCCGGAACATCACAAACGTGAATAATAATATATCTTAATACTTCGTGATTGTCAAGCGGTTGTATAAAATTTCATGACTTAAACTTAATATTTATATAGTACAGATAAAACTCAAATTAGGGAAAATCAAGGCTGTAGAGTTGACCCTGCTTTGTACCCCATATAGTTCAGATAAAACTTGAAAAAATCAAATAGTGTTTTTAATTCTTATAAATCAACTTTGTACCCCATATAGTTCAGATAAAACGCACAGTACATAATAACATTAGAATATTAGAAAATCATAACTTTGTACCCCATATAGTTCAGATAAAACTTAATACAGAATGCCATTTTTTATAATAAACTTGCTTTGTACCCCATATAGTTCAGATAAAACTCCTAACTCATTGTGAATATAAAGATATGTTTGTAATCTCTTTGTACCCCATATAGTTCAGATAAAACTTGTTTTCTTTAATAATATTGGACACTTGTTGAACAAACTTTGTACCCCATATAGTTCAGATAAAACGGGACTGGTGGACTAGAAAATACAAATCGTACACAGACTTTGTACCCCATATAGTTCAGATAAAACAAAGTAAAAATCTAAAATATTTTAATTTTTCAAAGTACTTTGTACCCCATATAGTTCAGATAAAACAAAAGCAGCAGAGTTTTTCCTAAATCAAATAGAAAAACTTTGTACCCCATATAGTTCAGATAAAACAGGAGTTCCATCTTCTTCAACTAGTTCTACAAATTCACTTTGTACCCCATATAGTTCAGATAAAACTTCTATAATTTGTTCATACTTTTGATATTTTTTATTTCTTTGTACCCCATATAGTTCAGATAAAACCCGTTAATTAAATGTAATAAAAAAAATTCATGTTGGCAAGTATTTTCAAGCACTAAAAAAGATTAAAAAAATTTTAAAAATCCTCTCTGGAGAAGGTAGTTTGCATTAAGCCTCCATTAATGCAAATATATTTTCTGTTATATTCTCGCCGAAGCTCATAAAAAGCCATTTTACACAGAAATATATTTTTCATTAAAAATGCAAAACTTAATGATAACTGTTATTAATAATAGCCCTTCTCCATTAAAATACTAAACATGGGGTATCCTTATTCTTTTTCCAAATAGCCTCATAATTATTATACAAAATCAAATGATATTTTAAAAATTTTTTTAGTCAATTTCTATTCAGCGTTTCATCTATCCAGTTTAAGTAATCTTCAGAGCCTACTATTATAGGTATTGCTATTATTTCTGGGACAGTATAAGGGTGATTTTCTTTAACTTTTTTTTCTAATTCTTCAAATTTGTCTTTTCTTGTTTTTATTATCAATAAATATTCATCATCATTTTCTATATTTCCCTGCCAGAAATATATTGAGTTTACTTTTCCTGTAATATTTACACAGGCTGCAAGTTTTTCTTCTACTAAAATTTTAGCTATATTTTCGCCTACTTCAATTTCCGGTACAGTTATAAAAACCACTATATAATCCATACAAACAGCCTCCTTACGGGTAGATTTCTGTACCTACTCCTTTTGATGTAAATATTTCAAGTAAAACAACATGGGGAAGTCTTCCATCTAAAATATGAGCCTTTTTAACACCTTCATCTAAAGCTTTAATACAGGCTTTTATTTTAGGAATCATTCCACCTGTAATTGTTCCATCTTCAATAAGTTTTAGAGCATCATTCTTGTTTAAAGAAGATATTACATTTCCTTCTTTATCTTTTAGACCTTCTATATCTGTTAAAAATATAGCTTTCTCAGCTTTTAATGCTCCAGCAACTGCAGAAGCCACAAAGTCTGCGTTTATATTGTAAGCATTTCCTTCATTGTCAAAACCTATTGGAGCAATAACAGGTATGTAAAAATCCTCTTCTAAATGTTTTAAAATTTGAGTATCAACATATTCCACTTCTCCAACGTGCCCTAAATCAAGCATTTCCGTTGGTATAAATTCTCCAATTTCTTTAAAATATTCTTCAATATCAAGTTTTTTAGCTTTTAATAAACTACCATCTTTTCCAGTAAGACCTACAGCTCTAATATGACCACCTGCATACTTATTTATAAGCATTACAATATTTTTATTAACAAGACCTCCAAGAACCATTTCAACAACGTCCATTGTTTCTTTGGGAGTTATTCTTAGTCCGCCGATAAACTTAGATTCAAGTCCCATCTTTTTTAAATATTCACCTATTTGGGGACCTCCGCCGTGAACAATTACAGGATTAATTCCAATATACTTGAGCATTAATATGTCCTGCGCAAAAGCTGTTTTTAAGTCAGCCTTTGCCATAGCATTTCCGCCGTACTTAATTACGAAGGTTTTGCCTCTAAATTTTGTTATAAAGGGAAGTGCTTCCATTAAAATGTTAGCTTTTTCAAGTACTTTTTCCATCTAACTGACTCCTGTATTCGTCTATAAACTCCTTTAAAAACTCATAAACTTCTTTAGTTAAAGGCATATCTACCCAATAGCTACCATCTTCATGCTCTATATGTATAAATCTTCCTGACGGTGTTTGTCCTGGCGGCGTTTGTCCAAATTTAAACTCTGTAAGTCCTCTTGAAAAGTACCACTCAATATTTTCAGTGGGAGTTTTCATAAAAATCGTAAACCCACCTTTTCTTTTTGCTATTTTGTATATTTCAACAGGTGCTTTATTTACAATGTCTTCTTCCATCCATTCATCTGACAGCACGTCAACAGCTACACCTTTTAACTTTACTTCTAACTCTTCCCAGCTCATAAATCCTCCTCAAGCCATTTTTTTATTGATGAGTTTCCAACTTTATAATTTTTCTCATTCCATCCTTCAATTTCTATAAATTTTCTCACTATATCTTTTTTCCTCTGGGCTTCATACTTCCTTGTAAATCTAACTTCATAAAATTCTACAATAAGATTTACAGTTTCTTTTTTAAAATTTAAAAAGTCATAAATATCTTTTAAAAAGTTTAAGGCTTTTCTGTGTGATAGTATTATTTTACATGTATTTTTTGATTTTCGTATACTTCCGCCGTATAGTTTTTTTAGTTCTTCAAGGATTTGTACATTGGAAGTTTTTATTATTACTACAGGATAAACAGAGTTTTTTGTCCTGACATCTTTTTTAAAAGTTATATACCCGCAAGATTCAAAAATACCGGCGATGTATGACTTATCCATTTAAAGCTTTTCTATTTCCTTTAAAAGCTCATCAACCATTTGATTTTCTGAAACTCTTTTTAAAGGCTGTCCGTTTTTAAATAAAATTGCAGATTTATTACCGCAGGCAAGTCCTATATCTGCCTCTTTTGCCTCACCTAT
>NZ_ABHJ01000068.1:0-3621 GCF_000171895.1 Hydrogenivirga sp. 128-5-R1-1
TTCGTATATTGATTTTAGTTCTTCATAAAATTGATAAAAATTGTGCCTTTTTTCTTCATCTTTGAAGTGGTTTAAAACTTCTTCAACAGCTTTGTCTTCTGTTTTCCCTTTTAGAATTGACAGGTATTTTATTCTTCCTTCTTCCATTAAATCTTTTAAATACCCTTTTAGAACTTCTAAATCTGTTAAAACCCCTTCTATATCGCTGCTATCAAAAGCAAGTGCTTTTTCAAGGTTGTCTAATATTCCGACAAAATCAATTATCAATCCTGCCGGCTTTTTCCTTCCGTTCTCATCTTCATAAGGTCTATTTACCCGTGCTATTGCCTGAAGTAAAACATGGTCTCTCATTGGTTTGTCTAAATACATTGCGTATAAAATAGGTGCGTCAAAGCCTGTTAAAAGTTTCTCTGTAACTATTAGAATTTTCGGGTTTTCTTCTTCTTTAAATTTTTTCCTTATTAATTTTTCTTCTTCCTCTGTGTAGTGGTATTTTTTAAGCTCAGGTGGGTCGTTGTGTGATTTGCTTATGATAACCTCTGAGTATTCAGGGGGCAGGTATTTGTCTAAAGCTTCTTTATATATGGCGCATGCTTCTCTGTCAACTGCAACGATAAATGCCTTATATCCCATCGGCTCAACATTTTCTTTAAAATGCTTTGCTATATACTGGGCTATTTTGTTTATTCTATCTTTATTTTTTAAAAAGTTTCTGAGTGTGGCAGATTTTTGTAATGCTCTGTTTAGTGTTTCTATATCGCTGACACCTTCAATCTCTTTCAAGTTTAAAAACTCTTTTTCAAGTGTTTCTTTGTCCGGAAGTAAAGAGTTTTCTGCAAGGGCATAATTTATTTTTAAGGTTGTTCCATCTTCTATTGATTCTAAAATGCTGTATTTGTCTAAATATCCATAAGGCGGGTCATCTTTCCCAAATGTTATAAATGTGCCTTTTCCGTGTTTTGTTTTATCTCTCGGTGTTCCTGTAAATCCTATTATTGTTGCATTTGGAAGGGCAGACATTAAATAAGTTCCTAAATCCCCCTCTGTTGTTCTGTGTGCTTCATCTATAAAAACAAAAATGTTTTTTCTTTTGTTTATATCTGCTGGCATAAGGTGAAATTTGTGGATTGTAGAAACTATTAAACCTCTGTAATCGTCAATAAGCAGTTTTTGAAGGTCTTTCTTTGAAAGTGCAACCCTTAGATTTTCAATTCCAACAGAGGAAAGATTATTAAAAAGTTGTTGTTCTAACTCGTTCCTATCAACAAGCATTATAACTGTTGGATTTTCAAACTGGGGATTTTCTAATATTAGTTTTGCAGCTGTTATCATTGTGTATGTTTTACCGCTTCCCTGAGTATGCCATATAAGACCTCTTTTTTTCTTTTTGTCTTTTGCTCTTTTTATTACTTTGTCAACGGCTCTAAGTTGATGTGGTTTTAAAACTACTTTGTTTAATCTGTCATCTTTTTTTGTAAAAAGAATATAATCTGTGATTATCTTTGTTATATTTTTTCTATCAAAGAATGTTTTTATCAGATTTTCAAAATCATACCTGTCTTTGTGCTTCCATCTGTTTAAATCTTTTGATGAAAAGTTCCATGTTGCAGAGTAGTAAAACTCTATTAAGTGGGTTATTGAAAACAATTGTAAAAGTGCTAAGGCTTCAGGGGTTTCTCTGTGGTATCTTTTAACCTGCTCCAATGCTTCAATAAGTCCGTCTATCTTGTGGGCTGCTTTTGTTTCTACCATTAAAACCGGAAATCCATTTATATAAAAAACTATGTCGTATCTGTTTGTATTGTTTCCGCTTACAAATTTAAGTTCGTCTGTTATGTGGAAGGTGTTATTACTTATATTTTTAGTGTCTAACAGTTTTATGTCTATTTCTCTATTTTCATCTGATATAAAAACCTGTTTTAATCCTTTTAGATATTCCCAAGCTGTCAGGTTTCCTTCAATATTTGCGGGGATACACTCTAATTTTCTGATTATTTCTTCTGCATGCTCGTAGTTTATTTTTGGGTTTAGTTTTAAAAGCTGGTCTGTAAATATTTCTTTCAGGATTATGTTGTTTTCTCCGTTTCTTTTAATCAGGGCTTCATCCGGGCTTAAATATTCCCAACCTATATCGGTACAATATTGGATTATTTTATTTTGAACAGCTCCCCTTTCATCTCCAAAGCTCATTTTAATTTTCCTCTATAAATTCATCGCTTAATGCTTCAAATTCTTTTATTTCTTCTAAATATTCTTTATCTTCACTTAATTTTTTTGAAAGTTCTTTCATCTTTTGATGGATTTCTTCTTTTTCAAACTTTTCTATAAAATTTTTATTTAGTCTTATTTTTCCTGTCATCAAGTTGTTTAAAAGTGATTTAAATAGCTTTTCAAGGGCTTCTTTTTTGTTTTCTTCTGCTTCAATTTTGTTGTCTATTTTGTTTAGAATTTTTGCGATTTGTTTTTGTTCGTCTATTGGGGGAAGAGGGATTTTTAGATTATAAATTTCATTTCTATTATAGTTCGCTTGGTTAACTGCTCTTCTAGCTAATTTTATAAAAGTCCCTATCTCACGATAATAATTTAAAAGATATTTTAGATAAAAATTATTAGATTCACTTTCTTTACTTCTTATTCTAAGAATAAAAGAGGCATAGATATAGAAATCATCTTTAGAAACTTTTTCTGCTTCAAAAACTGTTGTTTTTCCAATCAGTTCTGGACTATTTCTCCAATTAAACAAAACATCTCCATCTTTTAAAATTAATTTTTCTGTAAGTCGTTTAGGAGGTTTTATCTTTCTAATTTTATTGTATAAAAGTTTTCCTTCTTTTGTTATATCAGCTGTGCTGATTATGGGGATACCCTTTTGGTCTTCATTTGCTGGGATGGAAACCGAATAGCCATACTCAATAGAATCAACAGAATCTTTTAATGTTTTTATTTCCCAATGCTCCGGAATTAATCCAATTTCTGTTTCTTTAAGTTTTACTTTGTCTGTTTCTTCAGGTGGAACGACGCCGTAAGTAAAAAAATGTTTCATTAGGGATTTTTTCAGCTCTTTATTTGCCTGTATTACTTCTTCTGTTTGCTCTATCGCCTGCCTGATTTTGTCTAAAACAGTTGCAATTGCTTTTTGTTCAGGAAGTGGGGGAAGGGGGATTTTAAGATTAACTAAATCTCTGGGATATAAATGACCACCTTTTATTTCTTCCTTAATTTGTTTTCTGCTTTTTTGTGAAATAATTGAAAAAAATAAAAATAAAGGGTTCGTTTTATTATTAGCTCTAATTCTTAACAACTCAGAAACAAAAAAAACTTTATTATTAGAATTTACATTATAAAAACCAATTTTTTGTCCAACAACTTTTGAAGAATGACCAGCAGATAAAATTAAAATATCTCCTTGCTCCAATGTATATCTATTTCCTAAATCTACTTTTACAAATGACCTCTCTCCATTTGGATAATGCTTTACAAATTTTTCGTTTTCAAAATCTTTTACTTTTATTATTCTATAGCCCTTTCTATCATCATATAAATCTCGTTTGGGGGTTTTGCCTTGTTGAATTTCCGCAATATCCCCTAACCTCACAACTTCCCAATCTTCCGGAATAAGTC
>NZ_ABHJ01000067.1:0-3635 GCF_000171895.1 Hydrogenivirga sp. 128-5-R1-1
TAGAAACAAATGTAGGAAATGATGAAGATAGCGATACAAAGTTATGGCAGATAATAGCAATTAACGACGATACTCCGGACAAATATGTTGAACAAAAACAACTTAAAAAAATATTGGCTGATGCAATTGCAAAGTTAGATGAAAGGGAAAGATTGGTTATAACTTTGTATTATTATGAAGAGCTTTCTATGAAAGAAATAGGAGAGGTCTTAGGACTAACAGAATCCAGAATTTCCCAAATTCATACAAAAACTATGCTAAAATTAAGAAAGTTAATTTCTAAATATGTTCATAAAAATGAAGAAAAGTGAAATGTACGTTGATTTTTTAATTGGAGATTTAGAGTACTTTATTTTTTCAAATAGAGAAAAAATGAATAAGCTTTTAGAGAGTAATTCTCCACCGTCTTATGAAAGTAGTATTGAGATACTGGAAAAATTTGCTACTGGACTTGCAAAGACAAATCAATTAATTAATCATTTGGAAGAAGTAGAAGATTATGAAAGGATAAGAAATATTTTTATAGTATCTTCAGAAAGCCTTGCATGGATACTTTTTACACTGCCATCTATTGCAGAACAAATTCCAATTTTTACTGAAGAACTTAATATAGAAGGACAGCATCTTTTAGACTTAATAGGAAACAATTTGCTTCAGATTGAAATGTTTATAGACAATCCAAAATCTTCAAGATACTTAAATGCCGATATAAAAAAAGGCATAAATGATATAGCTATGACAATTGGTCATATTACAAAAATGTTGAAAAAAGGGTCATTAGAAAACTAACGACCCCTTACAAGTGATAGACCTCCGTCAACCACTATTGTTTGTCCCTGTATCCACTGGGCATCTTCTGTACATAAAAATCCAACTACCCCTGCTATATCTTCTGGCATTCCCATTCTGCCTAGGGGAGTTAGTTTTATAGTACCTTCTTTAACTTCCTCATAGTTAGGGAAAAGCTGAATAGCTTCTGTATCTATAGGCCCTCCTGATACTGTGTTTACATTTATACCTTTTTCTCCAAGTTCTACAGCTGCGTATCTAACAAGTGCTTCCAGTGCAGATTTTGCTGAGCCGTGTATTGCATAGTTTGGCATGTAATCTTTTGTTCCTGTTGAAGATATAGCTATGATTTTTCCTTTTCTTCCTTCCATTAAAGGTACTGCTTTTTGAACAGACCATATAAATCCAAAAACTGTAATATCATATATTCTTTTAGTTCCTCTTTCTTTGAGTCTTAAAAATGGTGCGAACCCTCCAACTACTTCTCTACCTGAGGCAACTGCATTACTAACAAAAATGTCAAGATACCCAAACTCTTCTTTTATCCAGTCAAACGCTTTATCAATGTCTTCTTTTTTACCAAAATCTGCCTGTAAAGTATATCCTTTCTGACCTTTAGCCTGTATCTCTTTTACTACTTCTTCAGCTTTTTCTTTGTTTTTGTAGTAATTTACAATTACATCTGCTCCCATATCGGCAAGTTTTAGAGCTATAGCTCTTCCTATTCCTCTACTTCCTCCTGTAATAAACGCAAGTTTTCCTTTAAGTGGTTTACATTCCATTTACTTTACCTCTCCTTTATTATAAATTTCTTAATTTTTCCAAAACTTCATAAGCTTTACCTGAATAAATACTTTCCTTTGCAAGCTCAATACCTTCTTTTATATTATCTACAACACCTGCTGCCGATAATGCAAATCCAGCATTTAATGCTACAAAATCAGTTTTTGCACTTTTATCTTTTCCTTCAAGTATATCTAAAGCTATTTTAAGATTACATTCTATGTCTCCGCCGGTTATTTCATTTAAACTTGCCCTTTTAAGACCGAAATCTTCAGGTTTTACAGTATATACAGATATTTCATCTCCGTTTATTTCACCAACTACTGTTTCTGTTGTAATGGAAACTTCATCAAGCCCTTCTTTACCGTGAACCACATAACCTCTTTCTATTCCAAGAAGTCTTAAAACTTTTGCAAGTGGCTCAACTAATTTCTCATCAAAAACGCCCATTAGTTGATACTTAGCTTCAGCTGGATTAGATAAGGGCCCAAGTATGTTAAATATTGTTCTTACTCCAAGTTCTCTTCTTTGTTTTATAACATTTTTCATTGCAGGATGGTAAATAGGTGCAAATAAAAACGCAAGACCAGCTTCTTCTATAGCTTTTGCTGCCGCCTGCGGAGGCATTTCAATGTTGACTCCAAGAGCCTGCATTATATCAGCACTTCCACATTTTGAAGAAACTGAGCGATTGCCGTGTTTTGCAACTTTTGCACCTGCTCCTGCGATTACAAATGCTGTAATAGTTGAAACATTGAATGTATCTACTTTATCTCCACCTGTCCCGCAGGTATCAACTAATCTTGATTTATCTTTAACAGGCACTTTTACTGCTTTTTCTCTCATTATTTTTGCTGCCTGTGTTATCTCTTCAACAGTTTCACCTTTCATTTTAAGACCAATTAAAACAGCCCCTATCTGTGCATCTGTAAGCTTTCCTTCCATTAAGTCTCTAAAAAGAGTTTCAACTTCATTTTTTTCTAAATCCTTAAACTCTGATATTTTTTTGATTAATTCTTTTACCATTGTTCCTATCCTTTAAGAGATTTATCAATATACTCTATTACTGCCTTTTCTCTTAGTTTTTTTATGAGAAGTTTCATTTCTTCATTTAATTTATTAATTATATCTTTTGTATTTATGTCTTTGGGTACAAATTTTTTTTCTTCACTTTCTATATAAATGAAGTAAATCCCTTTATCAGTTTTAACCTTTTTTATTTCTCCAACTTTTGAGCTCCATACAGCATTATCTAAATAATCTACAACTTCTCCTTTTTTTATTTTTCCTAAAAGACCTCCTTCTTTAGCTGTTATTGAGTCATCGGAATATTTTTTTGCAAGTTCTTCAAATGTATTTTTTGTAAGATTGTTTTTTATGATTTCATATTTATTTTTAAAGTCAGGGTCTTTTTTATCTAAGTATATAATCCTAACCTTCCTGTAAGTTTCTTCTACAGCTTCTTTTGAGTTTTCAAGAATTTTTGGTTTTATAACAAATTGAACATATTTATTAATTGCAATTTCTCTTTTTATAAGGTCATAAAATTCATTGTAGGCTATACCTTGTTTTTGCAAAAGTTTTTTAAATTCTTCTATCGAGCTTACTTTATTTGCTTTTGAAATTCTTTCTATTGCAGCCTTTATTTCCTGAGGCATTACTTTTATACCTTTTTTCCTTGCTTCTTGATAAAGGAGTATATGGTCAATTAATTTTTGGGCAGCTTCTTTATCTGAAGAGATATTAAACCATTTTTTTGCAAGTTCTACTTCAGATTTTAATACAGGTCTATCATTTACAATAATTACAATTTTGTCAAGTAAAACTTCTTTTTCTTTAGAATATACACTTATTGAAATTAAGCATAAAATTAAAATCAAATTAACAACTTTTTTCATCTCTTTTCTTCTTCCTCTCTGCATAATTTTCTATTATTTTTAACTTTGCTCTTTCTACTGCCAGAGCTTTATCGGGAATGTCTTTTGTTATAACAGAACCTGAACCTGTGTAAGCTTCCTTTCCTATAGTTATAGGTGCAACAAGCATTGTATCACTTCCTATAA
>NZ_ABHJ01000066.1:0-3655 GCF_000171895.1 Hydrogenivirga sp. 128-5-R1-1
TCGTATTTTGCTATTATAAAGCCCATTTTTGTAATTTCTTCATAATTTGAAGCTTCAGGAATTTCCTTTTTTTCTCCTCTTCCAATAGGTTTAGTCATAAATCTGTGTAAATGGGTGTATCTATCAGCAGTTATATTCCCAAGTTTAAAAGGAACAATTTCATTATCTAAAAGGGAAACAATCCATCTAACAGGTCTTGAAAATCTAAAACCTGAATTATCCCATTTCATTGTTTTTGGGAAAGGAATTTTAGAAATTATTTCAGGAAGTTCTTTTTCTATTACCTGCCTTATATCTCTTCCTTCTTTTATAATTTCTGCGCCTACATAACGACCTTTTTCATTTTCTATTATTTTTAGCTCTTCTATTGGAATGTTATTTTTTGAAGCAAAAGCCAGTGCTGCTTTTGTAAATTTACCTTCTTCATCAACAGCCACTTTAGCAGGAGGGCCTATTATGACTTTTTTTTCTGGAGGCTGTTTTTCATTTAAATTTTTTACTAAAAAACCAATTCTTCTTGGCGTTGCAAATTCTTCAATGTTGTCTGGTGAATGGTACTGGAAAAAGTTAAAAAATAATTCATTTAACTTTTCTTTTAAAAATTCCCTTGCAGTATTTACAGCTTTTGGAGGAAGTTCTTCACATCCAATTTCTAATAGGTATTGAGCCATCTATATTAACCTTCTTGAGAGTGTTTTTTTGCGTAATATACAGTTGCTATTCCTGTAATTGTTATCAAGATAAAAGAAACTAATATTAACCAGCTTAGTAAATCCACTACTTTTTTCCTCCTCTTTCATAAAACATAAATAAATATATGCTAAAGGCGATTGTATACACGCCCAGTAAAAATAGCATTATTACATTTCTTGCCTCAATATGCTCAGATATAAATAAAACCTCACTGGAAATAATAAAACCAACTCCTATATTCCTAAATGTTTCAGCTATAAATTTTAACAATTCTTTACTTTTCATCTTTTATCAGCGGGTATCCAAGTTCTTCTCTGTGTTTAACAAATGCTTTTGCACATTCTTTTGCAGATTTCTTACTCTTGCTATGTATCTTGCCCTTTCATTAACAGACAGAGCTCCTCTTGCATCAAGTAAGTTAAATGTGTGAGAGCATTTTAACGCAAAATCATAAGCTGGAATTGGAAGGTTTTTTCTATAAGTCTAAAACCTTCTTTTTCATACATATCAAATGTTTTATAAGCATGTCAACATCTGCTTCTTCAAAGTTATAAATTGACCACTGTTTTTCAGATTCTTTATATATATCACCGTAAGTTAATCCTTCATTCCAGAGGATGTCGTAAACAGAGTCAACGTTTTGAAGATACATAGCAATTCTTTCAAGGCCGTAAGTTATTTCAACTGAAATTTCTGGGAGGTCTAAACTTCCTGTTTGCTGGAAATATGTAAACTGGGTAATTTCCATACCATCAAGCCACACTTCCCATCCAAGTCCCCATGCTCCAAGAGTTGGACTTTCCCAGTCATCTTCAACAAATCTTATGTCATGTGCTGTTAAATCTATACCTAAGGCTTCCAAACTTTTTAAATAAAGCTCTTGAGGATTTTCAGGGGCAGGTTTTAAAATAACCTGAAACTGATAGTAATGCTGAAGTCTGTTTGGATTTTCTCCGTATCTTCCGTCTTTAGGTCTTCTACAAGGCTCAACATAGGCAACGTTCCAAGGCTCAGGACCAAGAACCCTTAAAAATGTGGCAGGGTTCATTGTTCCTGCACCTGTTTCTATATCATATGGCTGCCATAAAATACATCCTTGCTCAGTCCAGAAGTCCTGTAATTTCCTTATTATATCCTGAAATGTAAGCAATACTTACTCCAATAAGTGTTAAAAATTTTAACAAACCTTAATTATTATAACAGGAAATTTAGTTATTTTGGAATAATGGTTATATGTCTGATTCTTTTAAAAATTTAGATGCGTCTTCAGGATATGTTGTGTTTATACACCAGCCAGTCCCAAGCTCAAAACCTGCTATTATATTTACCCTTGGAAGTATTTCTATGTACCAGTGGTTAAATTTATCAACATGTTCAATGTCTGTATTAACAGGGCTTGTGTATAGAGTCATATTAAATGCTGGATTGTTCAAAGTTTTGTACAGTTTTTGTGTAATAATCTTTGTAATTTCAGATAAATATATGATTTCTATGTCATCAATATTTTCAAAGCTACCTGTGTGTCTTTTAGGAATTATTCTTATTTCAAATGGGAATATGGAGGCGTAAGGACAGTAAGCGATGAAGTACTCATTTTCATAAACAATTCTTTTATTTTCTTTTAATTCAAAATTTATTTCTTCGCAAATATAACAACTTTTGCTTTTTTTATGAAACTCTTTTAACTGGTGAAGTTTTGTAGTTATCTCTTTAGGAATAAGTGGAACGGCTATGATTTGAGAATGGGAATGAAACAGGCTGCAGCCAGCTTCTTTCCCATAATTTTTAAAGTACTGGATGTACTTTATATTTTTGTCTTTTGAGATTTCATTAAATCTATTTTTTACAGCAACAAACAAAAGCTTTATTTCTTCAACTGAAAAATTGTAAATCTGCTTAAAGTGGTCTGGTGTCTCAATAATAATTTCATGGTATCCATAACCTGTGAATTTTTTGAATAAACCTTCCTGTTTTTCTAAGAAATTACCTTCAGGTTTCAAAGCAGGATATTTATTAGGAACAACTCTGATTTTCCAGCCTGGAGTATCAGGCAAACTGCCGTTTTCTCTTACAGCAAAAACTTCTGGAGGTGTTTTGCTTTCATTTCCATACTCAAATGGACATTTCTCAACTATTCCAATTTCTGCCTCTGGCTCTCTAAAATAATCATGAGGCCTTTTTGCCCTTTCAGTGGAAAATATCACATATGTATCTTTTAGAAAGTTGTATCTTATCTCTGGCATTACCCAGACCTTAAAATTTTGCTTTTAATAAATATCTCTATCTTATCAAAAATTTCATAAATTATAGGAATAATAAAAAGGCTAAGAGGTAAAGCTGTTATAAGTCCTCCTATTATAGCTATTGCAAGAGGTTGGCGAAGTTCTGAACCTTCTGTTAAGCCAAAAGCAACAGGTGTTAAAGATGCAATTATTGTAAATGTTGTCATCAAAATAGGTCTTAATCTTTCTTTCCTTGCCTGAAGTATTGCTTCTCTGATTGGTAATTTGGATTTTAGCTGTATTATTCTGTCTATGAACAAAACAGCGTCCCTTGTTATTAACCCAACAAGCATAATTATCCCAAAATAAGAAGCCACATTTAAGGTTGTTTTTGTAAGAATAATAAAACCAAATATTCCAAAAACTGCAAAAGGAAGCATTAAAAGTATTGCAAATGGATGAAGTAAGCTTTCAAAAAGAGATGCAAGTATCATATAAACCCCTATTATAGCTACAATTAAGGCTATACCTAAATACACAAATGACCGTTTGAACTCTTTTGTTTTACCGCCTATTTCATAGGCATACCCGTAAGGTAAAATTTTTTTAAGTAAGTTTTCAACTTTTTTTACAGCTTCTCCTGTTGATATTCCTTCAACATTTGCGTAAAGGGTAAATGAGTACTGCTTGTTGTATCTATTTATTACATTATAGCTTGCTTTAGGTTTAAGGTTTATATA
>NZ_ABHJ01000065.1:0-3683 GCF_000171895.1 Hydrogenivirga sp. 128-5-R1-1
TGCAGAAGTTAAAGTAGTTCCGGGATTTTCAAGATTAGACACGAAAACGGATTAAGATATGCATTAGTCCAGCTTAACATAGAAGGTAGAGACCTTGGAGGGTTTATAAAAGAACTTCGAGAAAACATAAAAAAAGAAATCAAAATGCCAGAAGGATACTTTGTAGAATTTGCTGGGCAGTTTGAAAATCAGGAAAGGGCAATGAAAAAGCTTTCTGTAGTTGTTCCAATAGCTATTTTATTAATATTCTTACTACTATTTATCAACTATAACTCTGTAAAAGATGCACTAATCATAATGCTAAACGTTCCTTTTGCTACAATTGGAGGAATCATAGCCCTTTACTTATCCGGATTTAACTTATCAGTTCCAGCTGCAATAGGATTTATTGCAGTATTTGGTATTGCAACCCTAAACGGAGTAGTTTTAGTTTCTTATATCAGACAAATGCTTGAGGAAGGTTTTAATATTGGAGAGGCTATATCCAAGGCAACAAGACTTAGACTTAGACCTATATTAATCACAGCTACCGCTGCATCACTTGGTCTTGTCCCAATACTATTTACAAACGATATAGGTTCAGAGATACAAAAGCCAATAGCAGTTGTTGTTATAGGAGGTATATTTACGTCTACATTTTTAACATTGATACTTCTACCAATTGTTTATAAGTTTGCTTATAGATTTGGTAAATTTTAATTTTAAGCCCCAATAACGGGGCTTAATTGGTATATTATTTTTTTAATCCTTATGTTTTGAAAGTTCAAAAGTAAACAGCATAAACACACCTGATAGTATACCTAAAAAATCTGCTATTAAATCTGGAATTTCTCCACTTCTATAAGGCAAAAAGTACTGCACTCCTTCTATAAAGATTCCAAAAAGTAAAGATAGGACTATAGTCTCAAAATATCCTTTTTTATAAGATAGTTTTAAAAGTACAGGATAAATAAAAAATGCAATAAAATGATTTAGTTTGTCAGAAGTTGGCGTTTCAGGCACAGGGTAAAATGATAAAAAAGCAACTACTAAAGTATAAATCCAAAATGTAATTTTAAGCATTTTCCATCAATTTTCTGAGCTCGTTATCTTTAATAACAAAAATCTCAAACCTTTCAGTTTTATTTTTTTGAGCCAGTATTATAGTTTTAATTTTTTCTTTTGCATCTTCTAAAATATCATTAATTACAATGTAATCATACTCTTTCCATGCAGGAAATTCTTTTTTAGCTGTTTCAAGTCTTTTTTGTATCTCCTCAGGAGAATCTCCCCTTTTTTTCATCCTATTTACAAGTTCTTCAATTGAAGGAGGAATTAAAAATATAGTTGTTAAAGGTCTAATCTTTCCTTTTATCTGTCTCATTCCCTGTACATCTATTACTAAAATTACATCTTTCCCTTCATTTAAAAGCTTTTCAACTTCTTCTTTTGGAGTTCCGTAATAATTCCCGTGTACAACTGCATACTCTAAAAATTTCCCTTCTTTTATACCTTGTTCAAACTCTTCTTTAGAAAGGAATATGTAATCTTTTCCGTTTACCTCACCTTCTCTTGGATTTCTTGTTGTGCAGGTAATAACCCTTGTAAGATTTGGAATCTCTTTTAAGAGAAGATTGGTGATGGTTGTTTTACCACCACCGGCCGGAGCAGATAATATAAAAAGTTCTCCTTTCATTATCTACCAATACCGGCAATTAAAAGGGAGCTCATTTGTGTAGATATTCCCCAGAATACTGTTGGATATACTCCAAGTATTAAAACAATAACTGCCATTAAAATTAGGATTGATTTTTCTACGCCGTTTATATTAAACGATATATTTTTAATAGGGTCATACATATACATTACAGAAACAACCCTTAAATAATAACCTGCAGATACAATACTCATTATTACTAAGACAACAGCAAGCCACCATATATCAGAACCGATTAAAGCTAAAAACACTCCAAGTTTTCCAAAAAATCCAACTGTTGGAGGAATTCCAAGAAGAGAGAACATGAAAACAAGCATTACAATTGCAATTAATGGACTTCTTTTTGCAAGCCCTTTAAAGTCATCAAATGTATTGTTCCAGCCTTCTGTTTTTTCTAAAAATGTTAAAACTGCAAATGCTCCAATAGACATAAAAATATAAACAAGTGTGTAGAATATAAACGCTGCAAAACCCATACCAGTTGGAGCAGCAAGGGCTGCAGTTATGTATCCTGTATGTGCAACTGATGAATAAGCAAGCATTCTTTTAATGTTTTTCTGTCTTAATGCTATAAAGTTTCCTACTATCATAGACAGAGCTGCAAGTATAGACCATACAAGCGCCCAGTCTTTTGAGATAAATGGAAAAGCTTCAACCATAACCCTTAAAATAAGTGCAAAAGTAGCAACTTTTACAGCGACAGCCATAAAAGTAGTTATAGGTGTGGGAGCTCCTTCATAAGCGTCTGGTGCCCAGTGGTGTAAAGGTACTGCGGCAGCTTTTAATGCCAGCCCAAGAACAAGTAAAATCATACCTGATACAAGCCCAATATTTGCGTCGTTTAATGCCACCTGTGCTATTTCCATAAAATCAAAAGTGCCTGTTGCACCATATAAAAGTGCAATTGCATAACTTATTACAGCTGTTCCTGCACCACCTATTATTAAGTATTTAAAAGCACCTTCTTTTGATTTGTAATCAAAATCTTTGAATTTTTTATTTTTAGTTTTAAACATACCAACAAGTATGTATGTAGTAATAGAAGAAAGCTCAAGACCAACATAAAATGTAAATAAGTTAGGAGAAGAAACCATTATCATCATACCAAGAAGAGCAAAAAGAGTAAGATAGTAAAACTCTCCAAAGTAAATGTCCTTGCTTTCAAAATATCTTCTGTATGTTGCAACAATTATTATTGTTGAAATAAGAAGGAAGAGTTTAAATAAAAGAGAAAAACCATCTACAACATAAAGACCGTAGAGAGTAAGGTCTCCCTGTTTTATAGTAAAAATACTTAAAAGAGAAAGTAAAAGACCTATAACTGTTGTAGCACTAATTAATATTCTATTTTTTGTAAATAGTTCTTCAAAAAATACTATAAATGCTGTAATTAAAATTATTATCTCAGGTATTAAAACTGTAAAATTTGGAACTCCAACTGCAGATACAAGCTGCTCTATAATTGACATCCCTTATCCTCCTATAAACTTTGAAAGAATGGAAAGTGAAGTTGTATTTATAAGGTCAACCCACCATTTAGGGTAAATTCCTATTGCAAACATTAAAATTATAAGTGGAAGGAAAGATAAAAATTCTGAAGCAGTCATATCTTTAGTGTTTCTCCACTTGTGAATAATCTTACCGTCTATTAGTTCTTCCATAAACATTGTTTTGTGATAAAGTCTGAGTGTATATCCAGCACCAACGACAAGAGCCACACCTGCAGCGGCAGCAAACCATACATTTGTTTTAAATGTTCCAAGAAGTGATAAAAACTCACCTACAAAACCAGAAAGCCCAGGAAGACCAACTGATGCCATTGCGGATATCATGAAGAACGTTGCAAAAACCGGCACATATTTTGCCATACCGCCTAAATCTTTAAGCATGTAAGAATGTGACCTTTCATATATCCATCCTGCAGCAAGGAAAGCGCAGCTGATGTTAAACCGTGAGAAATCATTGTAATAATTGCACCGTTCATTCC
>NZ_ABHJ01000064.1:0-3698 GCF_000171895.1 Hydrogenivirga sp. 128-5-R1-1
TCAAAAAATTGGGAGGGTTCTGTTTTATCTGCCTTCTTTTTTCTTTCGGGGTGTCTCCATCGTAAATTTCAACGGTTGCCTGTATTTCTGTTTCATCTATAAGTTCCTTTATTTTTGCATACTGGTCTCTTGCAAGGGCTTTAAGGGGAAATATAACAATAGATGTGGCATATGGATTTTCTGCAAGTTTTTCCAAGACAGAAAAGATATAAATATACGATTTACCTGACGCTGTAGGTGTTGTAATTACAACATTTTTACCATTTTTAACATGTTCAATAGCCTGTGCCTGATGTGAGTAAAGTTTTATATTTTTTTCTTTAAGGTACTTTTCTAATTTTTTATTTTTAAATTTTATTTGTTTATATGTGGCTTTTTCAGGAGGGATTATTTTTTCAAATACAATTTTTTTATTAAATTTTATTTCATCTAAATAACTCATGATAGTATATTATATATCAGTTATTGAAAAATTTATTAGATAATCAAATGATTAGGGTTTTTATTAGGGAAGGTTTTCAAATAAGAATACTGAACAAATTACCTGAAGATATTGGGAGGGAAAATATTCTGTGGGTTGACCTTTTTTCTCCTACTGAAGAAGAAAAAGAAAATGTGGAAAAATTTTTTAACTTAGAAATCCCCACAAAACAAAAAATGGAAGAAATTGAGGTAAGTTCCAGATACTTTGAAGATGAAGAAAATATAAAGATAAACGCATTTTTCCTTGTCAAAGAAGGAAATAATTTCATAAACGAAACTGTTTCATTTATACTATCTATTGATACTTTAATTACAGTAAGATACAGAGAATTAAAAACATTTTCAGAAACTGCTAAAAGAATTCTTTCAAATCCCAAATATTACGAAAATGGATATTATGTATTCACTACAATTCTTGAGATAAGAATTGATAGTGATGCAGATACACTTGAGTTTATAACAAGGGAAATAAATAGACTAAGTAGAATTGTTTTTACAGGTATAGATATAACCCAACAATTATTGGAATCAATTTCCTACTATGAAGATTATAATATGACAATAAGAGAAAACTTAACAGATAAACAAAGGTTAGTATCATCTTTACTTAAAAGTTATAAAGTCCCTAAAGATTTGAGGGAAGAACTTAGAATAATGATTAAGGATATAAATTCTCTTATAGATTATACGAACTTTAATTTTGATAGACTTGACTATCTTCAAAATACATTCCTTGGTTTAATTAATATTGAGCAAAATAAGGTTATGAAAATTTTTACTCTTATGTCAGTTATTTTTTTACCGCCTACTTTAATAGCTGCCATATATGGAATGACTTTCAATATATGCCAGAATTAAACTGGAAATTTGGGTATCCGTTTCTTTATTACTGATGTTATGTCAGCTGTAGTTCCTCTTTATATATTAAGAAAAAAGGATGGTTGTAAAATGGAAGATGTAAAAGAGTATTTATTAAACAGAAGGGTTACGCTTTTTTATGGAATTACTTTCTTATTTGTGTTTTTGGCAGCTGTTATTTCTGAAATTTTAAGTTTAATTTTAGATGAAGGACTTTTATCACCTCCAATAGTCGTATTTCACATTTTGGCTTTTATTGGTTATGTTATTACCTTAAGGTATGTAATTAAAAAACAAAAATACATTGAAGAAAAAAACAGAGAAACAATAAAAAATGATATGAAAAGGGACGAGGGTTAAACCTGTCCCATTTGTTTTGCAAGTTCTAAAAGCCTTTGTATTCTTTCTTGAGTTGGCGGGTGTGTAGAAAATAGTTTAGCAATAATATCTCCTTTGAATGGATTTACTATCATCATGTGAGCTGTTCCCGGATTAACTTCTCTTTCTGCAACAGGTGTTAACTGTTGGGCTGCTGTTTCAAGTTTTTCAAGAGCCTTTGCAAGGCATAAAGGACATCCTGATATTTCTGCTCCAGCTTTGTCAGCTGCAAACTCTCTTGAACGAGATATTGCCATTTGAATAACGGCAGCGGCAATAGGTGCAAGTATAAATAAAAGTAAGCTTCCGATTATTCCTCCTATTCCACTTTCTTCTTCATCTCTTCCCCCAAATAGATTTGACCAGAATGCCATTTCAGCAAGCATTGATATTGCACCGCCGATAGTTGCAGCAATTGTAGAAATTAAAATATCTCTATTTTTTATATGCCCAAGTTCGTGAGCAAGAACCCCTCTTAACTCGTCCTCATTTAAAATATCTAAAATGCCTGTAGTTACGGCAACAGCAGCATGGTTTGGGTTTCTACCTGTAGCAAAAGCATTAGGTACATGCATATTAACAACATAGATTTTTGGCTTTGGAATACCTGCTCTTCTTGCAAGGTCTTCAACAATTTGATGAAGCCATGGAGCATCTTCATAAGACACTTCTTGAGCTCCATACATTGATAAAACCATCTTATCGGAAAACCAGTAAGCAAAAAAGTTCATCACAACAGCAAAGAAAAATGCAATTATCATACCTTGCTGTCCGCCAAGGAGCTTACCTACAACAAGGAACATTCCTGTTAAAGCTCCTAAAAGCAAAACAGTCTTCAGATTGTACATATGGCTCATTACCTCCAGTTTTTTTATTTAAAATTTTATTCCAAAATATCTGAACTATGAAGATTAAAAATAGCTTTTAGAGTATGATAAAATATAGTATTAGAGCTAATTTTATCAATATTTAGGAGTTTTAAAATGTCAGAAATCATAAAACAGCCCATTGAAGAAGAAGTAAAGTCAGCCTATTTAGATTATGCAATGTCTGTTATTGTTGGGAGGGCAATCCCTGATGTTAGGGATGGACTAAAGCCTGTTCAAAGAAGAATTTTATATGCTATGTATGAAGAAAATATGTATCCAAATAGACCTTATAAAAAATCAGCAAGGACTGTAGGAAATGTTATAGCTAAATACCATCCACATGGAGATAGCTCTGTTTATGATGCTCTTGTTAGAATGGCTCAAGATTTTACATTAAGATACCCTCTTGTTCAGGGACAGGGAAACTTTGGTTCAATAGACGGCGACCCACCGGCGGCAATGAGATACTGTGTTGTTGGAGATACACTTGTTAACACAGATAAAGGTCTTGTAAAGATAAAAGATATTGTCCCAAATTCTAAAGAAAATACAGACAACCCAATAAATATAAAAGTTCAATCTTTAAACAGGAAAATAAACACTGCCGACATGTTTTTTAATAGTGGAAAACATAAAACATTAAAAGTAGAAACAGTTGAAGGTTTTGAGATAGAAGGTAGTTTGAATCATCCAGTTTTAACACTTGAAAAGGGCAAAAATGGAAAACCTGTTTATGTCTGGAAAACTTTAGATAAGGTAAAAGCTGGAGATTATTTAGTAGTAAGCAGAAAAAATGATATAAACTCATCTCAGGATTTAATTACAGAAGAAGAGGCAATTTTACTTGGTTCATTGGTTTCTGAGGGGTATATTTCAGAAAATAGAGTTGGATTTAATAACACAGATGAAGAGTTTGCTACAAAATTTGAAACGGCTTTAGTTCATAGTTATGAAGTTGCAGGCTGTAAATATAAAAGAAAACTAAAAAGTGGAAAAACATTAATAGAATATCAATACACCAAAAAGATATTATTGAAGACCTTCAAGAAAAGGGTTTTACAGAAAAATCGGCACAAAAGAAATACCTTACACAGTTTTACGCTCTTCTAA
>NZ_ABHJ01000063.1:0-3736 GCF_000171895.1 Hydrogenivirga sp. 128-5-R1-1
TATGTATGAGTTTATGAAAAAAGGTAAATTTGCAGGAATAGGTCTTGATGTATTTTCTAAAGAACCACCTGACGACAAAATCAGAAAACTTTTTGAGTTTGACAACATAAGTCTTTCTCCTCATATTGGAGCAAATACTTACGAATCTCAGGACAACGTTGCTGTAAAAGTAGCACAGCAGGTTATAAATGCACTAAAAGGAAGATTTGTTGAAACTGCAGTAAATGCACCGTTTACAATTACAGAAGGACTTGCAAACATTAAAGCTTTCCTTGAGCTTGCAGAAAAACTCGGAAGTTTCATAACGCAATATGCAGGTGGACACTTCAAAGAGCTTGTGGTTGAAGTTAGAGGAGATATTAAAGAACATGTTGAACCTATAACAGCTTATTTCCTAAAAGGTTATTTATCACCAATCCTTGATATTCCTGTAAATATAATTAATGCTCCATATATAGCAAAAGAAAGAGGGATAACAATAACGAAAACTACAAAAGAAGAAGGTGAAAACTTTAAAGAATTTATAAAAATAACAGCAAAAAATGATGAAGAAGAAAGAGTCGTTGGTGGAACAGCATTTTATGGAAAAATACCGAGAATAATGCTTATAGATAAATACTGGATAGACATTGAACCTGAAGGAGTTATTCTTGTATTTGAGAATAAAGATGTACCCGGAGTTATCGCAAAAGTTGGTGAAGTACTTGCAAGACATTCAATAAACATTGCAGGATTTAGACTTGGAAGAATTGAAAAAGGTAAAATAGCACTTGGAGCACTTCAACTTGATGACAAATTAAATAAAGTTATATTAGAAGAGATACAGGAAATACCAGAGATAATAAAAGCGAAAGAAATAATCTTATAAACGGAGGAATAAAATGCCTGTAAAAGTAGCAATTAACGGTTTTGGAAGAATTGGAAGAAACTTTTTTAGAGCATGCCTTGGAAATCCTGATATTGAAATAGTTGGAATAAATGACCTAACAGATGCCTATACTCTCGCACACTTATTAAAATACGACTCTGTTCACGGTGTTTTAGATAATGTAGAAATAAAAGCTGAAGGAAATGCAATAGTTATAAATGACAGACCAATTGAAGTTACAGCTATAAAAGACCCTGCTGAGCTTCCATGGAAAGACCTTGGAGTTGATATTGTTATTGAATCTACAGGAGTATTTAGAGATAGAGAAGGTGCCGGAAAACATCTACAGGCAGGAGCTAAAAAAGTAATTATTTCTGCACCAGGGAAAAATCCTGATTTAACAGTTGTTCTTGGTGTTAACGAAGACCAGTACGACCCTGCAGAACACCACATTATTTCAAATGCATCATGTACAACAAACTGCCTTGCTCCAATAGCTAAAATACTTGATAAAGAGTTCGGCATAATTCACGGATATATGGTTACAGTTCACGCCTACACTAACGACCAGAGAATATTAGACCTTCCTCACAAAGATTTAAGAAGGGCAAGAGCTGCAGCGGTTAATATTATCCCAACAACTACAGGAGCAGCTAAAGCTGTCGGAGAAGTTTTACCACAGCTTAAAGGTAAGTTAGATGGAACTGCAAGAAGGGTTCCTGTTCCTGACGGTTCACTTGTTGATTTAACTGTTGTTGTTGAAAAAGAAACTACAGAAGAAGAAATTAATGCAAAAGTCAAAGATTACGCACTTGGAGAGATGAGAGGAATTTTAGAATATACAGAAGACCCTATAGTTTCTCAAGATATTGTAGGGAATCCTCACTCATCAATATTTGACGCATTATCAACAAAAGTAATAGATGGAAAACTTGTTCATGTTTCATCGTGGTATGACAACGAATGGGGATACTCAAATAGATTAAAAGATTTAGTACTATTTATGGCAGATAAAGGATTATAAACTACAGGGGCAAAAGCCCCCTTTTTTATTCCCATATTTTAGAAAAATCAAAATTTAACAGACAATTTTTTAAGTTAAATTCTACAGTTTCATCTGTTGCATCTATTAGTTTTGAATACCTACCATTAATTAACTCAAAAACCTTAGAAAGTTTTTCCTCAGGATAAATAAGAATATAGTATTTAACTCCTTCTCTTTGATAAATCTCAAACTTTATTTTTTCATCCTTTTCCTGCGTTGATTTTGAAACAACCTCAAAAATCAGAGTAGGAGCTTTAGTTATATAGGGTTTATTTTCCAAAGGATAACAAATGACAAGATTATCAGGCTGTACAACTGTATCCTCACTGATTTTCCAGTCAACAGGTAAAAGAGCTTTACATTCTTTGCAGTTTTTTAAAAGTTCTTCCAATTGCCATGCTATTTTATTACTTATAAGTTGATGTTTTACAGCTGGAGCTGGAGACATAGCAAAAGGAATTCCTTCTATAAGCTCCCACCTGCCTTCCCAGTTCTTATAATCTTCATAAGTATAATGGGGTAAATACTTTTGAGATAGCATAAAAGTTTCCTCTTTAATGCTGTTTTTTTTAGCATATTTATAAAACCTTTAATTTCAAAAACCCCTTAAAACAGCATAAATAAATATTTCCATCGTCATAATCTCAATATAAGTTTGGCATTTTTATCTGTCAATAAATATATTTTCACTAAACCTCATACAAGTTCATCGTTTTTCTGACTTCTTTCATATTATTCTCAGCTATCTCTCTGCATTTTAAAGTACCTTCAATGAAAACTTTTTCATATTTTTCGTAATCTTTTTCTATTTCTTTCCTTTTTTCTCTTATTGGGTTTAGAAATTTATTTATGTTCTCAGCAAGAATTTTTTTACAGTCTGTACATCCTATCTCTGCTTTCCTGCATTTATTGTCAATATCTTTTAAAAGAGTTTCATCTTTTGTAAATATTTTGTGATAATCGTAAACTATGCAAACATCTGGATTTCCAGGGTCTGTTCTTCTTATCCTTTGAGGGTCAGTTTTCATTTGCATTGTTTTTTTATTTACTTCTTCTTCGCTGTCTGAAAGATAAATAGCGTTGTTGTAAGATTTTGACATTTTTCTGCCGTCTATTCCAGGGAGCTTTGCTTCCTTTGTTAAAATTGCCTCAGGTTCAGGGAATATCTCACCATATAGGTTGTTAAACCTTCTTGCAATCTCCCGTGTAAGTTCTATATGAGGAAGCTGGTCTTCTCCAACTGGAACTCCCTGTGCTTTATATATTAGAATATCTGCAGCCTGAAGGACAGGATAAGCCAAAAATCCAAGTGTATCTATATCTTTTCCAACATCTCCTCTTTCTAAATTGTTAACTGCTTCTTCAACAATTTTTTTATTAATTCCAAACTTAATAAGAACTTCTTTTAAATACCCAAAGTTTATACCTTTTTGATTATAAAATGCCCTGTGAAAAGATTCCCTTAAATACTCTTCAAAAATTTTATTTTTTTGCTTTCCTGTAGCTTTTTCCAGAGCATTATCATAATTTTCTGGTGGAGGGGCTTGATTTATTTTAACCTGCTTTCCAAGTAAAAAGTCCCTTAAGTACTGATAAAAAAGATTAAATTTTAAATCTTTGTAAGATGGATTAAGTTCAAGCCAGCTTTTTGGAGTTATCATTGAAAATAAAAGTGAAAGCTCTGCGTGCTGTTTTACTCCAGACTGTACGAAAAGGGTTGCTTTTTCAGGATTAAGCCCGCAGGCAAGCCAGTCTATTATCATCTGTTTTATATTTTCTTTTAAATCTTTTGTGTCTTTGTACTTATTTGTAAGAGCATGCCA
>NZ_ABHJ01000062.1:0-3802 GCF_000171895.1 Hydrogenivirga sp. 128-5-R1-1
CAACATCAATAACCCCACTTCTTATCAAAGTTTCAGCTATCTCAAGAGCCTGTTCTCCATAATCTGGTTGGGAAATTATTAAATCCTCAAGGTTTACACCAATAGCCTTCGCATATTTAGGGTCAAAAGCATGCTCTGCGTCAATAAATACTGCTTTTCCACCTCTTTTTTGTGCCTCTGCTATTAAATGAAGTGTTAGTGTGGTTTTTCCTGAGCTTTCAGGACCAAAAACTTCTATAACCTTACCTCTTGGAAAACCATTTACTCCTGTAGCTAAATCCAAAGAGATAGAACCTGAAGGTATAGTTTCTACTGTTTTAATTGCATCTGAAGAAAAGGTCATTACAGAACCTTTTCCAAATTTTTTCTCAATTTGAGATAGAGCTGTTTCTAAAGCTTTCCTTTTTGCTTCAAGTTCTTTTGCGTTTTCAACTTCTGCAGTCATTTATAATATGCCTCCTGATTTTTTACTCAGCTTTTACAACCCTTGGCACCACAAAAAATCCATCCTCAGCTTGAGGAGCGTTTTTTAATGCTTCTTCTTGAGATAATCCAGATTTAACTTCATCTTTTCTCAAAGGTGCCGGAGTATCAATTAGCTCATAGAATGGTAATATATTTTCTGTTTCTAATTCTTCAAGTTTTTCTATAAACTGTATTATTTGTGGAAGTTGTTTTGAAAACAGCTGAATTTCTTTTTCTGAAAGCTGAAGTTTTGAAAGCTGTGCTATTTTTAAAACTGTATCTTTATCTATCATTTTAAACACCCCTTATGACAAAAATCATTTTAAAAAGAATAACTTAGAATATAATTATAATCAAGCTTTAAAGTTTGAAATGGGCTTTAAAAGCATCCCCCTCCCTCCCCCTCCATTTCCTGCGGGTTCGCCTCAATAAGCGACCCGCCTTTTTATTTTTTGCCCTTTTTTCTTCTCTTTTTGAAGTAATTTTCTATCCATTTTAAAGCCTTTTCACGTTTATCAATTAGCTGTTCTTGTCCGTTTTTATCAAAAGCGCTTTTTGCTTTTCTGAAAGTTGATATGTTTTCATAGCCTCTTTCTTTGCTTTATTAATCCATTTTTTTATTTTTTCTTTATCTTCTAAAACATCTTCAGGGAGCTCAATACCTGTTTTCTCTGCTAAAGACTTTGCGTAAGCAATCTGCTTTTCTGAAGGTTTTGTTTCTTTATGGGCTTCTATAAACTTAGACAACTCTTCAGGGTTATCAAGTATATCAGAAATATCTCTATTGTGTTTTTTAGCAAGGTCTAAAGCATAATTTAGCATTTTTTTAGAAATCGCTTTTGTTTTTCTGTTTGTTGATTTTTCATATAACTCTTTTACAAACTCCTTCCAATTTTTCTTATTTTGTTCAACAAAATCTAAGAATTCTTCCATTCTTTTTGTAAAATCGTAATCTATAACCCATTTATAATGTTTATCAAGGTAGTCAATTAGATGAAAAGCATTTTCAGTAGGCACTAAACTCATTCCCTGTTTTATGACATATCCTCTATCTTTTATGGTTTTCATTATAGAAGCATAAGTTGAAGGTCTTCCAATGCCAAGTTCTTCAAGTTTTTTTATTAAAGTAGCTTCACTATATCTTGCAGGAGGTTTTGTCCATTTTTCTTCAAGTTTCTGGTCTATCTTATCAACAACTTCTCCTTTTTCTAACGGCGGTAAAAGCTGTTTCTCACCTTGCTCATTTTCTTCTTCCATATATACCTTTTTATATCCTTCAAATTTCAGTATAGAACCAGTGGTTTTAAACTTATGTTTTTTTATTTCAAATACTGCAGTTGTTCTTTCAAAAATTGCATCCTGCATTTGGGAAGCAATAGTTCTTTCGTAAATAAGCTTTAAAAGTTTAAAATGGTCGTCTGTAAGGCCTTTTTGTTTAATCAGGTTCTTTTGTTTTTCAAGATTAACAAAGTTTGTTATTCTTATAGCTTCGTGGGCATCAGCCTGGGTATTTTTAGATTTATAAGTTCTTGCCCTTGTCGGTAAATACTCACTTCCAAACTCATTTTTTATAAAGTCTCTTATACCTGCAACTGCTTCTTTGGATATCCTGACGCTGTCTGTTCTGTGATAAGTAATTAAACCGCTCTCAAACAAATCCTGAGCAAGCATCATTGTCTTTTCAGGAGCAAATTTTAGGTTTGAACTTGCTGCCTGCTGAAGTGTAGATGTAGTAAAAGGTGGTTTTGGTTTTTGTTTTACCTCTTTTTTTTCTACTTTTACTACTTTGGCTTTTTTTTCAGGCTTTATTTCTTCAAATATCTTTTCTGCTTTTTCTTTATCTTCAATTTTTGCTTTTTCATAGCCGGCTGTAAATTTAAAGCTGTCCTTCTCTAAAAAAACAGTTAAAACATAGTAAGGAGTAGGCTTAAATTCTTTTATTTCTTTTTCCCTTTCAACAACAAGTCTTACAGCAGGAGACTGAACCCTACCAACAGAAAACCTTCCTCCAATCTCTTTAGAAGCATTTGGCGAAAGGGTATATCCAACTACTCTATCTCCTACTCTTCTTCCAAGAAATGCGTTAAATAATCCAAAGTTGGTTTTTTCAAATTCTGGAGCGTTTTTTATTACTTCTTTTATATGTTTTTCTGTTATTTCGTGAAACTCAGCTCTTTTTATATCTTTTGCTTTTTTCTTAAGCTCTTCATACATAAAATATCCAATAGCATATCCTTCTCTATCTGGGTCTGTAGCAATGTATACCTCTTTATCTTTTGCAAGTTTTTTTATTTCAGAAAGCATTTTCTTATGTTTAGGGGATTTAATTACGAAACTTGGTTCAAATGTTTTTAGGTCAACACCCATCTCTTTTTCAGGAAGGTCTTTAAAATGACCTACAGTTGCTTTTACAAGATAGTCTTTTCCTAAGAATTTTTGAATTTCTTTTGCCTTTTTAGGAGACTCTACAATAACTAATTTTTTTGCCAATTTTTACCTCTTTTTAATTTTTTATTTCTCTTATAGCAGAAGATACAGTCCAGTATATTAATAACAACATATTTATAGTTATTAGAATATAAATAATTATGTCAAGCATTTTTATCCTCCAGATTTTTCATACGTCTTTTTATCCTGCTATCTAATAAAATTACATTAACAAGCAAAGAAAAGAAAGATAAAGAAGCAAAAACAAGCAAAAGCTTCAACAAATTTTCTCCTTTCCCATAAATCCAGAATATCAGTGTAAAAAATGCCGTTCCAATTGTTATTAAAATAAACGTTAACATTTTTAAATATTCTATCTTTGCTTTCAAAATTTCAAGTTCTTTTTCTTTATCTTTCATCAGCCTTAACCAATGGGTCTTTTACTCCAACACTTTCAAAAGCTTCCTGTCTTTGCCTGCAAGTTGCACATTCTCCGCAAGGTGGAATTGTACCCCTATAGCAAGAATAAGTCTTTTCATAAGGAACTCCAAGCTCAAGTCCAAGCTTTAAAACATCTGTTTTTGTCATTCCCAAAAATGGTGTATAAACCTTTATCCTGTTTTTCTTTTTTGCCACCATTACAGAAGAAGCATTTATAACAGCCTCTGCAGAAGATGCAAACTCTGCACGGCAGTCTGGATAAGGGCTATCAACAGAATGTATGCCTATTCCTATATTTTCAATCTCATAAACATCACAAAAAGATGCTGCTATTGACAAAAAATTTAAGTTTCTCATGGGAACTGTAGTTATAGGTGGCTGGTCTGGATAATCTTCTGAGGGTATATCTACCTTTTCATCTGTTAATGCACTTCCTTCTATACCTTTAAGATGAGGTATATCTACAATA
>NZ_ABHJ01000061.1:0-3821 GCF_000171895.1 Hydrogenivirga sp. 128-5-R1-1
AAACAACTTTAAAAAAATTAATTTCTAAAAGTTTTCTCAAATCTTCCTCTTTTGTATTTTCCCAGGAATCATAAAGACCAATACCTGCATTATTGATAAGAATATCAAGATGGTTATACTTTTCATTAAATTTTTTATAAATATATTCAACGGCTGTTTTTTCTGCTAAATCAACCTCTATATGATAATCAATCTCAAAATCGGGCTTAGAACGTGATACTCCAACTACAGTAAAACCTTCTTTTTTAAATTTTAAAGCTAGTGCCTTACCAAGTCCTTTGGAAACGCCTGTTATTAAACAAGTTTTATTCATTCAAGAAGCTCTCAAGCTTTTTATCAAGTATTTCAACTACTTCTTCAATAGTAAGTTCTTTATTTTTCCCATAAGAACAGAAGTTCTTTTGAAGTTCAAAAAGGTCATTAAACATTCTTATAAGTCCTTTCGTATCTTTAGATGTAATCCACGGTTTTAATCCAGCCTGAACAATCCAGTCAAGGAAAGAAGCACTATCAACAGTATGTCTTCCTCTTAAAATATCTCCAGCGTAAAGTTCATTTTTGTTTTCATCTAAAAAAGAAAAACAAAGTGCACTAACATCAAACCACCAGTGTCCCCAGTCTTTATGATTAATTAATATGTTCCCTGTCTCCTTATCTTTTATTATCTTAATTTCATCTTTTTTCATAATAAAATAAAGGATAATTACACTCAGACCTCTGTCAACCACCTATGCTTGTCATTATTCTCTGGCATTCTCCAAAGGCATAGTTATTAAACTGAATATTTTGATTTGATATTTCTTTGGCTACAACTACTTTTCTTACAAATTCTTCTATTTCCTTTTCTGTTCCATTTTTTAGTATATCCTTAGCTATAATTTCATCGTCTGTCCTAAGGCAAAGTTTTATGCTTCCCTCTACTGTAAGTCTTAATTTTGAACAGCCGTCGCAGAATGGATTAGAAAGAGGAGTTATAAATCCAACTTTTGTATTTATTGAAGGAATTTCATAAACCCTTGCTGCACCACTTCCTATGGATGAAGAAGGGACTAATTCTCCGTATTTTTCCTCTATCATATTTTTAACCTTTTCAAGGGGCTGAACCATATCCTCATCCCATTTTATCTGCCCCTGCCCAATTGGCATCATTTCTATAAATCTAACTTCAACTCCATATTCTTTACCAAATTCTACAAAATCAAGTGCTTCATTTTCATTTAATCCTTTAATTATAACTGCATTTATTTTTATAGGTTCAATTCCAAGTTTTTTTGCCTCTACTATTCCATCTATTACATCTTGAAGATTTCCTTTTGTGATTTCATAAAAAAGCTCTGGTTTTAGACTATCTATTGATATGTTTAATCTTCTTAAACCTGCTTCTTTTAATGCTTTTGCATGTTTTTTTAGTGTTATTGCGTTTGTAGTCATTGATATATCATCAATACCTTCAACTTCATTAAGCATTGCAACAAATTTTTCTATATCCTGTCTGAGTAATGGCTCTCCTCCTGTTATTCTCACACTTTTTAATCCAAACTTTGTTAAAACTTTTACAAGTTTAACCATATCTTCATAATCTAAAATTTCCTGTCTTGGTATAAACTCTTGATTTTCAGGTCTGCAGTAAAAACATTTTAAATTACATCTGTCAGTAACTGATATTCTTAAATATGTGATTTTTGTTTGTTCTGAAGGTGCTTTATCTGGAATTATTTTTATTTTATTGCCTGATACTACATTAATCATCTTAAAATCCTCAAGATTTATTCTTTGAAATTAATGATATAACTTTTTTGTCAATTTGACAAGTTTGACATATCGGCTTTTTATTTTTTGTTGTATATTATTACTTATGGAAATATATAAACTAAAGCACGATATAAACGGCTTAATATTTAAGTTAGAAACCTCTCTGCAGTTAATAAAAGATGAGCTTGAGGAAGAGGACGAAATACTGTCAATATGTGAATCTTCTCTGAATAACTTAAAAACTTTACTTGAGCTTATTTTTACTATTGAAAAGATTAAATCAGGAGAATATAAGTTAAACCTTGAAGAAATCAGTGCTGGTGAGTTTAACCATAAAAATATTGAAATTCAAATGGAAAAAATCAGGGTAGATAGAAAACTGTTTAAGCACACTTTAGAAGTTTTAGAGAAAATCCCTTCAGGTAATCTGATTATAAAAAATGATGAAGCAATTTTTAAATGTAATAAACCATTTTCTCAAATTGAAAAATTTTACATAGATAGTATCATTTTAATACTAAAGATGTTTGAAATTAATACAAAGGTAGAAATCAATGAGTGAAAAGAAAAAGATTTTAATAATTGACGACGACAGAGAGCTTTTAACTTTAATGAAAGCCAAATTAAGCAAAAACAAGAATTATAAAATTCTAACAGAAAGTTCACCCCTTGAAGCTCTAAATACTGTTTCTACTGAAAAAATAGACCTTGCAATAATAGACAAAAACATGCCTCAGCTTGATGGAATTGAAGTTTTAAGGCATATAAAATCCCACGGTGAAAACATACAGGTTATTATGATGACAGGATTTGGAAGTATAGAAGATGCCGTGGAAGCAATGAGACTGGGAGCTTATCACTATATTACAAAGCCAATTAATTATGATGAATTAGAGCTTGTTATAAAACAAGCACTGGAACATAAAGACCTGAAAGAAGAAAATATAAGACTTCGTCAGGCTATTCAGGAAGATATTATTACAGAAAATCCTATAATGAAGTCTATTATTGAAAAAGCAAGAAAAATAGCACCTTTTGATACCAATGTTTTAATTACAGGAGAAAGCGGAACAGGAAAAGAAGTACTGGCAAAATTCATACACAAAAACAGTAAAAGGGCAGATAAGCCTTTTATTGCAGTAAACTGTGGGGCTATTCCTGCAGACCTTCTTGAAAGTGAGCTTTTTGGATATAAAAAAGGAGCATTTACAGGAGCAATTTCTGATAAAAAAGGTATTGTACAGCAGGCAGAGGGAGGAACATTATTTTTAGATGAAATTGGAGAACTTCCTTTAAATCTTCAGGTAAAACTGCTTCGTCTAATACAAAACAAAGAGTTTATACCTGTAGGTGATACAAATCCCAAAAAAGTTGATATAAGGATAATTTCCGCCACAAATAGAGACCTGCACGAGCTTATGAAAGAAGGAAAATTTAGAGAAGACCTTTTTTATAGAATTAATACAATACATTTCCAGCTGCCCCCCCTTAGAGAGAGAAAAGAAGATATAATTCCCCTTGCAAAGTTTTTTATAAAAAAAGTTTCTTTAAAATATGGAATTCCTGAAAAAAAATTTTCTAAAAATGTTATTAATCAACTTTTATCTTATAGCTGGCCGGGGAATATTAGGGAGTTGGAAGGGGTTATAGAAAGAACAGTTCTTATGGAGGACAAACCAATCATTGATAGTGTATTATTAGAGAACAATAATGTTATAATATCATACACTAAAGAGCCACTGCAAAACAGTGAAATTAAACCATTTAAACAAATAAAAGAAGAGTTTGAAAAAAAATACTTTGAAAATTTATTAAAGGAAACCAGCTGGAATATCTCAAAAGCCTCTAAGTTATCAGGTAAAACAAGAGCTGAAATCTACAGAATGATTAAGAAATATAACCTTTCAAAAGAATAAAATCCAGTTTGGCATGAATATTGTATAAACCTCCGGTAAAAACTACTGGAGGTTTGTATGATGAAGAAAAAACTTTTATTAGCATCGGCTTTGTTATCAACCACGCTCTTATTTTCCTGTGGCGGAGGAGGTAGTAGTTCAGATATTGGTACT
>NZ_ABHJ01000060.1:0-3900 GCF_000171895.1 Hydrogenivirga sp. 128-5-R1-1
TTTAATAGAGGACAATATAAAACTCAAGTTTATAGGAAGAAGAGAAAACCTTCCAGAAATGATATTAAAAACTATAGAAGAAGGCGAAGAAAAAACAAAAAACTGCAGTGGTATGAATTTAGTTGTTGCGTTAAATTACAGTGGAAGAGCAGAAATAGTTGATGCTGTAAATGAAATTATTAAATCCGGAAAAAAAGGTATAACAGAAGAAAATTTTAAAAATTATTTTTACTTTCCTGATTTGCCTGACCCTGACTTGTTAATTAGAACAAGCGGAGAACAAAGAATATCAAATTTTATGCTGTGGCAGATGGCATATACAGAATTTTATTTTACTCCTGTTCTATGGCCTGACTTTGATGAAGATGAATTTTTAAAAGCTTTATATGATTATCAAAGCCGTGAAAGAAGATTTGGGAGAATAACTGCTGTTGAGTAAATTATTAGTAAGGACTATTTCAGGTATTATCCTTGCTTCAATAGCTATTTCTGCAGTTTTATTTTTAGATAAAAATATTTTTAAATTTTTTATTGCTGTTTTATCAGCAGTTGCAGTATGGGAAACAGCAAATTTACTTACGAAAAAATTTGAAAAAATAAATCCAATAAGTACAGCTATTATTGGTTTTTTGGCTTCACTTTCTATCTTATTTTTTAATTTTTACCTCGCAGTTTTAACAATATTCTTATACGGCTTTTATGAAGCTGTTAAAAAATGGGATATTAACTACTTAACTTCTATTGTTTTTTCTCTAATTTACGGTTCATTTTTTGTTTCTTCTTTAGGTCTTTTAGTTGATGAAGATAAATACTTGCTTTTAATACTTTTTGCAACTGTATGGGCAGGAGATACATTTGCATATTTTGTTGGTAAAACATTTGGCAAAAACAAACTTGCTCCACGTCTTTCACCTAAAAAAACATTAGAAGGAGCTTTTGGAAGTATTTTAGGTTCATTGATAGCTGGAGGAATAACAGCTTATTACTTTAATCATTTAGAAGCTATTGTTCCTACAGCCATTGCCTCTATAGTAATGCAGATAGGAGATTTATTTGAAAGTTTTCTTAAAAGGCAGGTAGGAGTTAAAGACAGCTCTAATCTTATTCCCGGACATGGTGGTATTTTAGATAGAATTGATGCATTGATGTTTGCATCAATTGTTTTTCTTACTTTTTATAATTTTTTATAGTTTCATTAAGACTTCTTTTTTTCACTACGTTTTATTAAGTATGTAAGAATAATAGTTGCAGTTATACCAACAACAGAAATCATAGCAACAACCCATGTAAGATATTCTTCAACACTCATCTTTCTTGCCTCCTGCAAAATATAAAAGAACTGCACCTATAAATAAAGATATAGTAAATCCCATAACAGTAATAACAATTAACTTAAAGCTCAGTTCTCCCTTTACAAACGGCTGCAAAAGCATAAATACTACTATAGCTACAGCAATATTGAAAAATGTCTTTCCTAATTCATTAGCTACATTTTTCAAACCACTTATAAAATCTAATTATAAAATATTCTATAAAGTTTACAATGTATGTTTTTGTTAAAATATTAACTAATAAAAATGAGATAGGAGCATTTTATGGCAGATAAGTTTTATATCACAACCCCAATATACTATGTTAACGACGTTCCTCATATAGGACATGCATATACAACTGTAGCAGCAGATGTACTGGCAAGATACAACAGACAAAAAGGCATAAAAACTTTCTTTTTAACAGGAACAGATGAACACGGTCTCAAAATTCAAAAATCTGCTGAAGAAAAAGGTATAACCCCAAAAGAACTTGCTGACCAGACACATCAAAAATTTAAAGAGCTCTGGCAGGTTTTAAATATATCATATGACAGATTTATAAGAACAACAGATGAAGACCATATAAAAGCTGTTCAATATATTTTTCAAAAATGTTATGAAAACGGCGATATTTATCTTGGAAAATATGAAGGCTGGTACTGTGTCGGCTGTGAAGAGTTTAAAACAGAAACAGAAATTAAAGATTTGGACTATAAATGCCCGATACATCAAAAAAAATGTGAAAAAATTGTTGAAGAAAGCTATTTTTTCAGGCTCTCAAAATATACAGATAAACTCCTTAAGCTTTATGAAAAAAATCCTGAGTTTATACAGCCAGATTACAGAAGAAATGAAGTTGTATCTTTTGTGAAACAGGGCTTAAAAGACTTATCTGTTTCAAGAAAAAGAGACAGAGTTAAATGGGGAATACCTGTTCCTTTTGACGAAAACCATACTATTTATGTATGGTTTGACGCTTTAACAAATTACCTGACTGCAGTTGGTTATCCTGATACAGAAAGTGAGCTTTTTAAAACATTTTGGCCGGCAGATGTTCATATTGTAGGTAAAGATATACTTAGATTTCACGCAGTTTACTGGCCTGCATTTTTAATGAGTGCAGGACTTGAAATACCTGAAAAAGTTTTTGCCCACGGCTGGTGGACTGTTGAAGGTAAAAAGATGTCAAAATCTCTTGGAAACGTTGTTGACCCTTTCAAAGCAGTTAAAAGCTACGGGGTTGATGAGCTTAGATACTTTCTAATGAGGGAAGTTCCGTTCGGGCTTGATGGAGATTTTTCAAAATCAGCAGTAATTGGAAGAATAAACTCAGACCTAGCTAATGACCTTGGAAACTTAATATCAAGAAGTCTAACGATGATTAATAAGTTTAAAAAAGGCATTGTTGAATGTGGTGAAAAATACACAGATTTAGAAAAAGAGTATAAAGAGATTTACCTTTATACAGTAGAAAATGTAGATAAACATTTAAAAAATCTTGAGTATAATAAATCCCTTGAACTGATATGGGAATTCATTGATTTTCTAAATAAATACATTGTAAAAACTGAGCCGTGGGCGTTAAAAAAGTCTCAAGACCCATACCTTGACACTACTCTTTATGTACTTGCTGATGGAATTTACGCAATTATCTGGCTTTTATCTCCTTTTATGCCAGATAAAATGAAAGAAGCTTTAAATATGCTTGGACTTGAAGAATTTACATATATCCCTGAGCCATTTAATTTTCCATCAGGAACGAAAATTGCTAAAAAAATTAAGCCATTATTCCCAAGAGTTGAAATCAAGGAGGAAGAAAAAGTGAGTGAAGAGAAAAAAGAAGTTAAGGAAATAGAAAAAGGCGTTGTTTCAATAGAAGATTTTACAAAGCTAAAGTTTAGAGTTGGAGAAGTTTTAGAAGCTGAAAAAGTACCAAAAGCTGATAAACTCTTAAAACTTTTAGTTGACCTTGGAGATGAAAAAAGAACTGTTGTTTCTGGAATAGCCCAGTACTACACACCTGAAGAACTTGTTGGAAAGAAAATAATAGTATTTGCAAACCTAAAACCAAGAAAGATATTTGGAATAGAATCTAAAGGAATGATTTTAGCTGCAAAAGATAATCAAACTTTATCGCTTTTAACTGTTGATAAAAACGTTAAAAACGGAAGTTATGTATCATAGATTTTGAAGTTATAGTTAAAATAAACTAAAATTATTGCACAAAAATAAGAGTTAAGAGTCAAATTAAATGGAATATAAATACCTTACAAAAGAAGTTATTGAAAAAATTGAATATTTTAAAAATAAATATCTGACAAAAGAGCAGGCTATAATTCCTTCTCTTCATACTATACAGGAGACTTATAGAGATATACCAGATGAAGCCATTAGAGAGCTGTCAGAATATCTTCAAGTACCTGAAGCTGACATAGAAGGTATAGTTTCATTTTACGACATGTTTCGTTTTGAAAAAAAGGCAAAAAACCACATTAGATTATGTAGAAATTTACCCTGTCATCTTGCAGGAAGCAGGAAGTTTTTGAAGATGCTTGAAAAACTAACCGGTGCAGAAGCTGGAGGACAC
>NZ_ABHJ01000059.1:0-3955 GCF_000171895.1 Hydrogenivirga sp. 128-5-R1-1
TAAAAGTTAGAATGACAGCAGGTGTTTAGATGAGGTATTTTACTTATTTCCTAACTTTTATAATATCTTTTATTTTCTTTTTTGCATATAACTTTCCTGTAAGGGAAGTCTTCGGTAGTTTTCTATCAAAAAATGGAATTTCTTATAAAAGTATAAAAGGAAATCTTTTTACCTTTAAAATTAAAGAACTGGAATATAAAAATTTCAGGGTAGAAGATATTAAAATAAAAAATAGTATATTTAAAATTTATGCATTAATAAATAAAAAGCAAAAACTTTATATATATCCTTTCAGTAAATCTGCAAAAATAAAGCTTAAAAATTTAAAACTTGAAAATTATCAGATAAAGCCTCAGGTTTTTGGAAATTTAAACACAAAAAATGTAAATATTAAACTAAAAAGGCAATATATCCTTATATCATCTAACCTACAGTTATTTTTATCTAAAACAAACTTTCCATTTGTTAACAACATAAAAATTTCTGCAGATATAAAACCTGAAGAAAACTTTAATAATTTAAAAGCAAACATAAGCTCCCAAAATATAAATGGAGCTTTTAATGGTAAAGTTTATTTACCTGTAAATATTTCGCAGGGAAAAGTTGAAGGAATTTTTAGTGGGGAAATCTTTAATTCTCAAGTAAATAAGAATATAAGTATAAAATTTAAAAATTTACTTTCAGGAAGGTTTAGATTTTGATAAAGGTAGGTCTTACAGGTTCTATAGGGACAGGAAAGTCGACTGTGTCCCAGATTTTTAAAAAACTTGGTGCTTATGTAATAGATGCTGATAAGGTTGTACACAAACTGCTTGAAAATGAAAAAGTGAAAAGGGAAATTGCAGAGGTTTTTGGAAATGAGGTTTTTAACACAAATGGAGAAATTGATAAAAAGAAACTCGCTAAAATAGTGTTTAACTTTCCTGAAATGAAGAAAAAACTTGAAAAAATTCTCCATCCAAAAGTAAGACAGGAGATAGAAAATTTCATAAAAGAAGTTTATAAAAGGGACAAAAATGCAGTAATTATTGCAGAAATACCCCTTTTAATAGAGACAGGTTTGTATAAAAATTACGATAAAATTATTGTGGTATATGCACCTAAGGATTTACAGATAAAAAGGCTTTTAAGTAAAGGATTTTCAAAAGAAGAGGCATTAAGTAGAATAAATTCCCAGATTGATATTGAAGAAAAGTTGAAGTATGCAGATATTGTTATTGAAAATACCGGAAGTTTAGAGGAACTTGAAGAAAAAGTTAAAAAAGTTTATGAGCAGTTAAAACAAGAGGCTGAAGAAAAATGAGGATTGTTATTAGTCTACTTTTAGTATTTTTTACAGCGTTTTCACAGCCTTACAGCGATGTAAGACTTGAAATAATATCAAAAATTAAAAAGCTTCAGGAAGAGAAAGAAAAGGTAAAAAGCAAGTCAGAGAGAAAAAAGATTGAAAATAAAATTAAAAAACTTAAAGAGCTTTTAAAAAAGTATGAAGAAAGTAATATTACTGCTGGTTAGTTTTTTTATAGTTTTTTCCTGTACAAAAACAGATAAACCTGCAGATAAAGTAGTTGAAATAAAAGTTTCAAAAAACGGATATGAGCCAGACGTTATTCATTTAAAGAAAGGGCAGGTTGTTTTATTTAAAATTACAGCTTTAGATGAGGGAATTGGAGATGATTACACTGAAAAATACTACGGGCACTGTTTTTATATACTTCCTCCTTATGATGTAATGGTTGAGAACATAAAAAAAGGAGAAACAAAAGAAGCTAAAGTAAAAATGATATATCCGGGAAAATTTTTATTTACATGTCCTTACTGCTCTGGAATATTCCCAACAAAAGGTGAGATTATAGTGCATTAATAATTTCTTCAAATGATGGTTTTTTAGGAACAAAATAAACGTTAAAACCTTTGCTTTCTACGGCTTTTTTTGTTGTATTTCCTATTGTAATTATTTTTGTGTTATTAAGCAGTTTTTCATAGTTTTTGAAATTTTCCATAAAAGAGTAAAAGGTTGAGGGACTGGAAAAAATAACATAATCAATTTCTCCTTTTATCAGAAGTTTTGAGCATTCTTTATAATTTTCAGGTTTATTAAAAATAGTTTTATAGACAATTAGTAAATCTAAGTTTTTATTATTTATCTCCTGTCCCTTTTCTGCTCTTATGAAAAGAAATTTTTTGTCTTTAAACTGTTTTTCTTGAATTAGTTTTTCTATTCCTCTGGCACTGTTTATTTCAGGTATGATAATTTCATCAAATCCAAGATTTTTTAAATATTTTTTTGTTTTTTCTCCAACTGCAATAACTTTCTTATGCAAAATTTTTTCAAGAGGGATACTTTTTAAAAAATATTTAACGGCATTCTTGGAAGTAATAATTAAATAGTCATATTTATCCAGGTCAGGAGGATTAAATTCTATTTTGGTTGTTTTGATTAAAGGGCAGTAAATTATATTTAAGTCTTTTTCTTTTGCTATTTTTTCTAACTTATTATCTAATTTTTCTTCTCTTGTTATTAAAATATTTTTCATATTAAAAATACATAGTCATTTTTTTCTAAAATAAAAGTGTCCTCTGGATTTAACTTAATTACTCCTTTTCTTTCAATTGCTATAGGTAAGTATCCTTTTTCTCTCATTGCGATTAAAAGCTGTCCAAAGTTTTCAAATCTTCCTAAATTGGAAACTTTTATTTTTTTGATGCCTGTTTCTTTATCTATAAGGGTTTTGACTAAATCTGTAGTTCCAGGGTTTAATATACCTGCAAAAAGCATTTTACCTATCAACTGACCATGAATTAAAACTTCCTTTACTCTCATTCTTCTTTTAAATATATCTGCGTCTTCATCAAGTAAAACTTCAACGTATATGTTCGCAGAAGGATTTATGTTTGATATTATCATAGCGGCAAGGGCAGTCCTTGCATCAATATTTCTTTCACTTAGACCCTCTTCCCTTTCTGCAACAATTATTACATCTGAAGCCTTATCTATACTTACATCCATCAAAATATTATCCTGTATAAAATCTCCTTTTTTATATCCTATAAAAGAAGGAAGTTCTATCCCTATCTCTGATTTTGGTACATTTGTAATTACTACAACACCTTTTTCTTTTTCTATTCCTAAAGATATGATTTGTTCAACAACTTCTTCTGCTGTTTCATTCCATCCACATATCACTATATGATTTTCAAGGTTTGGCAATTTAAGTTCACCTCCTTTAATATCTAAAAGTCTTCCAACAAGAGCTGCTGAAAATGTACCTGTTAAAGCCGAAACAAGAGCTATTCCTCCACCAACAAGTAAAGATGCAAAAAACTTACCTTCTGGAGTTATAGGTGTAATATCACCATATCCAACAGTTGCAACAGTGATAAGACCCCAATAAACGGCGTCCCACATATTTGAGAATAATTTATTTCCTGCGTTATATTCGTATATGTAAACAATTAGTGAAATGGAAAAAATCCAGCCAGCAAGGGATAGATATATGAAAGCAAATAAAAAGCTGTGTTCTTTTAAAGCTATAAATAAGCTTTTTAAAGTTCCTCCGTATCTTATTATTTTGAGAATTCTTATGACTCTTAAAATTCTAAAAGCTCTAAATGGTCTAAATAAAGGTAGTATTGAAAGTAAATCTATTATTGCGTAAAGAGTGAACATCCATTTTACTTTAGGTTTGAAAGCCTCTATTAAAGCAAGAAGGATATTTTTTTTCTCATTGTATGCTCTGGTAAAATCTTCCCAGAAATCTGATATTACCCACCAGCGGAGTATGTATTCTATAAGAAAAAAATACAATGCAAATGTTTCATAGTTGTTAAAAAAACTATTTAAATCTGGAGGTATCCTTTTCTCTACAGAAGGAATATATTCTAAAAATATACTGATAGATGAAGTAATTACAACAAATAAGGCAAAAATATCATAAATTTGTTTATTAGGGCT
>NZ_ABHJ01000058.1:0-3990 GCF_000171895.1 Hydrogenivirga sp. 128-5-R1-1
GTAAAGCTGTGCTCCTTCTTTTGCAAGTTTATCATGTAAAGAAACAATATCGTCTTCTTCTGTAATTTCAACTTCTTTGCAGGCATAAACATCTCCTGCATCAAGTTCTTCTGTAATCTCCATTATACAAACGCCGGTTTTTTCTTTACCTTCAAGTATTGCTCTGTGGATAGGCGCTGCTCCTCTAAATTCTGGAAGAAGTGATGCGTGAACATTTATGGTTTTATACTTTGGAAGTTCAATTATTTCTTTTGGCAGTATTTTTCCATAAGCAACTACAACAAATATATCTGGATTTAACTCTTTTAACTGGTTATAAAGCTCTTCATTATTTTTTACTTTTTCAGGCTGTAATACAGGAGTTCTTGCTTCCTGTGCAACAACTTTTACAGGAGGAGGTGTTAATCTTTTTCCTCTTCCTTTTGGTTTATCTGGCTGCGTTATAACAGCTAAAACTTTATGTTTAGAATTTAGAAGTGCTTTTAGACTTTCAGCAGCAAAATCTGGCGTTCCCCAGAAAACTATATTCAAATTTATCTCCTGACAAAAAATTGATAATTTATTATATAACCACATCAATTAAATTATCTATAAGCTCTTTAAGACCATTAGAGATTTCATTCAATTTAGATAACTCTTCCTTAGATATTCTTTTATCTTCTAAACTCTTTTTTAAAAATAAATGAAATTCTTTGTGTTTGTCTTCTATCTCAGAGATAGTTTTACAGATAATACTGTCTTTTTCACAGCATTTTGAATTGGATAAAGGATATATATACTTGTAAAATATTTTTCCAAAATCGCAATTTTTATGGGATAGATTTATTCTATCAATTTTATTTTCCTTTAGATTTAGTATATAAACATCATGAAGATTTCTTATTTGATATATTTTTTCTATAATAGAATCTGATAAAAATAAAGATTTTTTCCCATTATAAATTTCATCCAATATATCCACACCACATTTTAGGTTCTCTAAGAAATTCAATAAATCTTCAATATTTTCCTTTGAATAAACAGAGCCATGTTGAGGGACAATCATGTTTATGTCTAATTTTTTTAAAATGTTTTCTATATAAAAATTTAAAGCTTTACTTGAAGGTATGTACCTTTCATGAAATTTTTTTAATGAAGGGACTACACTCTGGAAATCCTTTACGAATATATCACTACTTTCTGAAGCCCCAAAGTCTCCGGAAAATAATATTTTTGACTCAGAATGATAAATGTGCACATTACCGCTGCTATGCAAAAAATGAGCAGGAAGCAGGTTTAAAATACTTCCATTTGCAAAAACTAAATCCATTCCCCCATCTGGTATAGGAGTTATTTTATCTAAATTTTCAATTTCAAGATGAGCCACAAACCTCATCCATACTCTTGGAAGAAAAAAATTAACATTATAACTTTCAATCCATAGATTTATTGAAGATGAAACATCAGGGTCTTGGTGTGTACCTATTACAAATGATAGAGCTGTATTTTCTTTTTCTAATATTTCATCTACTGTATATTTTAGCTCATAAAAAGTTTTTTTCCCTCCCGGGTCTATAAGACATGCTTCTTTATCTTCTATAATAAGAAGAGAATTTATACTCACTGCGGAAAAATCATAAAAGTCGGGTTTGAGTAAAAATGTTTTTTTATCCTCTTTCTCAAATAATTTTTCAACAATCATTTTAGCCCTCAAAAATCATTGTGTATTTATTTTTCAGCTCTTTTATTAATTTCATTTCCACTTCTGCCATATAAGAGGATATTATATCTTCTGTTTTACTATCCAATTCAAAATTGAAAATTAAATCTGAACCTTCCTTCCTAAATAATTTTCCTATTATTTCTAATTTTTTGTTTTTCAGCTTAAAAGATAACTTACATTCTTTATCTGTATTTATTTTTATCACTTCTGTTGTATTTATCCTGATTGCCTTAAGAGATAAATCAATAACATTCCCATGATAATAATTATCTTCGCATATTATATCAACAGGAACATACTCCTGAAATGCTACCCTCTTTACATTTCTTTTTGAAAAATCAAGGTCTGTTTCGGCAATTTCTATTACATTTAATCTTTTTTCCTGCATATCTATATTTACTTTACAGAGTATATCTGGAGTTTCTTCAAATTTAACAAATACTTCTTTGGTTTCATATGCGAGGGCTAACATTATATCCTTTACTCCAAGACTTACATAATTTCTTTCTAATTTTATATCTTTTGTAAAGACAGTAATAAGCATGTTTCTGTATAGTTGTTCAACTCTAATATTTCTTTTTTCTTCAGAATATTTTTTAAATAAATTGTAAATTTTAGTAGCTAAGAATATACTTTTATACTCTTTAACTTCTTTTTATTTTTCTTTACTTTCTGAGCTTTAAATTCTAAATATATACTGGAAATTTCTTCAAAGGAATTATCTATTTTATTTAACAGTTCCTTTAGCTGTCCCATTGATACTTCCTTTCTAAAAAGCTCATTGGAAAAATCAGAAATTAGTTTAAAAAATAATTTAGTTATATAAATATTCAAAGGTACTCCTGCATTGTATAGGTTCTTCAGACATGTTTTTAATTCTTTGTCTTTGGAAATATTTGTTTTTCTCAAAATAAGAGACCTATACAAATATCTTATTTCTTTTTCAAAGCTATCTGGATTTAGCTTTGAATAAACTTTTATACCAAATTTTCCTAATTTTACAAACTCTTCCTCATAATTTTTAAGAAATTCTTCATACTTTTTCTTCAAACTTCAACTCCCCTAACACCCCATTTATAACTTTCTTTTCATCTTCTATTTTTGTTTTTGGAGTTATTTCAAAAATTTCAGCTGATATTTCTACGGGAAAAATTTTATTCTTTTTAGATAGTTCTTTAGATAGGTTTAAAACTTTTCTTTCAATGCCTTTTGCGTTTTCCTTGCTTATTTCTGGGGCAGCTATTAAAAGTGTATGCTTATCCCATTTGACAAAAAGGTCAGTTATTCTCAGGTTGTTTGATATGCTTTCTGCAAAAATAAAAATATCATCATCAGGCACATTATTCTTTATATCTATTCTCAATATACTTAGATTCCTTTTGTATCTTTTTACTCTTGCAAGCTCCCTTTTTAACTGTTTCAAAAAGTACTCTTTGTTATAAAAATGTTCAAGCATAATAATTTCTGATAAAGGCTTAGGTTTACCTAAATAAAACCCCTGAGCATAGTCTATTCCAAGCTGTTTTACTGTTTTTAATATTTCCTCGTTTTCAATAAATTCAGCAACAGTTTTCAATCCTAAAGTTTTTGCCATTTTCACGACACTTTCAACTATATAAAAATTTTCTTTACTTTTATTTAAATCTTTTATTAGAGAGCCATCTATTTTCAAATAATTTATTACACCGCCTGTTGTAAGCTCTACAACAGTCTTTATGGAAGAATATCCAGAGCCAAAATCATCCAGAGCCATTTTAACATTAGAGTTTTTTACAAGATTTTTTAATTTATCAATATTATCTACAGCTATTTGCTCTGTTATTTCATATACACAATTACAAATGTCAGGCGTTAACTCTAAAAAATCCTTATCCTTAACAAATGGAGCAGAAATATTTATAAAAAGATTAAACCCTTCTAATTTATCTAAATTTCCTTTTAAATAATTAAGAACAGTTTTGTCAATTTCTACAATAAGTCCAGTTTTATAAGCCACATCTATGTAATCACCTGCCGGTAGGGCTCTACCGTTATCTTCTATCCTAAATAAAACTTCATAGGCAAAAATTTTACCTGTGTTTAAATCAAAAATAGGCTGAAAATATGGAACTATTTTTTCTTCTTTTATGGCAAATCCTAAGAAAATCTGTTTATCAAGTAGCTTTGCTACTTCAAGTTTTGAATCAATTTCCGGATTATACTCAACAATACCCCCTCTATTTTCTATTTTACCTCTATGTAAAACAATTTCTAATGTTTCTATTACTTCATCTGGTGAAGTAAAATTA
>NZ_ABHJ01000057.1:0-4003 GCF_000171895.1 Hydrogenivirga sp. 128-5-R1-1
TGGTTTAATTTACTCTGGTCATGATATAGAACCTACAAAAATTACTCTGCAGTTAGACCCTAAATACAAAACAGATATAGAAAATATACTTTCAATGAAAATACCTACTAAAAATGGAGGAGTTCCGCTTTCGTCTTTAGTTAAAATAGAGGAAAATACCACAGATAAAGATATTTATAGAAAAAACCTTCAACCTGTTGTTTATGTAGTTGCAAATGTAAATGATAGTGTAGGCAGTCCAGTTTATCCTATAATTGACCTTTGGGATAAAATTAAAAGTATAAAAACACCTTCTGGTGATAATCTTGAACTTCTTTTAACCCATCAGCCAGAGTTTACAGATAAATACTATCTAAAATGGGATGGAGAATGGCAGGTAACATATGAAACATTTAGAGATATGGGAATAGCTTTTGCAGTGGCTATTGTTGCTCTTTACATACTCCTTGTAGGCTGGTTCGGCTCATTTAGAATGCCTGCTGTAATAATGTCTCCAATCCTATTTACCCTTGTTGGTATAATTCCCGGACACTGGGTTATGGGAGCATTTTTCACTGCAACTTCTATGATTGGATTTATTGCCCTTGCAGGTATTATCCTTAGAAACTCTATACTTTTAGTACAGTTTGCTGAAGATAAGCTAAGGGAAGGATATTCTGTTGAAGAGGCTCTACTTGAAGCTGGGATTGTAAGAACAAGACCAATACTTTTAACTGCAGCCGCAATTGTTGTTGGAGCATTTGTTATCATATTTGACCCAATATTTAATGGGCTTGCAATATCCTTAATATTTGGTACTGTTGCATCAACGCTTATAACACTTGTGGTTGTTCCAGTTCTTTACTTTATGATAGAAAGAAAAAGAGCTCAAACCCTCTGTATGCCTCCAGCTGTACCTGTTGATGAAGGTAAAAAGCATTAATATTAGGGGGCTTTAAAAGCCCCTTTTATGTTAAAATTTTTCTCTAAAAACTTCTTCTTGAGGTAAAAAATGTCAAAAAGAGCTTTAATTTCAGTATCAAACAAAGAAGGTGTAGTAGAATTTGCAAAAGAGCTTGAAAAACTTGGATATGAAATTATTTCTTCTTCTGGAACTGCAAGGGTTTTAAGAGAAAGTGGAGTGAGAGTAGTAGAAGTTTCAGAAATTACAGGATTTCCAGAGATAATGGGAGGTAGAGTAAAAACATTACATCCTAAAATTCATGGTGGACTACTTGCTGTAAGAGATAACCCTGAATATATGCAGCAGCTTGAGAAATACAACATAAAACCGATAGATATAGTTGCCATAAATCTATACCCTTTTGAAGAAACTGTAAAAAAAGGGGCTGATTTAGATGAGATAATAGAAAATATAGATATTGGCGGACCTGCAATGGTAAGAGCTTCTGCCAAAAACCACAAATTTGTGACTATTATAGTTGACCCTGAAGATTATCAGCTTGTAATTGAAGAATTGAAGGAGCAAGGACAAACTACTCTTGAAACAAGAAGGAAGCTTGCACTTAAGGCATTCAGGCACACTGCAGTATATGACAGTATCATCTCAGAAGTTTTAAATGAAAAGTTTGAAATAAATGAAAAATTCCCACAGGAATATTCAATTCCTTTAAGAAGAAAAGAAATCTTAAGATACGGGGAAAACCCTCATCAGGAAGGTGCTTTGTATATAAAACCAACAGAGCAGGAAGGATTAAGAGTTGCTGAAAGTGAGATTTTACACGGCAAGCAGATGTCATTTAACAACTATCTTGATGTTGAAGGAGCTGTAAATCTTGCTAAAGAACTTGACTGTGAAGAAAATGTATGCGTAATAGTAAAACACAGCAACCCATGTGGTGTAGCAGTAAGGAAAACTCAAAAAGAAGCTTATTTACAGGCTTTAAAGGCAGATTCCAAGTCTGCTTTTGGCGGTATAGTTGCCTTTAATAAACCTTTAAATTTAGAAACTGCACAGGAACTAATTAATCTATTTTTGGAAGTTATAATAGCCCCTGAATTTGAAAAAGATGCTCTTGAGTTTTTGAAAGAAAAGAAAAAGAATTTAAGACTTGTAAAAATTAAGAACTTTAATAAAAAACCAAAAGGATTTGATTTTAGAAGAATATCAGGGGGGCTTCTTTTACAGGATAGGGATTTACAGCTTTACAAGGAATTAAAAGTTGTATCAAAAAGACAGCCGACAAAAGAAGAAATGGAAGATTTAATTTTTGCATTTAAAATTGTGAAACATGTTAAATCTAATTCTGTTGTGATAGCAAAAAATAAAGCAAGCGTAGGAATAGGACCAGGACAAACTTCAAGGGTTGACAGCCTTGAAACTGCTGTAAAAAAGGCAAGGGAGTTCAATTTACCTCTTGAAGGAAGTGTTCTTGCGTCTGAAGCATTTTTCCCATTTAGGGACAGCGTAGATGAGGCAGCGAAATATGGTATAAAAGCTATTATACAGCCAGGTGGTTCAATAAGAGATAAAGAAGTTATAGAAGCAGCAGATGAACACGGTATTGCAATGATATTTACAGGAATGAGGCACTTTAAGCATTAGTTTTCCTAAACTGGGAGGGGTCTACATTATACTTTTTTAATAGCTTTTGAAGTGATTGTCTTTCTATGTTGGCATATCTGGCAGCTTTTGAAACATTACCTTCTGCTAGTGTAAGTAGTATTCTTAAATAAGTATTCATAAATTGTCTCTGGTGTTTTTCTTTTGCTTTGTTGTAATCAAGGAAAAAAGTTTTTTCTATGTTTTCTTTAATTTCATTTGGTATGTGCTGTACATCTATATAATCTTCTGCAAATACACACATCTGGTTTATTATGTTGTTAAGCTGTCTAACATTTCCAGGCCAGTCATAATTAACTAAGATTTCTAAAGCTTGTGGCGTTATCCCTTTTATGTTCTTCCCAAATTTTCTATTAAACTGATTTATAAAATAAGACACTAACAGTAAAATATCATCTTTTCTCTCCCTGAGAGGAGGTATTTCAATTTTAAAAGTTTCAAGCCTAAAATATAAATCTTCTCTAAACTTTCCTTCTTTTACCATTTTTTCTAAATTTTTATTTGTAGCAGCTATAACCTTAACATCTACTTTTTTAGAAGTTGTATCACCAATCCTTCTAACTTCTTTTTCTTGTAAAAATCTAAGTAATTTTGCCTGGATATTTACAGGTATTTCACCAATTTCATCTAAGAAAACAGTTCCTCCATCAGCAAGTTCAAAAATCCCTTCCCTATCTACATCAGCACCTGTAAATGAGCCTTTTCTATATCCAAAAAATTCTGCTTCCATAATATCTGGAGAAATATTTGCACAGTTGATAGTTATAAATTTTTTCTCTTTTCTGGGAGAAAGTTCATGGATAGCTTTTGCAAATAGTTCTTTTCCGGTACCACTTTCTCCTGTAATTAATACGGTAAAGTCAAATGGAGCTATCTTTTTAATATTTTTCAATAAATCAAGCATTTTTGGATTCTGGGTAATTATATAATCTATCTCTGTTTTCTCTTTTATATTCTGTAATTCCTCTTTTAGTTTTATATTTTCCTGCATTAATTTTGATTTTTGTATGGCTTCTTCTATAATTTTCCAGACTTTAGGGTCGTTAAAATCAATTGGTTTTGTAAGGTAATGAAAAGCTCCTTTTTTCATACATTCAACAGCATTATTTATAGTTCCATAGGCTGTCATAATAACAAAGCTTGTAAATTTGTTGAATTTTCTAAGGTTTTCTAAGAATTCTTCTCCTGTCATTCCTGGCATTCTCATGTCAGAAAGCACCAAATCAAAAACTTCTGTTTCTAATTTTTTTAGACCTTCTTGTGGTTTGCTGGCTATATCAACAAAATAACCTTCGTCTTCTAAAATATCTTTAAAAGCATCAAGAATATCTTCTTCATCGTCTACTATTAATATTCTTCCTTTGTGTTCCAACTTATTCCTCCGTAATTGGAAGTTTATTGTGAAAGTTGTTCCATTTTATATCTACATAATTTCACCGC
>NZ_ABHJ01000056.1:0-4092 GCF_000171895.1 Hydrogenivirga sp. 128-5-R1-1
GAGTATCTGCAAAGATATGAAGCTCTAAGGCAGATTTCCCCTCATAAAAGAAAGCTCAATGAGGTCCCACTCCACATAAATCAACAGGCAAAGTTAAAGAAATATTTGGTGTTGAAAATGCAGTTGCAGCAGTTGAGTTTACATTTGTTCCTCAACTTGCATTAATTGAGTTAAAGGGTATGCCTGTAGATAAAAATTTACTAAAAAATATGTTAACTGATATCCAAAGCAAATACCAGAGAATGTACATTGAATTTGTTAGAAATTACGGAGTTGACCCGTTTTCTCCCGCAAAAGTTTCAAACTGGCTGGTTAACAAAGTAGGCATAACTCTGCCCAAAACTCAGAAAGGAGCTTTATCATCTCAAGATAAAGCATTAAAAAAGTATGAGCATTTAAAAGAAGTAAGGCAGTTAATGGAGATAAGAACAACAAAAAAACTTTTAGATAAACTTAAAGAGTTAAATGAGCATACAAGAAATGACCCTTCTGACAGTGATACAGTCCGTATCCACAGCCAGTTTAGACAAATAGGAGCTCCGACAGGTAGAATGTCCTCTTCAAAGCCAAACCTTCAAAATATTCCTCCTGAACTTAGAGTTTTATTTAGACCTTCAAAAGGATATTCGATGATAGTTGCTGATTATTCTCAAATAGAGCTTAGAATCGCCGCAGAATATACAAATGATGAAGTCATGATAAATGCTTTTAAAGAAGGTAAAGACCTTCATAGATTTACAGCTTCATTAATAACAGGAAAATCTTATGAAGAAATTACAAAAGAAGAAAGACAGCTTGCAAAAGCAATAAATTTTGGTCTTATTTATGGTATATCTCCAAGGTCCTTAATGGAGTATGCAAGGAATAATTACGGCGTTGATATATCATTAAAGGAAGCTCAGGATTTTCATGATAAATTTTTCCAGCATTATAGGGGATTTAAAAAGTGGCATGAAGAAACAAAAGAAAAACTAAATAAACATAGACAGATAACTGTCCAATCTTTACTTGGTAGAAGGATGAAGGTAAGTAGATTTACAGATGCAGTTAATTATCCTATTCAGGCAAGTGGAAGTGATATGCTCAAAATGGCAGTAAACTTTTTTGGTATTTTGAAAAAAGACTTAAATGCATATATTGTAAACCTTGTCCACGATGAGATTATTGTTGAGGCAAAAGAGGATATAACAGTGCAGGCAAAAAATATTTTAGAAGAAAGTATGAAAAAGGCAGGGAAAATACTGCTTAAAAAAGTGCCTGTGGAATATGAGGCAAATATCGTTAAAAGCTGGGCTGAAAAATGATATTCATAAAAGATGAGGCTATAGTCCTGAGAAGTTCTTCATCAGGCACAAATGATTTATCAATTACGGTTTTTACAAAAGGTTTTGGTAAAGAAAATATATACATAAAAGGCGGTCAGATTTTAAAAAATATGTACCTTCCAAAACTTCAGCCTTTCAACTGGATAAAAGGCGTGTTTGTTAAGTATAAAGAAAAAACATTCATAAAAGAAATAGATGAAAATGTAAATCTTTCATATCCTTTTACAAAAGATTTAGATAAATTAGATACAGCTTTATGGATTTTACATATTTTTGATAAATTTACAATTTTTAATGATGAAAAACTTTATAGTCTGCTAAAAAATGCTCTTTATTACCTACAATTTACTGAAAATAAGTACTTACAAACCTATAAATTAACATTTTTAATAAAATACATAGCCCTTTATGGCATACTGCCAAGCTTTAACAAATGTGTAAAGTGCGGGGTAAAAATTAACAGGAAAAACTTTCAGGAATTTTCTTTTAAAAAAACAGGAAGTTTATGTAAAAAATGCAGTAAAAATAAAAAAACAGACCTTTCTTATGAGGAGCTTGTGCTTACTGCAAAACTGTTAAAACTAAAATTTAAAGACATAAATAAACAGGGATTAATAATCTCCCCTGTTTTGATTAAAAAATTTCAGGATTATCTTGAAAATCATTAAATATTCTGCACATTCTCCTCAAGAGAAATATTCTTTACCCAGTCTTTATTATCTAAATACCATTCAACTGTTCTTTTTAAACCTTCATCAATGTCAATTTCAGGTTTCCAGCCAAGTAATTTTTCTGCTTTTTCTATATCTGCCCATGTTTCCATCATATCCGCTTTATTAAAAGGCTTATAATCTATTTTTGCTTTTTTACCAAGTAAATTTTCTATTTTTTCTATTATTGTTTTTAAAGATATTGGATTCTTGCCACCACCAAGATTTATTATTTCATATCCAACTTCTTTTTCCATTGCAAGAATTGTTCCTTTTGCAATATCATCAACATAAGTAAAATCCCTTGCCTGAGAACCATCTCCAAAAAGTTTTATAGGAGTTCCTTCATCAATCCATTTTATAAATCTAAAGATACTCATATCAGGTCTTCCAGCAGGACCATATACTGTAAAGTATCTAACTACTGAAATGTCTATATCGTATAAATAGTGATAGGTATATGACATAACCTCAGCTGCTTTTTTAGATGCAGCATAAGGAGAAATAGGTGTGTTTACAGGCAGGTTTTCTTTAAATGGCATTGGCTGTCCTGCATATAGTGAAGAAGTTGAAGCAAGTACAAATTTTTTAACTGAATTTTCTTTCATAAGCTCAAGTAAATTTAAAGTTCCATGTGCATTTGTAGTTAAATAAACATGAGGATTTACTATTGAATACCTAACTCCTGCCCTTGCTGCAAGGTTTACAACATAATCAAAATTAAAGCTGTCAAATAAAACCTTTAATGCTCCTAAATTTTCAATATCTACATTAAAAAATTTAAAATTTTCATATTTTTCAAGCTGAGACTTTCTCCATTCTTTTAATCTTGGGTCGTAATAATTATTCATGTTGTCAATGCCAACTACCTTGTAGCCTTTTTCAAGTAAAAGCTGGGCTGTTTTCCAGCCTATAAATCCGGCAGCTCCTGTAAGTAAAACTGTTTTTGCTTGCACTTATCCACTCCTGATATAATTTTTTGTCATTTAAATTATATCATCAGGAGCTTTTTTAATTGAGAATACTGCAGGTTGTTGATGGATATGGCTGGGGTGGTACAAAAGAGCAGGTTTATTTGCTTACAAGAGAATTAAAAAAAAGAAACATTGACGTTGAAATAGCTCTTTCTTTTCAATATAAAGAAATGGTTGAAAAATTAAAACCTTATAATGTTAAAACCCATTTTTTTGAAAATCATATAAAAAATGCCAGATATAGATGGGAAAATTATAAAAGGTTAATAAAGATAATAGACAACGGAAATTTTAATATTGTAATAGCAAACTCTCCACATGCTTTTGATTATGTAAGAATTGCCAAGCTATTTTTAAAAACAAATCCTAAAATAATTAATGTTAAACGTTCAGGGAGAATTCCATCTTTTTTATCTAAATATCTTAAATACTCTGCTGCAGACAAAATTGTAGTTGTTTCAAAAAAAGTTAAAGAAAAACTTGAAAAAGAAAAATTTTTCCCAGAAAAGCTGATAACAATAGAAAGTGGCATTGAAATTAATAAATTTAAAAATGTAAACAAATTAAAAGAAGAAATAAGAAAAAATCTTAATCTTCCATTAAATGCAAAGATTTTTGTAAATGTAGCAAACTGGAATCCTGAAGTTAAGGCTCAAGACAAATTAATTGAAACTTTCTCTAAATTAAATTGTGATAACTGTTTTCTTTTATTGGTAGGACTGGAAACAGACATAAAGGCAAAAGAATTAGCTCAGAAATTTGGTATAGAAAATAAGGTTAGGGGGCTTGGCTTTAGGAAAGATATACCTGAAATTTTGCACGCATCGGACTTTTTTGTTTTATCTTCCAACTTAGAAGGAATAGCAGGAGCTTTGCTTCAGGCTATGGCATCAGGTAAAGTTGTACTATCTACGCTTGCAGGCGGAATAGATGAGTACTTAAAAGATGGATATAATGGTTTTTCGGTACCTGTAGGAGATTTTGATGCATTTAAAAATAAAATGCAGTTTTTACTGAATCTTTCAGATGAAGAGTATAAAAATACTGCTTCTAATGCTGTAAAAACGGCAGAAAATTATTCAA
>NZ_ABHJ01000055.1:0-4120 GCF_000171895.1 Hydrogenivirga sp. 128-5-R1-1
AAAAATAAAAAGATACTTAAATGCTGTGCTTCCAAGGGATATATCAATAAAAGAATGTAAGCAAGTACCTTTATCTTTTCATGCAAGATTTTCTGCAAAAGGCAAAACTTATATTTATAAGGTTTATACTCAGCCAGACCCATTCATGTACCAGAGGGGATGGTATATATCTCAAAAATTAGATTTAGAAAATATAGCTGAAGCTGTACAGCTTATAAAAAACACTGAAAATTTAATCTCAATGTCAAAGAAAGGAGATTATTTACGGGAAGATGTTGAGATAAGAGAGTTTAGGTTCAAGTATGATGGGTTTTTACTTAAATTTGAAATCTCAGCTTCGCATTTTCTAAGATACATGGTTAGGAAAATCGTTGCACACGTGGTACATGTAGGAACAGGGAGAATAACAATAGATACATTTAAACAAATACTTGATTCAAAAGACCCTGCAAGAGCCTTATTCATAGCCCCTCCAGAAGGTCTTTATTTAAAAGAAGTTTACTATCTTCCTGAAGATGAGCAGTTATAACCTTTTTACTTGCAGTCTTAATGCATTTAGTACTACGCTGACCGAGCTAAAAGACATTGCAATTGATGCAAAAACTGGTTTTAGAAGAACTCCGTTTATAGGATATAAAATTCCTGCGGCAACTGGTATTCCAATTGAGTTGTAAAAATATGCCCAGAACAGGTTTTGTTTTATTATTTTATTTCCTTCTTTTGAAAGTTTTATAAACTTTAAAATACTTTTCAAGTTATTACTTAAAATCACAGCATCTCCAGTTTCTTTTGCTATATCTGCTCCGCTGCTCATAGAAAGTCCAACATCTGCCTTTGCCATTGCAGGAGCATCATTTATACCATCTCCTACAAACATTACTTTTTTACCTTCTTCTTGAAGATTTTCTACAATTTTTAGTTTATCCTCAGGAAAAACTTCAAAATAAACATTATCAATGCCAAGTTTTTTAGCTACTTCTAATGCAGTATTCTTGCTGTCTCCTGTTATCATTAAAATTTCATAACCTTCTTTTTTTAATTTGCTAATTACTTCATTAGCTTCTTCCCTTATTTCATCTTCTATAGAAACTACACCTACAACTTTACTGTTAACGGCTAAAAATACAACCACTTTTCCTTTTTTAGTTTCATTTTCATAAAATTCTATGTATTTTTTGGGAATTTCAACATTATTTTCCTTCATTAATCTTAAACTTCCGTTTAAGACAATTTCTCTGTTAATAACTGCTCTCAATCCTTTTCCTGTTATGTTTTCAAAATTTTCAACTTCCAAAACACTTCCTTCAAATTTTTCTACCATTGCTTTTGATATAGGATGGTTGCTTTTGGATGCAAGTGTGTAAAGGTAATCTTTTAAGCCCTCATTTTCCAAAATAAATGAAGAAACCTTTAATTTTCCTTTTGTAAGGGTTCCAGTTTTATCAAAAACAACAGTTTTTACGTTGTTTATAATCTCTACAACATCAGAATTTTTTATAAGTATTCCCTCTTTAGCAGATCTTCCAATTAAAGAAACAACCGCAATTGGAGTCGCAAGACCAAGAGCACATGGACAGGCAATAATTAAAACTGAAACTGATGGTATTAGAGAAAGCTGAAAATTTTCGGTGAAAAAATACCAGATGTCAAAAGTAAGAATTGAAATTATAATGATAGTTGGAACAAAGTAATAAACAACCTTATCTGCAAATTTTGCTATTGGAGGCTTTTTACTCTGTGCTTCTAATATTGTTTTTATTATTTGATTTAGAACAGACGATTTTGCATTTCTCAAAGCTTTTATTTTACAGTATCCATCTTGAACTAAACTTCCACTTATAACATTTTGCCCTTTTTCTTTTAAAACAGGCATATACTCACCTGTAATTGCTGACTGATTAACTTCACAACTTCCTTCTATAACAATACCGTCAACAGGAACTTTATCTCCTTTCTTTAAAACCACTATATCACCTTCGACAATACTATCTGCATCAACTTCTATTTCCTTTCCATCCACAATTATTATGCTTTTTTGAGGTTTTAAATTTAAAAGACTTTTCATGAATGATGTTGCCTTGTTTCTTGCCTTTGTTTCTAAATATCTTCCAAGTAAGATAAAGGTAATTATTGCTGCTGCGCTTTCAAAATATGTATTTCTTGAAGTTTCTGGAAAAAATTGAGGAAAAAATAAAACAAACAAAGAGTAAAAATAAGCTGCAGACGTACCAACAACAACTAAAAGGTTCATATCTGCTATTTTATTTTTTAAAGCATTAATTGAGGACTTATAGAAATCAAAACCTATGTAAAACTGAACAGTAGAGGCTAAAATAAAAATTATATACTCTTTATAAGACCAAGAAACAAAAAACTTAATAAAGAATATTATGGAAGTTAAAGCTACTGCTAAAACGACTTTTCTTTTTAATTTAACTTCTTCTAACTGCTTTTTTTTTCTATTTCTTCAAGAGCCTCTAATGCAGAGTATCCAAGTTCATTGATTTTAGAAATAATTTGCTCTTTTGTTATTTTTGCTGGATTGTACTTAAATAAGCCTTTTGAAGTTGCAAAGTTTACTTTTGCTTCAATTATTCCGTCCAGTCCTTTTAAAGTTCCTTCTATTCCAGCAGCACATCCAGCACAGTGCATTCCACCTATTTGAAGTTCTAAAACTTCTTCAGAAGAAGTTGAAGTATCTGTTGAAGCATTTATCTCATTAGTTTTTTCTTTTCCCAAAGAAAATATCCCTACTCCAAAATAACAGAAGTGAGGATAATAATACTAAATATTTATCCAAATAAAACTCCATCACAAATAACAGAATTATAATATAAACTTTAAACTGTTAATTTAAAGTTGAAAATTTAATGTTTATTTTCTCTTGCTTCTTCGTGAGTTTCACTTCCTTTATGTATAAAGTATATTGACAAAGAAATAGATAAAACACCAAGTGCTAAAAACAATAATGTTTGTATATTTTCATAATGATACTCTATAGCAAATTTAAAAAATGTAACAATCAAAACCATTACTATAACTTTTGCGAGCTTTTCTTTAAGCTGGTCAAGGGTATGAACAACAAGTATTTTTGATGAACGAGGACTGTTTTCAGCGGCATCTATTTTACTAATAAAAAGTTCATATAAGCCAAGCCCAAATATTAAAAGAACTGTAGCTATTAAATAAACATCAACGGCACTTACTATATATTTAACAGCTTCTTTGTGGAATTCCTCAAACTCTCTTGAGAATGAAAGCATACTAAAAAAACTTTTTACTACAAAAATAACATCATAAGTTCCAATTAAAACAAGGATAAAGGCAGCTATTATACTTGCAACAACTGCAATAAATATCATAAATCTGCTTTCCCACAGCAGTTTTTCAACAACTTTTTCAATAAGTTCTCTCATTTAAAATTTAACCCCCTGATTTTCTAAAAGAGTTTTCATTGCCTTTGCCACTTTTTGAATTTCCCACTGTGCATGAGGGTCTGTTCTTTTAATTATAAAATCTTTTATCCAGCTTAGTGTTCCAGAAACTACAATTGTTGTTTTTCTTCCGTGTGGAAGTATAAATCTTGCGTCTTCTCTTTTTATTTTACAGTTGTAAACTGCAAAATCATACACAATTTGTGAAAGCTGGTCTATATCTTTAAAAAGGGTTTGCAGATTACTATCTTTTTCTTCATTTAAGTATTTTTCAACTCTCTTTTTTACACCTTCTTTTAAATTTTCTTTTGCATCAGACTTTTCTACAAAGCTAAAAACCTTTTGAGTCAAATTTCTAATTTCTTTGAGAATATTACTGTCTATACTGCAGTTTGCTTCTTTTATAGATGGAGGAATTATAAGTACATTTTCATCTTCTTTTACGTATCTCTGGCTTCTTTGAGAATAATTTAATGCAGTATGCCTTACAAGCTGATGTGTCATTGTCCTTGATACATTATCTATGTAAAAAACTGCATATCCGTCATAATCCTTCATAAGTCCTATCAGCCATACATCATTTTTATATCCAAGCGGGTCAATTGGTGTATCGTAATCAGCCATTTTTTCAAAGGTTTTAAAGTAAGCTTCTTCATCTGTTTGCAGAAGTTCCTCTAAATAATGTC
>NZ_ABHJ01000054.1:0-4125 GCF_000171895.1 Hydrogenivirga sp. 128-5-R1-1
TGGGCAATAACTACTAAGATGTTAAGAATATTTCCTTCATCTTCAGAAAGCACACTGTAATCATAAATAGTTGACCCTTTTATGCTTTTCAGGTCTTCTCTTATATTGTATTCAATAGCATCTTCTAATTCTTTTTTTTCAACCTTTGGCAGTTGAATGGTACGAAACAAAACAGAGTTTAAAGGCAGACCAACTACTACAGAGCTGGCTTTTATTTCCCTTTTTTCCATTTCCTCTTTTAATAAATAACCTGCTTCTTCTATATCTGTACTTGGGATAGTTATTTGAAATGGCATAACAGGTAAAGTGAAATCTTGTCCTTTTTTTTCCAGATAGGATAATTTTAAAAACTGCTCTGAGTATTGAATCCCCAGGGAAATTTTTTTTCTCGTAAATAAACCTATATTTAAAGCTGGTTTAGGTATATCTAAAAGTTTCATTAAAATCCCCCCGATATAACTTACATATTCTTATTCGGAAAGAAAGGGGGATTTCTTTAACCCCCCTCTCTTAATAATAGTTAACAACTAATTATCATGCAAGCCTAATTTCTTCTCTATTTCATAAATTGCTTTTGTTGTTTTTAAGACTGCATCTGGATTTATAGATATTGTATCAATTCCTTGTTCTACTAAGAACTGTGCAAAGTCAGGATAATCTGAAGGTCCCTGACCACAGATTCCGATTTTTCTTCCTTTCTCTTTAGCTGTTTTTATAACCTGAGATATAAGTCTTTTAACAGCTTCATTCCTTTCATCATAAATATGAGCTACAAGAGATGAGTCTCTGTCAAGGCCAAGTGTGAGTTGTGTTAAATCGTTTGAACCGATTGAAAATCCATCAAAATGCTCAGAAAACTGATCTGCAAGAACTACATTTGAAGGAATTTCACACATCACGTAAACTTCAAGACTATTTTCCCCTTTCTTTAATCCATATTCTTCCATAACTTTTAAAACTTTTTCTCCTTCTTCAGGCGTTCTACAGAAAGGAACCATAACTTTTACGTTTTTTAGACCCATTTTGTTTCTAACTCTTAAAATAGCTTTACATTCAAGACCAAATGCAGGCTTAAAGCTTTCAGAGTAGTATCTGGAAGCACCTCTCCATCCAATCATAGGGTTCTCTTCCTTAGGTTCAAAAAGCTGACCACCTAAGAGGTTTGCGTATTCATTGGATTTAAAGTCTGAAAATCTAACTATTACAGGTTTTGGATAGAATGCTGCTGCAATTCTTGCTATACCATAAGAGAGCTTTTTAACATAATATTCTTCCTTGTTATCATAACCAAAAGTTTTATCTTCTATAGCCTCTGCAAGTTTAGGGTCTTTTTGTTTGATTTCATCAAAATGAATTAAGGCAAGAGGATGAACTCCAATATAGTTATTTATAATGAACTCTTCTCTTGCCAATCCTACTCCATCATTTGGTAAGAATGAATAATCAAATGCACCTTCAGGTGTAGCAATATTCATAAGTATAGGGGTTTTGGTCTTTGGAAGTGTGTCTATATCTATTTCTTCAATTTCATACTCAACTTTTCCTTTATAAACATATCCAACTTCTCCCTCAGCACAGGAAACAGTAACATCCATACCATCTTTAAGAACTTCTGTTGCATTTCCTGTTCCAACTACTGCTGGAACTCCAAGTTCTCTTGCAACAATTGCTGCGTGGCAGGTTCTTCCACCTCTATTTGTTACAATTGCCCCTGCTTTTTTCATAATTGGTTCCCAGTCTGGGTCTGTCATATCTGTAACAAGTATATCTCCTGGATTGAATTTTTTAGCATCTTCCAGTGAATGGAGGAGTTTTACTTCTCCATATGCAACTTTATCGCCTACAGCTATGCCTTCAGTTAGAATTTTCTCCTTTCTTTCTTCAACAGGTTCTGTTATCTTGTAAACAGTAATTTTTGAATGGTCTTTTCTTGAATGAACTGTTTCAGGTCTTGCTTGAACTATAAATAGCTCGTTTAATTCTCCATCTTTAGCCCATTCAACATCCATAGGAGTCCATTTATTGTATTTATTAGAATAGTATTCTTCTATTTTCATTACCCAATCTGCAAGTTGAAGTATTTCTTTATCATCAAGACAGAATTTTTTCTGTTCTTCTTTAGGAACTGAAATAACTTTAACTCTTTCTTCCTCTGTTGTTCCATAAATCATTTTATGGGTTTTTTTACCAAGTTTTTTCTCAATGATAGCTTCATAACCTTCTTTAAAGGTTGGCTTAAATACTAAAAATTCATCAGGAGTTACTGCACCCTGAACAACAAGCTCTCCAAGACCGTAAGCACCATTTATTAAAACAACATCTTTAAATCCACTGTCAGTATCAAGTGAGAAAGCAACTCCTGCAGCTGCAAGGTCTGAACGAACCATTTTTTGAATACCTACAGCAAGACCAATAGAAAAATGGTCAAATCCAAAAGATTCTCTGTAAGAAATCGCTCTATCAGTAAACAGAGAAGCAAAACAATTTTTAACTGCAACTAATAAAGATTCATCACCTTTAATATTTAAATATGTTTCCTGCTGTCCTGCAAATGAAGCATCAGGCAGGTCCTCAGCTGTAGCTGAGGAACGAACAGCAACATCAACATAATGCTGTCCATACATTTCGCTCAATTTGTGATAATACTCTATTATTTGCTGTTTTAAATCATCAGGGAATTCTCCCCCTTTTATCATTTCTCTTACTTCAAGACCTCTTTTTGCTAAATCTTCAACGTTATTTGGGTCTAAGCCGTCTAAAGCTGATTTAATTTTTTCCCTTAAGTTGTTGTATTCAACAAAGTATCTATAAGCTTTAGCAGTGGCTACATATCCCATAGGTATCTTTATTCCAAGAGGAGAAAGTCCTTTAATCATTTCACCTAAAGAAGCATTTTTACCCCCAACAAGCTCAACATCTTCCATTCCAACTTCGTTAAGCCATACTACTAATTTTTTTTCAGACATATTTAGTCCTCCTAAAATCTATTTAATCAAGTTGTTATTTTTGTAAAATCTGCAATTTTCTTAAATGTATCATTAATCATTTTTAAAAGAGAAAGTCTATTATTTTTTATATTTTCATCTTTTACCATTACCATTACGTTATCAAAAAATTCATCTATATAAGGTTTGAGTTTTAAAAGACTTTCCAGTGCTTTTTTATAATCTTTATTTTTTATGTCATTTTCAAAATTTTCTTTTGTAGTTAAGTATTGTTTGTAAAGCTGTTTTTCTTCGTCTTTTCCTAAAAGGGTTTGATTAAAACTACTTTCAAATTTTTCTGGAATAATTTTACCTACTCTCTTAAAGACAGTCATCACATCATTAAAATCTTCAGATTTTTTAAACTGCTGGATTGTTTTTATTTTTAAGTAAAGGTTATATAAACTGTAATCATCTGTAGAAACAACTGCGTTTATAATATCTGTAGAATATCCTTTATCTTTCATATAGGAAATAAATCTTCCTTTTATAAATTCTAAAACTTCAGGAATTACATTTTCATCAAATGGGGTTTCCCAGTTTGAATTTATTTTTGCAAAAGCAAGAATTTCAGATTTCTTAGCGTTTTTCTCAATTTCTTTTAATAATTTTTTTAAATCTATATCAATGCCTTTTTCAACTAATATTCTGACTATCCCAATAGCTGCCCTTCTTACTGCAAATGGGTCTGAAGCACCTTTTGGTTTTTCTCCAATTGAAAGGAATGATATTACAGTATCAAGTTTATCTGAAAGTGCTAAAATGCTTCCTATGTCTGTTTGAGGAAGTTCATCATCGGCTGTCTTTGGAAGATAATGCTCATAAATGGCTTTTGCTACTTCTTCTTTTTCCCCTTGTTTAAGGGCATAATGCATTCCCATAATTCCCTGAAGCTCATCAAACTCTTTAACCATTTCAGTTAGAAGGTCACATTTTGATAGTGTGTTTGCTCTCTCCAAATCGTTTATATTGTTAAATCCTATTTCACCAGCAATTAAAGTGGCTATATTACCATTCCTTTTTACTTTATCAAGCATTGAGCCAAGTTTTTGATGAAACTGTATACCTTCAAGCCTTTGATAAAACTCTTCTAAGCTGTGTTTAAATCTTCTTCATAAAGATAAAGCATCTCAAGTCTTGC
>NZ_ABHJ01000053.1:0-4137 GCF_000171895.1 Hydrogenivirga sp. 128-5-R1-1
CAAGTTAAATAAGATTTTAAACAGATTAATTTCTGAGAGTAAACTTCAGTATATTGTAAGTATACAAAACCCAGTTAAGAAAAACAGCAAAGACCTTTTGTATCCAGACATTGCCATTTATCCAGAAAAAATTTACCAGAAAGAAGAAATACCAAGTATAAAAGATGCCTACTTGATAATAGAAGTTTCAGACACAACCCTTGAATATGATAAAAATGTCAAACTTCCAATTTATGCAAAAGGAAAAGCTAAAGAAGTCTGGATTGTAAATCTAAAAGAAAATATTGTGGAAAAATATACAAATCCTTCAGGTAAACTTTTTAAAGATATTCATATTTATAAAAAAGAAGATGAAATACATATTTTTGACAGTAAAATCAATCTATCAGAAATTTTATAACAAGAGGTGAAAATGTCTTTACTTGATAAACAGATAAAAGCTATAAAACAGATTTATTCTGAAGTTGAAAAAGCAGGCTATAAAATCAAGCCTATTATTGTTGGAAAGTTTGCTTTAACAGTTTATACTCAAGGGATGTATCCTGCAAATATAATATCTTTTCTTTTCCCAGATTTAAACCTTATGCATAAAATTTTAAAAGAACTTGGCTATGAACTGGTTGGAGATTTCTGGACAAAAGATGATATAGTTGTAGAAATAAGTAAAAACTTTGAACTTATACCTGAAGGAACCTTTAATCAGATAGAAGCAGATGGAACTATTATAAATGTTATATCAATAGAAGACCTTCTTGTAGATATGATGAAACAGTGTTTAGAAGGAGATGAGATAACATGCGACCTTATAAAAATGATTGTTAAATCTTATAAAAAGGCTATTGATTTTCATAATATTTACAGAAAACTTAAAGACAAAAGAGCAATTACCAGATTCAGAGAATATCAAAAATTAACTGTTTAATTATCTTCCGCCTGCTCCACCACCTCTTTTTGTTTAAGGGTATAAATTAATTTGAAATTTGTCAATAATAATCTAAAATATAAACTATGTATAAAGAGCTTTTCAGTATAAAAATAAGAACATCTAAAGAAGGAAAACATATTTCAGGAAATGAAAGAATAGTTCCTAAAAATAAAATAAATGAAACAGTCTTTAAACTACTTGAAAGGCAAAAAAATAAAGATTTTGATTTTTCAAATATAAAAATAGAAAAATTAAAAGTAAACCCTGAAATAGTAGAAAAAACTTTAAAAATAGAAACATTATTTTTTAGTAATTATAATGAGGCTAAAAAGTACGCAATTAAACTTTTAAACCAAATAGTTAATTTACCTGAGAACCAGTTAGAAAGCATTATTGGTCTTTTATATGAAGGAGCAGCACCTGATGGGTCAAATATGAGAGGGGCTATGTTAGTTAATACAGATGGAAAAAGGGTTGAAATAGACAAATTTAAAGGAGTCAGAACAGTCTTAGTTGATTATGTTGATAGAGAAAAGATAGAAAAAAAGCTTTTAGATAATGGGTTTACAACAAGAACAGCCGATGCTCTTGCTCTTACAACAAAAAACATGCTTCATCCTAAAATAATTGCTGAATTTTGCATATCTGATGACCCAGATTATACAACTGGATATATTTCTACAAAAGATAAATATATAAGGTTATCTCCTTTAAAGTTAGAAGGGCTAAATAAAGGTGGAAGAGTATATTTCATTCAAAGTGATGCAGATTTAACGGATATATATAATTTCCTTCAAAAAACACCTGTTTTAATAAAGGATATTGATTTATGAATGTATTTTTACACGGCTGGGGATTTAGTAAGGAAATATGGAAAGATTTTTACAATCTTGATAACAGTATATTTTTAGACCTTCCTTTTCATGGAGAATTAAAAAAGTTCAGCACGGAAAATATCTTAGAAAATTATATTGAATATATAAATGCTTTTGTAAAAGAACCTTCTGTTTTTATTGGCTGGTCTTTAGGAGCGTCTGTTTCTATTTTGTTTTATTTAAAATATCCTGAGAAGGTAAAAAAATTAATATTAATAGGTTTTTCACCAAAATTTAAAAGTGAAAGTCTGGGACATCCGCCTAAGTATGTTAAAGCCTTTCTCCTTTCTTTGAGAAAAGATTTTGAAAATACAGTTTATAATTTTAGAGTTTTATCTTCTGATAAAAAGTTTGAAAACATTCCTCTTCCAGAAAAAAAAGGAGCAACTAAGATACTAAATGAATATATAAATCTGGATTTAACAGATGATTTAAAGAAGATAACAGTTCCAGCAGTAATTATTCATGGGAAAAAAGATAAAGTTGTTAATTATAAGGTTAGCTATTTTGTAAACCAGAAAATTAAGAATTCTGAGCTTTTTTTATATCCTTATAATCATTCGCCTTTCTACAACAACCCTGATATAATTGTTAACTGTATATAAAATTTTGGTTTACGAGGGAAAATTGCAGTTAGCAATAAAAAATAATTTTTCAAGATTTTGTAGTACCTACGAGAAGTATGCTTTTATTCAAAAAGAATCTGCAAATTTGCTTGGAAAAAATGCTCTTTATGGAATTGGGGTAGACCTGGGATGTGGAACAGGTTTTTTAAGTAAGGCTTTAAAAAGAGATTTTAATCACATTATAGGAATTGATTTATCAAGGGAAATGATTTCTTATTATAAAAGTAAAGGTTTTGAAGGAATAAATGCAGACATAGAAAATCTTCCATTTAAAAACAATAGCTTTGATTTTGCAGTTTCAAATTTTTCTTTACACTGGACAGATATAAATATTTCTTTTAAAGAAATTAATAGAATTTTGAAAAAAAGTGCTATTTTTTTATTTGCTGTTCCTGTTGAAGGTTCTTTAAAAGAACTTCATGAAAAGACTTATAAAACCTTTTACTTTCCGTCTGAGCAAGAAATCTTAAATATACTGAGCAATAATGGTTTTGTAGTGTATGACAAATATTCAAAAAAGTTTCCTTTATATTTTAGGAATGGAAGGCAGATACTGGAATATTTCAAATATACAGGTACTGCCTTTAACAGACGTGCAAAAACACTTGGAGATAAAATTAATGCTTATAAAAAAATTATATCTCTAAGAGATATAACTACCGGTTTTGATGTACTTTTTATAAAAGCTATTAAAGTTTCTTAGCTCTGAATATCCTCACTTTTTGTCCATCAACCTCTTCAAACTCAGGTTCAAACACTTCATCAGAGGAAAATAAATCTAATACTTTATATCTTGCACATACTGCATTTATGGCTTTTGTTATTTCTTCTTTATCCATAACAGCTGTTTCCCAGTAAGTAGCAAATATTAAATTTCCATCTTTATCGTGAACAGCAAGCCTTATCTCATCTACCAACTTTTCCTGGGGGTCGCCATATAAAGTTAATGTTCCATAAAGTTCTTTATTTTCCAAATCATTACTCCCAAGCAGATTTTATTTATTTTTTAATGGTACCAGTGTAAATATCATGTTTCTACCTTCTTTTTTAGGCTGTTTTTCTACTTTCCCGACTTCCTTTACATCTTCTATTATCCTTTCTGCAAGTTGTTGTCCTATTTCTGGATGTACGTTTTCTCTACCTCTAAACATTATAATAACTTTAACTTTATCTCCATCTTCTAAAAACTCTCTTATATGTTTAACCTTTGTTTCATAGTCGTGTTTTTCTATCTTAAGACCAAATTTCATCTCTTTTACATGCTGCATGTGGGCTCTCTGCTTTTTCTTTGCCTCTTTTTCTTTTTTCTTTTGCTCAAATTTGTACTTGCCGTAATCCATTATTTTGCAAACAGGTGGATTTGCTTTAGGGGATATTTCCACAAGGTCTAAATTTCTATCTTCGGCAATCCTCAAAGCTTCTTCAATTGGAACAATACCTAGGTTATTCCCTTTGTCATCAATAAGACGACATTCTTTAACTCTAATCTGCTGATTGATTCTTAACTCTTGAATGGCTAATTTACCTCCAGTTTTATTTTTTCTTTATTGTCAATAATAGTATGTTTTTTATATTTATCCTTTTCATGAGGAAAATCATTTCTGTAATGAACACCTCTACTTTCTTCTCTATTTTTTGCAGATAGTACTATAAGTTTTGCCAGATATAAAAGGTCTTTAATATAATATCCATTTTCAGTGTCTTTTACTTT
>NZ_ABHJ01000052.1:0-4151 GCF_000171895.1 Hydrogenivirga sp. 128-5-R1-1
AATAAGTATCAAATAATTTATAAAAAATATAGGAAAAGAAACTAAAAGGTAAATATAATTTTCTTCTAAAAGTGAAAATAAAAAACCAAAAATCAAAGGTAGGTGTCCTACTGCAAGATTTATTTTATAGGTATTAAGGATAAAAAGTTTGCCTTTTACCCTTAAATAAACAAAATATGGTATAAAAACTGATGTGAAAGTTATTAAATAAATATAAATATCTTTAATTTGTGGATTTTTAGCTTTACCTACGATAATTAAAAGCAGGGCAAAATAAAAAATAGACGAAAATAAACCTGCAAAATAATATCTACGAATACGAAAAATATTATCCATTACTTTCCAGTTTTCTTACTAAACTGTCAAAATCTTTTTTTATTTTTTCAAATCTGTTTAAAAGAATTAAAGCCTCTTCTGTTAGGGACGAGCCTCCCCTTTCTTTTCCACCTCTTTTTGTTTCAACAAGTTTTTTACCGGTTCTTTTTTCCATTGCTTTTATGTACTCTAAAGCTTTTTTATAAGATATTCCTATACTTTCAGCTGCTTTTTTTATTGAGCCGGTTTCCTGCACTTTCCTTAAAAGCTCATCTCTACCAAGCCCAATTATAATTTCTCCATCTTTCTCAAGCCATACTTTGTACTTTATCTCATTTTTCTTCATAGTAAGAAGCAACTGATGGTTTTACAACCTTTACTATACAGCCTTCACATATTTTTAAAGAAACTGTATTTTCCTCAACGGATTTTATTTCTCCAATTAGACCACCTGAAGTAATAACTTTATCTCCTTTTTTAAGGTTTTTCAAAAACTCTTCATGTTTTTTTCTCTGCTGTTGCTGTGGTCTGTAAAGCAGAAAGTAAAAAATGGCAATTAAAAGTACCATCCATATCACTGCGCTTATAATCTGTTCTCCACCTTGCATAAAATCCTCCTGTATTTGCATTTTTATAACATTATATTTATATTTATATTAACACAAGTTTATAGTGGAGGGGAAAATGGCAGACTACAAAAAGTACGAAGAAGATGCACCCTATCAGGAAGAACATCTTAGACCTGAAGTTGTAAAAGAAGCAGTTTTTATTGGAAGTGAAGCTTTAGCAAAAGCACCTAAAGTTTATGGGGTTCCAACAGGTATAGAAGGATTAGATGAATTATTTTTTATAGTTGAAGTAGAAAACGGAAAAATAGTAAAGAAAAATCTTGGGGGAATTCCTGCGTATTCTGTATTTAACATAACAGGGGTATCAGATACTGGAAAATCATTAATGGTTGAACAGTTTGCTGTAAAACAGGCAAGCGAAGGACACAAGGTTGCATTTATAACAGTGGAAACTCCTGCCAATTTTGTTGCTGCGTCTTTAAAGCTTAGAGCAGCAGCAATGGGACTTGAGTTTGAAAAATTTGAAGATAATATAGTATTAATAGATGCTGCTTCAAATACAAAATTAAGGGAGAATTTACCTGATTTGCTGGCAACTTTAGCTTATGCAATAAAAACTTATAAGATAAAATTTACGGTTGTAGATTCTATAACAGGCTTATTTGAAAATAGAGAACCTCTTGCAAGAGGAATTGTAAGAAGAGTTTTTAATTTTTTAAAAAAATGGTATCAAACTGCACTGCTGGTATCCCAGAAAAGAAGTGGTCATGAGGAGCTTACCGCTGAAGCTGCCGGTGGGTACGCAGTTGGACATATAGTTGACGGTACAATGGTTCTTGCAAAAGAAATCATTGATACTACTTATAAAGCAAAACTTTATAAAAAAGAAGTTGGTGATATAGTACGACTTTTTAGAATAGATGGATGTAGAATGTCAGGACACGACACAAAAACGCATTTTATGGAAATTACAGAAACAGGATTAGTTAGAATATTAGACCCAATAAGCAAAGTATAAAAACTTTATAAAGGAGGGTGTACAATGGTTATACAAATTACAGGTCTTCCGGTAGCAACCGAAGAAGAACTTGAACATCTTGTTACAAGAGTGTTTTTTAAGGGAATAGACCTTTTAGGAGGTCTTTCAAAACTTGCAGAATATAAGACTTTAACATGGCTTCCATCTCTGGCAAGAGCAGCTTTTGCAATAGTTTTAAGGGAAGAATATCTGAAAACAGAAGAAGAGATAGCTGCTATAGTTGGTCTTACTAAAAATACAGTAAGAAACATATTAAGAGCTGACCCTGAAATGGCTTTATATAAAATCCAGCATATGGAAGAGCTTACAAAAGAAGAAAAGAAAGAGCTTAGAGTTCATACAGCTGGAGGTCTTGCAAAACTTGCTTATAAACTTGTAAAAGAAGGACAGGATGCACAGGTATTACTGGAATTTTGTGCTGCTACAGGAGCTAAAGTTGCTCAGGTTTGCGAAGTACCATGGGCTTATGCAGTGTTAAAAGAATGAAAGGTGTTAAATATCCTATAATGAACTCTGATGTTTAGCAGAAAAACTTAAAGGTATTGATATTAAAGGTGTTCCTGCAACTGATGTTGTAAGAGAAATTTCTTATCCTATAAGAACACCTGCAGACCTACTGCACGAAATAAAAGAGTACCTTCAAATGAAAGGTATAGACTAATTTTAAGGGGCAAAATGCCCCCTTTTTTCTATCTGTCTGATAGAAGTTTTCCACCTTTTGCCCAGTTTTCTCTATCTACTTCATCAATTACAATATAGGTTGCTTCAGGTGGTTTATTTGCCACATCCTGTAAAACTTTTGTTATGCCTTCAACAATCTTTTGTTTTTGTTCCTTAGTGAGCTTTCCTGCAACTTTAACATTTACATAAGGCATTTTAATCCTCCAGATTGTATTGTTTTATTTTTCTGTATAAAGATGATAAATCTACTTCAAGTACTTTAGCAATTTCTTTTAGATTTTTGTTTCCATACTTTTTTAGAGCCTGTTTTATGGTTTCTTTTTCAGCAAGTTCTCTAACTTCTTTTAAAGGTCTTATTCCAAAGCTTAGAGCTGTTTTTTGTGGTTTTTTGCCTGTTATGTACTCAGGTAAATCCTGTAGTTTTATCTCTCCATTACTAAATATACATAATCTTTCCATCAAATTTTTCAGTTCTCTAACATTTCCCGGCCATGGGTATTTTAAAAATGCTTTTTTTACCTCATTTGAAATTTGAGGTATTTGCATTTTGTTTTCTAAACATGATTTTTTTAAGAAATACTCTGCAAGCAGTATAATATCTTCTCCCCTTTCTCTTAAAGGCGGAACTTTTATTGGTACTACTGAAAGTCTAAATGCCAAATCTTGTCTGAAATTTCCTTTAGCTATTTCTTCATCTATGTTTTTGTTGGTTGCAGATATTACTCTGATATCAACTTTTATTTTTTGATTGCTTCCAAGTCTTGAAAAAGTTTTTTCTTCTAAAACCCGCAGAAGTTTCGCCTGAGCTCTAAGGCTAAGGTCTGCAACCTCATCTAAAAATAATGTTCCTCCATCTGCAACCTCAAGTTTTCCTGCTTTTCTTGAAACGGCATTTGTAAAAGCTCCTTTTTCATATCCAAATAGCTCTGCCTCAAAAAGCTCATCAGGTATAGCTGCACAGTTTATGTCAACAAAAGGTTTATCTGCCCTATCAGAAAGGTAATGTATAGACTTTGCTACCAGCTCTTTTCCTGTACCATTTTCACCAATAATTAAAACCCATGCATTTGTTTTTGCCACCTTTTCAATCTGTCTCTTTAGGTATATGACAGCTGGAGAGCTTCCTATTATCTCAATGTCTTGTTCTTCTTTTTCTTTTAAAAATTCAAATTCAAGTTCTTTTTTTATGTCCTCTTGAGCTTTGTTAAGTATTGCAAGAATAGATTCTGTAGAGATGGGTTTTTCTAAAAAGTCGTATGCACCGATTTTTAAGGCTTTTACAGCAATTGGAATATTTGCATGTCCGGAAATCATTATAATTTTAGTTCTTTGCGATAGATTTTTTATATATTGTATTAGGTCTGTTCCTTCTCCGTCTGGAAGCCAGACATCTAAAAATACTATGTCGTAATCTTTTTCTTTTAGTTTTCGTTTTGCCCCCTCAAAAGAAGACACTGTATCAACATAATAACCTTCATCTTCTAATATATCTTTCATCATATTTCTTATGTTTTCTTCGTCATCTACAACTAAAACAGATAAATTAC
>NZ_ABHJ01000051.1:0-4207 GCF_000171895.1 Hydrogenivirga sp. 128-5-R1-1
CCACAAAAAACAAAAGTAAAAAATAAACTAAAAATGTAATGTTTATAGACAAAAGAGCGCTCCCGGCAAGCAAAAAAACAGATATTGTGAATATCTGCATATAATCTCTAAACTTTTTATTTTCTACAAGTTTAACCCCAAGTAAAATAATAAGTGCTTCTACAATTGGAGAAACAATGTTATTTGCAGATATACGAAAAATAGAAAAAATAACTACAATAATTGAAAATAAATTTAAAATATACCTATGAACTGGAAAAAATTTTTTCTTTTCAAAGTAAAGACCGGCAAAGAATAAAAGTATAAAAACAAATAGAAAAATATAATTTATATACTCAAAAACAGATAAAAAAGATATAAAAGCGGACAAAAAAACAAAAAAATTAACAACAAATTTTATACTATACATAAAGGGCAAGCTCCTTAAGCATTGAAATTTTATGCCCGTAGCTTAAATCTGGTTTAAAAACTTTTTTACCCATTTTTAGTCCAACAGGAGTTTTATGTTTATAAAAATTAATGATTAAATAAGTTATACAGGAAAGTTTCTTTTCAATATTTTTAATTTTTATTTTTTCAAAATCTATCATAACTGGCTTTTCACCTTGCATATAAAGTTCTTTAATATAAAGCTCCCCTGTTTTTGCATAAGCTTTCCAGTGAACATACTTTAAAGGCTCTCCAACAGTATATTCTTTTAAACTTCCAATTTCCCCTTCAAAACTTTTAATTTTACCTTCTTTCTCTTTTTTCTTCTTTCCTTCTTTTTCTTCTATATAAATACATTTTATAGGCTTTGGGAAAACAACCTTTTCATAACTTTCTTTTGAAGAAAGACATCTTATAAAAAAGTTAAATGGAAAAACCGAGCAGTAAAAAATTTCGCTGATTTTATTTATACCTCTGTTTTCAAACAAAAACAATAATTCCTTTTCAGATTTAGAATTATTAGCTATATAAGGAATTAAGATTTCCTTTTTATCAATAATTACTTTAATTAGGAATGACGGTAAAAATCTTTTTTCATTTTGAATAGTTATTTTTAAAGGAAATTCTTCACCAGCATAAATTTCATCTGGAAAATCTAAATAAACTTTTAACTTTGAAATATTTCTTTTTCCAAAAAACCCTGAAATTCCCATAAAAGATAAAAGTGCTGCATCTATAAGATATACAAGGTTATTTCCAGTGTTTGCACCTGCAATACCAAGTAATATTGTGATAGCAATATATATCCAGCCTGCTTTTGTAATTTTTATTAAGCCGGGACTTTTACTTCCTCTATTAAAGATTTTATAATCTCCTGCTTATCTGATGTTTCATACTCTTCTTTAAATATAACCCTATGCGTTATAAGATAAGGGGCAAGTTCTTTTATATCTTCAGGAATTACATAATCTCTTCTTTTAAAAAATGCATTTGTTTTTGAAGCTCTTGCTATAGCCAACGTTCCCCTTATTGAAAGTCCAACGTGTAAAAATTTTGTTCTTCTTGTGAGTTCTACGATGTCAAGTATGTAATCAATTATTTTTTCTGATAAATACACTTTTTTAGGGATTTCTTCCTGAAGTTGTAGAACTTCTTCTTTACTGAAAATAGGCTCAATATTATAAATTTCCTCCCTTTTACTGCCGCCCTTCAGGATATCTTTCTCAGCCTGCCTTGAAGGATACCCTACGCTTATTTTCATCATGAATCTATCAAGCTGAGATTCTGGAAGTGGAAAAGTTCCAAACTGCTCAACTGGATTTTGAGTTGCAATAACGAAAAATGGTTTTTCAAGTTTATACGTTTTTCCTTCAACACTAACCTGCTTTTCTCCCATAGCTTCAAGCAGTGCAGACTGGGTTTTAGGGGTTGCCCTATTTATTTCATCTACTAAAACGATATTGTGGAATATAGGACCTTTTTGAAACTCAAACTGTTCTTTTTCTTTTTTATAAATAGATACACCAATTATGTCTGAAGGAAGTAAATCACTTGTAAACTGGATTCTTGAAAAAGAAAGACCAAGAGTTTTTGCTATTCCAAGGGCAAGGGTTGTTTTTCCAAGTCCTGGAAGATCTTCTATTAAAAGATGTCCTTTTGAAAAAAAGGTAATAAGAGAAAGGGTAATAGCCCTTTCTTTTCCGTGTAAATAATTTGATAATGTATCAATAACCTGTTTTATTTTTTTATTTTCAACCATTAGGAAATCTTTTATAAAAATCGTTCAGCCTTTCATAATAATGTCCAACAGTAAAAAGTATCTCTTCATTAAAAGGTTTTGCAATTAACTGCATACCAATTGGAAGACCATTTTTAAATCCACAAGGAATACTAATAGCTGGGACAGTTGCCATATTTATAGAAACTGTAAATATGTCAGATAGATACATCTGAATTGGGTCGTTAGATTTTTCTCCTATTTTAAAAGCAATATCAGGGGTTGTAGGAGTAAGTATCACATCAACATTTTCAAAAGCTTTCATAAATTCTTGATAAATAAGAGTCCTAACCTTTTGAGCCTTTAGATAATATGCATCATAATATCTGAAGATAAAGAGTATGTGCCGAGCATTATTCTTTTTTTACTTCTGCACCAAATCCTTCATCTCTTGTTTTGAATACATATCATCTAAATCTTTATAATCTTTAGCCCTATATCCGTATCTAACACCATCAAATCTTGCAAGGTTAGATGATGCTTCTGAAGGAGCTATTATATAGTAAGCTTCTATTGCATATTTAGCAGTTGGAAGTGATATTTCTACAATCTCTGCCCCTTCCTTTTCAAGCTGTTTTGCTGCAGATAAAACTGCCTCTTTTACCTGCTGGTCTAATCCTTCAGAGAAAAATTCCTTTGGAATACCTATTTTTATCCCTTTTATATCTTTGCCTATTGCCTTTGTGAAATCAGGCACAGGTATGTTCCTTGAAGTTGAATCTCTTTCATCTTTTCCGGCTATAACATTTAAAATGATAGCACTATCTTCAACTGTCCTTGTAATAGGTCCTATCTGGTCTAAAGAAGATGCAAAAGCAACGAGCCCATATCTTGAAACTCTACCGTAAGTAGGTTTTAAACCTACAACCCCGCAAAATGCTGCAGGCTGTCTTATTGAACCACCTGTGTCAGAGCCTAAAGAAGCAGGTACTATACCGGCTCCGACACAAGCAGCAGAACCCCCTGACGAACCTCCTGGAACTCTCTCCAAATCCCACGGGTTTTTTGTAATAAAAAAGGCAGAATTTTCAGTAGATGAGCCCATTGCAAATTCATCTAAATTTGTTTTCCCTGTTATTATGTATCCATGTTCATTTAACTTTTCAACTACAGTTGCATTAAAAGGAGGAACGTAATTTTCAAGTATCTTTGAAGAACATGTTGTTTTTATACCCTTCGTAGAGATATTATCCTTAATAGCTATTGGTATACCGAAAAGAGCAGGGATATTATCTAATCTGGCTAATTCTTCATCTTTTTTCTTAGCGTCCTCAAGAGCAAGGTCAGATAAATCAGATACATAACTGTTTATTTTTGGCTCAAATTCTTCCTTTCTCTTTATGAAACTTTCAATAATTTCAGAAGGTTTTACTTCTTTTTTTGATAAAAGCTTAGAAAGCTCTTTTACACTCTTTTTCCACAAGTCCATTTCCTACCTCTTTACAATTTCTTCAAGTTTTTTTATTTTTTCTTCAACTTTAGATAAAACTTCTTCCTGTTCTTCTTTAGCAAACTTTTCAGATTTTTCTAATAAATTTCTTAAAGATTTAACTGTATCTTTTATATATTCTTGAGCTTTTTCTTTTAGTTCTAACTCTTTAACTTTTTTTTCTAAGTCATCAAGTTTCTTTTTTATTTGTTCTCTGTTCTCATAAGCCAAATATGAAATACCTATTCCTGCTGTAAGTCCTAAAATAAAAGATATTACTTCTTTTCTCATTTTTGTTTTCCTCTCTTTCTTTTAAATATTGAAAGTAAACCAAAGATTGATGTAGTTGCTTCTAAATTTTCCACCACTTGATGAACTTTTGGTGATAAAACTTTATAATCTATTTTTATTTCTATTAAGAGCTCTTTTAATGTTTTTAAAATACCGGCAGTAATTATAGATACAGCAATAACTCCTACAGTTATTATAACCATACAAACGGCAATTATTCCTAAAAATATAGTATTTAAAGTTTCCATTAAATTAACCTACAAATTTTTTTTCTACAACTG
>NZ_ABHJ01000050.1:0-4241 GCF_000171895.1 Hydrogenivirga sp. 128-5-R1-1
TAGCAGTAGAGACACTAACAGGAGTAAAACACTTCATAAAACAAATAAAAGAAGATAACGAAGTATACCTAATCAATACAAACAGATTTAAAAACGTTTTAAAAGGTGTAAACACAGATAAAAAGAGCGATAAGTTAGATGCACAAACAATAGCAATATATTTAGAGAGAGGATTACTACCAACAGTATACATACCAGAAGAAGATATAGAAAGATTAAGACAACTATTAAAAGCAAGAGAAAACTATATAGACCAAAGAAGGAGCATAATGAACCAGGCACATAGCCTGTTGTTAGAATACGGGATAAAGATAAAGAACAGACAACTGCTAACAGATAAAGGCATTAAAGAGGTGGAAAACAGTCTAAAAGAGATACCCCCTGAGATACAAGGGGTAATCAGAGGTTATATAAGAACAATAAAGCATTTAACAAAAGAGATAGAAAAGATAGAGGAAATAATAAACCAATATGTAGAAAAAAATCAAGAGATAAAAGAGAAGAAAGATATATTAGAGAGCATACCAGGTGTAGGGAAAATAACAGCTTTAACATTCATAAGCACAATAGGGAATATAGAAAGATTTGATAATAGTAGAAAAGTCGGAGCATATATAGGATTAGTGCCAAGAGTATATGGAAGTGGGGATAGTATTAAAATGGGAAGGATAACAAAAAGAGGGGACAGTACACTCAGAAATAAACTATTACAAGCAGCAATATCTTTGTTAAAGACAAAAAAGAAAAATAGCTTAAAAGAATTTTTTAACAGGTTAATAAAATCAGGTGTAAGTAAGAACAAAGCAAGGATAGCATTGGCGAGGAAGTTAGCTACAGTTATGTTCGTTTTATTGAAAGAAAATAGAAAGTTTGAAAATTACTTTAATAAAAATACTGCAACCTTAGTGGGTTGACATCTTTCATAGGAGTAAAGTTATGAAATGCCCCAAATGCGGTTCACTTCACGATAAAGTTGTAGATACAAGGCAGTCAAAAGATGCAACGGTTATAAGAAGGAGAAGGGAGTGTGTAGAATGCGGAACCCGTTTTACAACTTATGAAAGGCTTGAAGAAGAAAAATCATAGTTAAGAAAAAAGTGGAGAAACAGAGCCTTTTGAACAAAGTAAAATAATAAGAGGTATAATGCTTGCTGCGAAAAATAGACCAGTTTCTCAAAAACAGGCTGAAGAAATTGCAGAAGATATAGAAAAGTATCTAATAGATGAAGGAAAGCTACTTGTAGAATCTACGGAAATCGGGGATTTGGTTCAGCAGCGACTCAAAAAACTGGATATTATTTCTTATATAAGATTTAAATCTGTTTATAATGAGTTTAAAGACCTAAAAGATTTCCAGAAAACCCTTGAAGAGTTTCAAAGAAGACAGAACGAGCAAATAGATAATGATTAAAGCTCTATTTTGTAAGTATCAAAAACTGGCCCTTCATAACAAACCCTAACATAAGAATTTTTTTCTACATCTTTAATTACACATCCTATACATATTCCAAAACCACACGCCATTTTACTTTCTAAAGAAGCATAGCAAGGAATGTTAATTTCTTTGGCAATTTTATCAACTGCTTTCATCATTCCGTGAGGCCCGCAGGTAAAAATTACTGTGTTTTTATTCTCAAGGGCAAGTTCTTTTAAATCTCTGATGACAAGTCCTTTTTCTCCATAACTTCCATCTTCTGTATAAATAATTACGTCATTTTCAAAACCGTTTTCTTTTATCCAGTCAAGCATTGAAAGCTGCTGTTTTCTTCTTACTCCATATATAGCTTTAAAAGGTTTATTTTCATTTCTTAATTTTTTCATTAAATACGAAAGACCAGCAAAACCAATACCACCGCCAACTAATATATAATAATCAAATTTTTCAGGAAACAAATTTTTTCCTAAAGGAGCAAGTATTTCTATCTCATCGCCAACTTTTTTTTCAGTTAAAGCTTTAGTTCCTCTTCCATAAACATCGTAATAAATCCATATTTCATCATCTACCACATCTGCTATTGCAAAAGCTCTCCTCATCATAGGGTCATACTGGTATTCGGCAGTAGGTCTAACCATAATAAAATGAGCTGGTTTTGCTTTTTCAGCAATTTCTTTATTTTTAAACTTCAAAAGCCATGTTATTCCAGAAATAAACCTATTTTCAGTTATTTTAACTTTATAATCTTTTATCAATGTGGCCTCTTATAAGCTTTAGGTTTTAAAATATTTTATAATAGTATTCAGATTAACTCAAAAGGAAAAAGGAATGAGCGATAAAATACCACAGGAAGCACAGGATAAACTTTCACAACTTAGGAAAAAAATAGATGAAATAGATGAAATAATTGTAAAACTTTTAAACGAAAGAGCAAAGCTCGCAAAAGAAGTTGGACATATAAAAAAGCAGTACAACCTGCCTATATATGTTCCAAGTAGAGAACAGGAAATATTTGAAAGGCTGCAAAAATTAAACCAGCAGTACGGGGAGTTTCCGACAGATGCTATTAAACCTGTATTTAGGGAGATAATTTCAGCCTGCAGGTCAACAGAAGAAAACTTAAAGGTTGCATATCTTGGACCCCGTGCAACTTTCACCCATCAGCAAGTTTGCAATATTTTGGTCAGGCAGTTGAGCATATTCCAGTTTCTACAATAAAGGATGTTTATGAGAATAGTGAAAGATAAAGTTGATTTTGGTGTTGTACCTGTTGAAAATACTATTGAAGGAGTTGTTAATTATACACTTGATATGCTCATAGACTATCCTCTTTATATAACAGGTGAAGCTATTCTTGAAATTTCCCTTAATCTTATGGGGATAAATCCGAATTTAAATGAAATAGAAAGGGTATATTCTCATCGGCATGCTCTTGCAGAATGTAGAGACTGGCTTCACAAAAATTTACCCAGTGCCCAGCTTATAGAAGTTGAAAGTACAGCAAAGGCAGCTGAAATGGCAAAAGATGATTTTGAAGCTGTTGCGATAGCAAGTGAAGCTGCAGCGGATATTTATGGTCTTCATATAATAGAAAGGAAAATAGATAAACATCTTCACAATTTTACAAGATTTTTAATAATAGGCAAAGAGGATAAAATGTCTCAACCTACAGGAAATGATAAAACAACATTTATTTTTTCTGTGAAAAATGAAGTTGGAGCTTTGTATAAAACATTAGAACCTTTATATAGAAGAAAAATAAATATGACAAAAATTGAGTCAAGACCTTCCAAAAAAGGAGCCTGGGACTATATATTTTTTACAGATATTGAAGGGCACATAAAGGATAAAAATGTAAAAGAGGCTTTAGAAGAACTTAAACAAAAATCCCCTTATTTTAAAATACTTGGGTCTTATCCTAAAGCTCAACAAATTTGATTTTAAATAGTAATATAAAACCTAAAATCAGATAAATAATGTTTATAAAAACAGGTGAAAAATAAGGTACACCACCTGTTTCAGATAGTGATGCCAGAGCAGATATCACATACCAGTAAAAAAGAATAGAGCCAAAAATCACAATATATTTTTCTCTTCTTCTTAACCATATCCATGGATAAATAAATATTGTCAGGACTATTGGAGAAAAGACAGTCGTAAAATAAGAAAAAAACCTGCTCCAGAAATATCCAGAAGGATAACCAAATCTATCTGCAATAATAGCTTTTTCATAAAACTGCAATATAGAAGTTGGTCTTTTTATTTTGATTAATTTTCTTAAATTTTTTGTGTCAATCTTAACTGGATATTCAAGTTTTTCAAATTTTGTGTAATCAAAGTTTATTACATCTGCCAGTGAAACTATGCGTCCTTTAAATAATTTAAGCTTTTCTTTTTGTATGTTAACTGTTTTTGCCTCAACTCTAAAAAGCGGATAAAATTCTTTGTTATCAAGTTTTATATATATAAAGTTTTTACCAATGGATTTATTTAAATCAAGAAAGCCAAAATAAGCAAATGTAAAATTATCAAGCTTTATCCATTGGTTTGATATAAAAATATACTTATCTTCTTCACTTTGAAGTTTACCTCCTTTAAGAGTTTTATAGTATTTTAAAGATAATTCTTTGGATTTAGGCATTACTACAAGATTATTAAAAAGCTGGATAAAAAATACAAAAATAGAGAATAAAACAGCCGGAGTAATTAAGTATTTTATAGAAATCCCATTTAAAAAAATTGGATATATTTTTCTGGATGTTATAAGCTCTCTATAAACTATAAAAAAAGATATTACAGCAGCAAT
>NZ_ABHJ01000049.1:0-4260 GCF_000171895.1 Hydrogenivirga sp. 128-5-R1-1
CTGTCTTCATAAGATTCATATATACTTTTTAAAAATTTTTCTTGTTTCTCACTGTCAGTTCCTTCAAGAGGAAGTGGAACAGTTAAAACACTTGCCCCTGCAATAACAGGAGCGTAATAATGTATAGGATACCTTGGGCTTGGAACTAAAGCTATATCTCCTGGTTCAAGCATTGCAACCATCAGGTGTGAGATACCTTCTTTTGAACCAATGGTCATTATAGCTTCTGTTTCAGGGTCTAATTTTACACCGTATCTTCTTTCATAAAAATCTGCAATAGCTTTTCTAAGTCTTGGTATACCCTGGGACATAGAATATCTATGTGTATGTTTCTTTTTTGCTGATTCACACAGCTTATCTATTATATGTTTCGCTGGTTGTAAATCAGGATTTCCCATACCAAAATCTATAATATCTTCACCTTCCCTTCTCATTTTTGCTTTTAATTCATTTACTATTGCAAAAACATAATGAGGCAGTCTTTTTATTCTTGGAAATTCTTCATATTGTTGCATCTAATTTTTTACCTCTCTTTTTTTGGTAATAAAACTAAAGGGTCTACAGGAGAAGCATTTTTTCTTATTTCAAAATAAACTCCACATTCATTTCCATTATTGAGTTTTCCTGTAAAACCAATAATATCTCCCTTTTTTACATACTGTCCATCTTTAACAGCAATCCTTCCTATATGTCCATAAACCGTATTGTATCTATTTGGGTGTTTTATAATTACCAGATTACCATAAGCCTTTATACTGTTCCCTGCATATATTACTTTTCCATCTTCTGATGATTTTATTGGTACACTGCAGTCAGTTTTAATATCTATTCCCAAGTGTCTTAAAGTCGTTGAATTTACAAATTTGGCTACAACTGTACCATTTTCAACAGGCCAGATAAATCCAAAAGGCATAGATTTTTTGACTGTTTTAACTTTTTCTTCTTCAGTTATTCTTTTTAATCTAACTATTTTCTTTTTGATTTTTAACTTTTGACCGGGACGTATAATATATGGTTTTTTTAATCTATTCAATCTTATTATTTCACTTACAGAAGTATTATATTTTTGTGCAATTAACGAAAGATTTTCTCCAGATTTCACTCTATGATATATAATTTTTGTTATTATTTCTTTTTTTAATTTTATTTTCTTTTTAACCTTTTTTTTCTGTGTGCTTTTTGAATATTTTTTTACTTTCCCTTTTTTTATACATAGGGTTTGCCCTACTCTTATAATATTAGAGGTTAAATTATTAAGCCTTTTTATATCTTTTACCCATACATGGTATTTTTTGGCTATTGTAATTAAAGATTCTCCAGGTTTAACCTTATGATATACAGAGCATGAGCTATTTTTAGACGTGCTTACAATTTTTTTTGAAGGTATCTTTAATTTTTGACCTGGTCTTATAATGTAAGGCTTTTTTAAATTATTTATTTTTATAATATCACTTACATTTACTTTATACTTTTTAGCTATTAAAGCAAGATTTTCTCCAGATTTTACAGTATGATATGTATATGCATATGTAAATGTAGTAATAATTAAAGTTAAAATTAAAAATTTAATACCTGATTTCAAAATCAGCAAAACCTCCTTCTTTATCTATAAACTCATATTTAATATCTTCAACAAAAGATAAAGGTGGACCTTTTCTTAAATTATCTAAAAATATATTTAAAGTATTTTCGTCCCCTTCTGCCCAAACTTCAACAGTTCCATCAGGATTATTTTTTACCCATCCTTTTAATTTAAGTTCACTGGCAATTTTTTGGGTAAAATATCTATAACCTACTCCCTGAACCTTTCCTTTTATAATTGCATGAAGAACCAAATTTGACCTCTAAACAATCAGCTATTAATAGTATATTATATTACTTTTAGTTGAAAATTATAAGTATCAGAATATTATTTGTGTTAAATAAAAATACAAAAATATGATGAGGTAAGATGAGAGAAAAGGATTTACAACTTTTAGAATACAACATTTTTTTAGAAAAATTAGCAGGCTTTACCGAAAATGAAAAAACAAAAGAAAAAATTAAAAATCTCAAACCTGTAAAAAATCATAAAGATTTAAAAAAAATATTAAATCTTACCCAGGCTTTTTTAGATATTTTTACAAAAGAAGGGTTTTTCCCATTATCAAACTATCCAGATATTGAAGAAACTTTAAAATTACTTTACATTGAAGAAAGTATACTATCTCCTGTTGAGATACTTGATATTACCAACATTCTCAGTATATCAAGGGAAATCAAAAACTTTCTAAGGGAGAAACTAAATAAGGAAAGCATAGAGTTTTTAGCTCTTTATAAGAAACTTTTTTCATCAAGAGAAACAGAGAAAATTATAAAAGACAGTATTGATGAGGCAGGTTTTGTAAAAGATAGTGCAAGTAGAGAGCTTTATAAAATAAGAAAAAGCAAAAAAGAAATAGAACAAAAAATAAAATCCATTTTGGAGCATATTATACACAACCCAAATTACGAAGATATAATTCAGGAAAAAATTATTACCATAAGAAAAGATAGATATGTAATCCCTGTAAAGGAAAATTTTTCTTCAAAACTAAAAGGAATAATACATGACAGGTCATCAACAGGTCATACTATATTCTTAGAACCTTTAAATGTAATAGAACTAAATAACAAATTATCAGATTTAAAAATTAAAGAACAGATAGAAATAAGAAAAATCCTTGAATTTTTAACCAATATATTAAGAAATAAATACAACAATATAAAAAATACTTTTGAAGCCATTATTGAGTTTGATTATCTATTCTCAATCGCAAAATACAGCAGAAAAATAAAAGCTATTTTCCCAGAAATTTCTAAGAACATTAACTTAAAAAAAGCAAAGCACCCATTATTTTTACTAAGTGGAAAAGAGTTCAAACCAATTGATTTAATTTTAGATAATGATAAAAGAGGACTTGTAATAACTGGACCAAATACAGGTGGTAAAACTGTAGCATTAAAAACCTTAGGATTATTATCTCTAATATTCCAGACAGGTATTCCTGTACCAGTAGATGAAGAAAGTGAGATTAGTATATTTGATAATATTTTTGTTGACATAGGAGATTATCAGAGTATAGAGCAGAACCTTTCCACATATTCATGGCATATATCAAATATTAAAGAAATATTAGAAAATACAGATGATAAAAGCCTTGTTCTACTTGATGAATTGATTCCCGGAACTGACCCTGACGAAGGCTCAAGCATAGGCATTGGGATACTTGAGTTTTTAAAAGAAAAAAAATCTTATATTGTGATAACATCTCACTTCAAACAAATAAAACTTTATGCTTTATCTGATGAATACTTTACAGTAGCATCTGTTGGATTTGACAAAAAGAATTTAAAACCTACATACAATCTTTTATATAATTCTGTTGGACAGAGCATGGCATTTTATATAGCTCAGAAAATAGGAATTAATGAAGAAGTTTTAAAAAATGCCAGAAAGTATATAAACGAAGACAGCCTGTCTTTGAATAAAGCAATAGAAGAGCTTGAAAGATTAAAGGTTTTGCACGAAGAAGAAAAGGAAAAATATGAAAAACTTGTAAAAGAAGTTAAGCATCAAAAAGAAAAGTATGAAAAATTAAATGCTGAACTTGAAAAACTAAAAAAAGAAAAATGGAAAGAAAGCATTTCTGAAATTAAAGAGTTTGTAAAGTCAATAAAAAAAGAAGGATATTCTATATTAGAAGAAGTTAAAACTTCTGGTTCAGGAAAAGCAATTGAAGAATTTAATAAAAAGATTTCTCTTACTATAAATGAAATTAATAAAACTGAAGAAGCTATACAAAATGAAGAACTTGACATAGGCGATAAAGTAAAATTAAAAGATAAAAACACAGTAGGAGAAATTATTTCTATTAGAGAAAATAAAGTTAATGTAAATTTTAACGGAATAAAAATATGGGTAAATATAAAAGACTTGGAAAAAGTAGATAACGTAAACGTGGAGAAAAAATCCAAATTTCATATCAAAAAAAGTAAAACTAACATTAGTAATGAGATAAACCTGATAGGTTTAACGAAAGACGAGGCTATTAACAAGTTAAGCCAGTATTTAGATAAAGCTATTTTAGAAGGATATACAAACATAAGAATAATTCACGGATATGGAGCTGGAATTCTTAGAAAAGCTGTAAGAGAATATCTTGATACTTGCCCTTATAAAATAAGGTACAAAGACGCCCAATACTCTGAAGGTGGAATGGGTGTTACTATTGCTGAGAT
>NZ_ABHJ01000048.1:0-4290 GCF_000171895.1 Hydrogenivirga sp. 128-5-R1-1
ACTGGGGTGAAAGCATTCACTACCTCCTGAAAATTATGTTTATTTTTACTGATGTATCAATGAAAATTTCATTTTTTAGTTTAGGAATTTTTATATATAAAACTCCATTTCTATATTCTGCCTGTGCTTTTTCAATATTAATATTTTCCGGAAAATTTATTTTCCTTAAAAACTTACCTGAAAATCTCTCCATCAGTATGTAATTTTTAAATTTTTCTTTTAGTTTTTTCCCTTTAACGACAATATAATTTTCACCACCTTTAACCTCTATATCCGCAGGATTAATTCCAGGAATATCCATAATAACATAATAAAAGTCTACATTATCAATTATATCAATAGGAAGTGGCTCATTTCTAACCATAACTTTCCCTTTTTAAGTTATTTTTATAAAATTATTTAACTCTTTTTTTCTTAACTGTCCACATGCTGCTGAAATATCCCTTCCTTTGCTCCATCTGATAAAAGCAGAAATATTATGCTCCCAGAGGATTTTTTGAAACTTTTCTACCCTTTTTTCATCAGGTCTTTTATAATCACTTTCTTCAAATGGATTAAATGGTATGAGATTAACCTTATACCTTTTTTTATTCTTTCCAATAAGTTTTACAAGCTTTTTAGCATCTTCTTCTGTATCATTGACATCTTTAATTAAAACATATTCAAGCATTATTCTATAACCTGTTTTAAAAGGAAGAGAGTTTAAAGTTTTCATTAAGTCTTCAATGGTATTAGTTTTTGAAATAGGCATTATGCTTTCTCTTACTTTCTGGTCTGAAGCATTTAATGAAACTGCAAGCCTTACCTGTGGAAATTCAGGGTCGTTGTACATTTTAAGTATCTGGGCTATTATTCCAGAAGATGAAATTGTTATTTTTCTATTTGATAAATCAAGCATATTTTTATCTGTCATTATCTGAACTGCTTTTCTTACATTATCATAATTTGCAAGAGGCTCACCCATTCCCATAAAAACAACATTTGAAATTCTATTTTCATTTCCAACAAATCTTTGAACCTGAAGGTACTGGTCTATTATTTCTGCGGTAGTTAAATTTCTTATAAGTCCGTCTTTAGTTGTATAGCAAAATGTGCATCCAACTGCACATCCAACCTGCGTGGAAACACATATGGTATTATGGTCTCTTTCTGGAATAAAAACAGATTCAATTGTGTTTCCGTCTTTCAATCTCCATAAAAACTTTATACTTCCATCAATCTGTGATTTTTCATAAGAAACAAGTTTTAAACTTTCAAACTCTGTATTTTCTTTAAGGTAATTTCTTATATCTTTTGATAAGTCTGTCATTTCATCATAAGAAGAAACTTTTTTATTATAAAGCCACTTTGATATTTGCTTTGCCCTAAACTTATGCCAGTTTTTATCTTTTACCCAGTTTTCAAGTTCTTTAAAGTTTAAATCTTTTAAATTAACTTTTTCCATACTATTTGCCTTAACAACAAATTTTTATAATATGATATAATATATTTCTTGAAAAAATTTAACAATGTTAGGAGGTTTTCATGTCCATCACTGCAGAGAAAAAAGCAGAAATAATTAAGAAATACGCAAGACACGAAGGTGATACTGGCTCTCCAGAAGTTCAGATTGCAATTTTAACTGAAAGAATTAAAAATTTAACAGAACATATAAAACAAAATAAAAAAGACCTTCACTCAAGAAGAGGTCTTATAGGAATGGTTAATAAAAGAAGAAAACTTTTAAATTACCTTAAAAGAGTTGATGTTGAAAGATACAAAAAAATAGTAGAAGAACTTGGAATTAGACAGTCAAAATCTGAACAGTAATTTTTTATCAAATGGGCATCGCTTTATGCGGTGCTTTCCTAAATTTAACAATTACATGCACCAGAAATTAATACTCAATTTTTGTGATATAATTCAATTAATCATATTAAAACCACTAAAAAGGGAGAAACATACAAAATGGACAATACTCAAATTACTGTAGAAAAAGTAAGTGCAACTATTGATGGAAAGGAAATATCTATTGAAACCGGATACTTTGCAAAACAGGCTAACGGGGCTGTAATAGTAAAATCAGGAGAAACTGAAGTTTTTGTAGCTGCTGTAGTATCTTCTGAAGCACAGCCTGATATAGATTTTCTTCCTTTAACAGTTGAGTACAGAGAAAAAACATACGCTTACGGCAAAATACCTGGAGGATTTGTAAAAAGAGAAGGTAAACCTTCAAATAGAGAAATTCTTGTTTCAAGGCTTATAGATAGACCAATAAGACCTTTATTTCCAAAAGGATTTCATAATGACGTAATTATTACTGCTATGACATTATCTGCTGATGATAAGAATGACCCAGATGTTCTCGCAATAACAGGGGTATCTGCTGCATTAATGATATCTGAAGCACCATTTGAAGGTCCTATTGCTGGAGTTAGAGTGGCAAGAGTTGACGGTAAATTTATTGCAAATCCAACTTATGAAGAAAGAGATAAATCTGATATGGACATAGTTGTTGCAGGAACTAAAGATGCTATAGTTATGGTTGAAGGTGGTTCAGAAGAGGTTCCTGAAGAAGAGATATTAGAAGCTATAATGTTTGCACATGAACATATAAAGCAGTTGATAGATTTTCAAATTGAGCTTCAGAAAAAGGTTGGAAAAGAAAAAATAGTTGTAGAAAAAGATGAAATTGAAGAAAAACTTAAAGAAGACTTAGAAAAATATAGAGATGAAATATTTGAAGCTTTTAAAATACAGGATAAAAAAGAAAGAAATAAAACTATAGACTCTATTTTTGAAAAAGCCGTAGAAGAAATAGAAATTCCTGAGGACATCCTTGTAAAAGCTAAAATCATATATAAAGAATTTGTTTCTCAATTAATGAGAGAAAAAGTATTTAAAGATAAAACAAGAATTGACGGCAGAAAACCTGATGAAATCAGACCTATATGGATAAAAGTTGGAATGCTTCCGCGCGTTCACGGGTCTGCACTTTTCACAAGGGGACAGACACAAGCCCTTGGAGTTGTAACATTAGGAGCACCTGGAGAAGAACAGATAGAAGAAAGCATTGAAGAAGGTGAAGAAAAGAAAAGATTTATGCTCCATTATAACTTTCCACCATTTAGTGTAGGAGAGGCAAGACCTCCAAGAGCTCCATCAAGAAGAGAAATAGGACACGGAGCTTTAGCAGAAAGGGCTTTAGAACCTTTAATACCATCAGAAGAAGATTTTCCTTATGTTATAAGGGTTGTATCTGAAATTTTAGAATCAAATGGTTCAACTTCTATGGCAACAGTATGTGCAGGTTCTTTATCTTTATTTGACGCAGGAGTTCCAATGCAAAAACACGTTGCCGGTATTGCAATGGGACTTTTAAAAGAAGAAGACGAATATATAATTCTTACCGATATACTTGGAGATGAAGACCATCTTGGAGATATGGATTTTAAAGTTGCAGGTACAAGAGACGGCGTAACTGCCATACAAATGGACATTAAAATAAAAGGTTTAACTAAGGAAATCCTTGAGAAAGCTCTCCAGCAGGCAAGAAAAGCAAGATTTCATATCCTTGACTTAATGTATGAAGCAATACCACAGCCAAGACCAGAAGTTTCAAAATATGCTCCATCTGTTGTTAAAATTAGAGTACTGCCAGATAAAATACCTTTAATTATTGGACCTTCAGGCAAGAATATTAAGAAAATAATAGATGAAACAGGTGTAAAAATAGACATAGAACCAGATGGTCTTGTAAAAATATATGCTGTAAACAAAGAAGCAGCTGATAAAGCAGTAAAAATGATAGATGAGCTCGTAATGGATATAGAAAAAGGAGATATTTTCTTAGGAAAAGTTACAAGGGTTGAAGATTATGGAGCATTTGTTGAACTTATGCCAGGAAGACTAAGTCTTTTACATGTATCTCAAATAACAGGAGAAAGATTACGCTCTGCTAAAGATAAAATAAGCGTAGGTGATATTCTAAAAGTAAAGGTTATTGATATTGACGAACAGGGAAGAGTTAAAGTTTCTTTGAAAGATGTTAAAGAATCTGATGAAGCAAAAAACAAAGATATTTTTAAAGAATAGTAATCTAAAGGGTTAATTTTGTAATTAACCCATTTTCATTTTTTATTAAATTTTTAAGCTCAAGATTAAATAAAATTGTTATCAGCTGGTCTGCAGGAATAGACAATTTTTCCAAAAGATTATCAAAATGGGTGTTATTTTCTATGCTGTCAAGAATTTGTTTTTCAATTTCATCTAAATCTGGCAGGACATTTTCATCTTTTTTCCTTAAATACG
>NZ_ABHJ01000047.1:0-4329 GCF_000171895.1 Hydrogenivirga sp. 128-5-R1-1
TTCCTCTTCATATTCAACTTCCAAATCAGATATGGCTGTTCTATCTTTTGGGTCCCAGTTAACTATATAAGGAGCCTTAAAAATATAACCATTTTTATAAAGATTTGAAAATGCGTATCTAACAGCCCTGGCAAAACCTTCATCTAAAGTAAATCTTTTCTTGGACCAATCACAAGAAGCACCTAATCTTTCAATCTGCTTTTTTATAGCATCTCTTGCTATCGGTACCCATTCCCAAACTTTCTGTATAAACTTTTCTCTTCCAAGGTCAAATCTATTTATACCTTTTTCTTCAAGCTGCCTTGTAACAACCCACTGAGTAGCAATTCCTGCATGGTCAAATCCAGGAAGCCAGAGTGTATTAAAACCTTTCATTCTTTTATATCTTACAGATATATCCTGAAGGGTCATATTAAGGGCATGTCCAATATGAAGTTTACCGGTAACATTAGGAGGAGGCATTACAACTGAAAAAGGTTCTTCTGAATTTTCAGGATTAGCAAAAAATAGATTATTTTCAAGCCACTGTTTATACCATTTTTCTTCTATTAAATTGGATTTATATTCAGATAAAGGCACTTTTGACCTCCTGATAATAAAAAGTAAAAAACTAAATAATTATTATACCATTTGGAAAAACAGAAAATTAAATAGGCAATAAGTAAGAAATTAACCAAGATTTGAAAATAAATTTAGGAGATATAAAAGAGAGAGGAATACAAAAGATAAAAATAGAAGAGATTAAGACCCTGGCAGCGACCAACTTTCCCGACCGGTCTCCCGGCCAGTATCATAGGCGCAGAGGGCTTAACTGCCGGGTTCGGAATGGAAGCCGGGTGTTGCCCCTCCGCTATGGCCACCAGGGAAATGGCGATAGAATAAGGGACAGAGATTAAGAAGTAAGAGGCCAAGCCTCACGGGCGATTAGTACCACTCGGCTGCACCCGTTGCCGGGCTTCCACCTGTGGCCTATCAACGTGGTAGTCTCCCACGGCCCTTCAGGCACCATAAGGTGCGGGACGCCTTATCTTGAGGTGGGCTTCACGCTTAGATGCTTTCAGCGCTTATCCCATAGCAGGATAGCTACCCAGCGCTGCCCTTGGAGGACAACTGGTACACCAGAGCCTGCCTCACCCCGGTCCTCTCGTACTAGGGATGACTCCTCTCAAGCGTCCTGCGCCCGCGGCGGATAGGGACCGAACTGTCTCACGACGTTCTGAACCCAGCTCGCGTGCCGCTTTAATGGGCGAACAGCCCAACCCTTGGGACCGGCTACAGCCCCAGGATGCGACGAGCCGACATCGAGGTGCCAACCCCCGCCGTCGATGTGGGCTCTCGGGCGGGATTAGCCTGTTATCCCCGGAGTAGCTTTTATCCGCTGATCACACGCCCTTCCACGCGGAACGTGTGGGTCACTAAGCCCCGCTTTCGCGTCTGCTCGACTTGTCAGTCTCGCAGTCAGGCACCCTTATGCCTTTGCACTCTAACGGTGGATTTCCGACCCACCTGAGGGTACCTTTGGGCGCCTCCGTTACCCTTTAGGAGGCGACCGCCCCAGTCAAACTGCCCGCCTGACACTGTCCCCGCGGAGGATTACTCTGCTGGGTTAGATTACCCACACGTCCAGGGTGGTATCTCACCGGCGCCTCCATCCCCCCCGGAGGGGGGACTTCCCAGGCTCCCACCTATCCTGCGCAGGACGCGCAGGCAATCAATGCCAGGGTACAGTAAAGCTTCACGGGGTCTTTCCGTCCTGCCGCGGGTAGTCGGCATCTTGACCGACACTACAATTTCGCCGGGACTCCCCTCGAGACAGCGTGGCGATCGTTGGACCATTCATGCAGGTCGGAACTTACCCGACAAGGAATTTCGCTACCATAGGACCGTTATAGTTACGGCCGCCGTTTACCCGGGCTTCGGTTCTGGGCTTGCACCCATCCCCTTAACCTACGGGCACTGGGCAGGTTTCACACCGCATACTTCCTCTTACGAGTTTGCGCAGTGCTGTGTTTTTGGTAAACAGTCGCCGCCACCTGGTTTCTGCGACCCGCTTCCGCACCGTAAGGCACGGCTTGCGGGCACCCCTTCTCCCGAAGTTACGGGGTCAATTTGCCGAGTTCCTTGAGGAGAGTTACCCCGACCGCCTTAGGCTACTAACCCAGTCCATCTGTGTCGATTTGCGGTACGGTCGGCTATGCTTCAACGGCCGCGACGTTATTTCTTGGCAGCCTGGGGTCACCCCCGTTGGGAAGGTCTATGCCTTCCCTCCCCATCACCTTTCAGGCTTGATGAGGGACGGATTTGCCTATCCCTCACCCTACGGGCTTAGAGGAGACAATCCAGAGCCTCCCGAGGGCTACCCTTCTGCGTCACGCCTCGGCCTCCACATAGCCGGCGCAGGAATATTAACCTGCTTCCCATCGGCTACGCCTCTCGGCCTCGCCTTAGGGTACCGGCTAACCCGACCCTGATTTACATTGGATCGGAAACCTTGGACTTCCGGCGGACAGGTTTCTAACCTGTCTTCGCTGCTACTCATGCCAGGATTCTCACTACCCTGCAGTCCATGCCTCCTTCCGGTAGCACTTCATCCCGCAGGGTACGCTCCCCTACCGATTGCCATAAGGCAATCCCGCAGCTTCGGTGGTACGCTTAGCCCCGCTAAATTTTCGGCGCAGAGCCCCTCGACGAGTGAGCTGTTACGCACTCTTTAAAGGATGGCTGCCTCTAAGCCAACCTCCTCGCTGTCTTAGGAGCTCTACCTCCTTCTCCACTTAGCGTACACTTTGGGACCTTAGCTGGCGATCTGGGTTGTTTCCCTCTCGACTACGGAGCTGATCCCCCGCAGTCTCACTGCCCGGCTATCTATCCCGGCATTCGGAGTTTGGTTGGGTTCGGTACCCCTTTCGGGGCCCTAGCCCAATCAGTATCTCTACCTCCGGGAAGAAACACCGGACGCTGCACGTCGATGCATTTCGGGGAGAACGAGCTATCACGGAACGCGATTGGCTTTTCACCCCTATCCACAGCTCATCCAACGGTGTTGCAGCACCGACTGGTTCGGGCCTCCAGACGGTGTTACCCGTCCTTCACCCTGGCCATGGATAGATCGTTCCGCTTCGCGTCTGCAGCATGCGACTTTAGCGCCCTTGTTAGGACTCGGTTTCCCTACGGCTTCGCCTATCGGCTTAACCTCGCCGCATGCCACAACTCCCTGGCTCATTTTCCAAGAGGCACGCAGTCAGGCTTTAACGCCCTCCCACTGGCTTGTAGGTCCATGGTTTCAGGTTCTCTTTCACTCCCCTTCCGGGGTTCTTTTCACCGTTCCCTCGCGGTACTTTGCGCTATCGGTCAGCCAGGAATATTTAGCCTTACCCGGTGGTCCGGGCTGATTCCCACCACCTTTCACGGGGGCGGTGGTACTTGGGAGCGTATCCCAGGGAGACCAGCAGGTTTCGCATACGGGGCTTTCACCCTCTATGGCGCAGCTTCCCAGCTGCTTCTGCTACCTACTGGTTTTGTAACTCCCCGAGGGGCCGGCAGTCCCCTCCGGATACGTCCCACTACCCCCAGCGGGCTAAGGCTGCCGCCATGGCACCCGCTGGGTTTGGGCTCCTCCCCGTTCGCTCGCCGCTACTGAGGGAATCGCTTTCGCTTTCTTTTCCTCGGGCTACTAAAAGGTTTTACTTCGCCCGGTTCGGCTCCCGCTTCCGCGGGATACTGTCCCTTCAGGACAGTGGGTTTCCCCATTCGGGAATCCACGGATCATTGCCTGCTTGCGGCTCCCCGTGGCTTTTCGCAGCTTGCCACGCCCTTCATCCCTTCTGGCTGCCGAGGCATCCACCATGGACCCTTAGCAGCTTGGCCTACTCTTACTTCTTAAGCTCTCTGTCCCTTATTCTATTGCCAAGTAGCCTTCTATGGAGACGAGGGGATTCGAACCCCTGACCTTCTGCGTGCAAAGCAGATGCTCTCCCAGCTGAGCTACGTCCCCTTCTTCTATTATGGGCCTTGGTGGACTCGAACCACCGACCTTACCCTTATCAGGGGTACGCTCTAACCGTCTGAGCTAAAGGCCCCTCAGCAAGTAGGCCCTTAGCAAATTAATAGGAGAGCCAAATGTGCTTCTATCTCTTTTTCCCTTTAAAGGAGGTGATCCAGCCGCAGGTTCCCCTACGGCTACCTTGTTACGACTTCGCCCCAGTCGCTGGGCCCATCATCGGCCCCTGCCTCCCTTGCGGGTTGGCCCGGGGACTTCCGATGAACCCAACTCCCGTGGCGTGACGGGCGGTGTGTACAAGACCCGGGAACGTATTCACGGCGGCATTG
>NZ_ABHJ01000046.1:0-4359 GCF_000171895.1 Hydrogenivirga sp. 128-5-R1-1
CTCTTGTTCCTCCTGCTGTTATTAAAACTTTTTTACCTTTTAAAGGTTTTGGGTATAGAGAGTAAAGAACCATTGTTTCAATAGCATGTAGTCCCGCAAGCTTTCCTGCTCCTTCCTCTCCACAGGCGAGCTCTCCTTCTTCTGGCTCAACTATTATATGTCCTCTTTCTTTTAATACTTTGATATTTTCAGCTGTTGCTGGGGTTTCATACATTTTTGTGTTCATTGCAGGGGCTATAACTATAGGTTTATCATAAGCAAGGGCAAGTGAGGTTAAAAAGTTGTCTGTAATTCCCATTCTGAGTTTTGCAATGGTATTTGCTGAAGCCGGTGCTATAACAAACGCATCAGCCCATCTTGCCCAGTAGATATGCTCAAGACCTGTTTGTCCGTCTTTCCAGTCTGACAGTACCTCATGATTTGTTAAAGCTTTAAATGTGAGCTCCCCTACAAACTCTTTTGCTGAAGGGGTCATCGCAACTCTAACATTTGCTCCTTTCTTTTGAAAATGCCTTACTATTTCACATGCTTTATAAGAAGCTATTGAACCGCTAACTCCAAGAAGTATATTTTTTCCTTTAAGCAATTTCTTTAACCTTTCCTTTTTCTATATAGTAAATCTGGTCAGCCGCATCTTCTATTTCTCTATCGTGGGTTACTACTAAAAGTTGTTTTACGTAATTTTTTTCTTTCAATTTTAAAAGTATATTTATAAGTTCTTCTTTTCTCTGGCTGTCAAGATGTACTGTTGGTTCATCAAGTATCAAAAATTCTGACCTTCCACCTAAAAAATGGCTGAGTGCAAGTCTTAAAGCAAGCCCAAGAGCTACCTTTTGTCCACCACTAACTGCACTTACTGGGATAAATCTATCTGTTTTTTCATAAGTTAAAACCTGCAGTGATATATCAAAATTTTCAGTAAATTTAACCTGATTAAAGTTAAACCCAAAGGCTTTAAAAAGTTTTTCAGTTAATATAGGAAGCTGATAAAGGGCGGAATCTCTTATTACTTTTTGTATGCCTTTTGGTCCGAGTGCTTCCTCAAGTTTTCTGTATTTTTTCAGCTTTTCTTCTTTTTCTTTTATTTTTTTGAGATTTTCTTCTATGAGATTAAGCTGTTTTTCAAGGTTTTCTATCTGTCCTTGAATATAGCCGTACTTTGAAATTTCAGGATTTAAATTATTTTCAACTTCTTTTGACTGTTTTTCAAGTTTTTCAATTTTTTCATTTTGCCGGTTTATTTTTTCTTGTATTTGATTTTCATCTTTTATATTGTTTCTCAGCTTTTCAGTTTCTTTTTCTAAATTTTCCAGATTAGCCTGTAATTTTTCTATTTGTGAAGCTATTTGCTGTTTCTGGGAAACTTCTTTTTTTGTTTCAACATATAATTTTTCAGACTCTTTTAGCTGTTTTATCTCATCTTCAAGCTGAAACTGATTAATATTTTCAGGGATTTTTTCTAATTTTTCTTTTATGGTTTTTATCTGCTTTTGGATACTTTCTATATCAACACTATTTAAAAACCTTTTGCTTTCTAAAAATAGCTGATAACTATTTTCATTTTCTTTTAAAAACTTTTCCACTTCTTCCTTTTCTTTTTCTAAACTGTTTAGGTCTTTTAACTTTAACTGTAGTACTCTAATTTTTGCCTGAAGCTCTTCTTTTTCTTTTTTTGCTTCTTTATGCTTTTCGTACCAGTTTTTAAATTCTTCAAGTAGTTTTACAGCTTTTTTTTCTATCTCTATTTTTTCTTTAACTTTTTTCCCTTCGTTTTCTATATCTTTTAACTGATTTTGTAGTTTAGTTATTTTTTGCTTTAAATCTTTTATAATTTCCTCTTTTGAATGCTGTTTTAGAGGCCGAGCACATGTTGGGCAGTTTCCTTCTAATTTTGATATGTTCTTAATTTGCTCATTTAGTTCCTCTGTTTTTGATTTTAGAGATTTGTACTCTGATAAAAGTTCTTCTCTTTTGCTTTGATAATCTTCCAATAACTTATTTTCATCTTTAATCATAGTGTCAACTAAAACAGGATTAAGTTCAAGGGTTTTAAAAATTGTTTTCAGCTGGATTAACTGCTTTGCTTTTTCAAGAGCTTTTTGTTTTGTTTCTCTTAATATTTCTTTTGTTTTATCTATCTGCTGTGTTAGAGCGTTTAACTCTCCTTTTAGTTTGGTGAGCTGATTTAGGTTTTCATTAATCTTTTTCAGTTTTTCTTTATATTCTTCATATTTTTCAGCTGTTTCTTTATATTTCTCATAAATTTGCTTTTTCTTTTCATGCTCTTTTTCTTTTTCAAGCAGGTTTGACAGCCTTTCCTGTAAACTTTTTGCTTCTAACAGCTGTTTTAATAAATTTTCTTTTTCTTTTAAAAGATTATATTTTTTTTCAAGCTCAGGAAGTAGTTTTTCTTTTTCTTCTATTTCTTTTAATTTTTGCTGTTTCTCAGCTATCTCTTTGTTTATAAAGTTTATTTTTTCTTCCAGTGTTTTTATCTTTGTTAACTTTTTTAAGTTTTCTTCTTTTTCTTTTTGATAACTGTTTAATTTATTCTTTTCTTCTTTCAATTTTTCTTCAAGCTCTTTTTGCTGACTTTTTAGCTTTTTTATTTTTCCTTCTAAAGAATTTTTTTCTTCTTTTAGCTGGCTTAATTTTTCTTTTATTTCTTTTTCATCCGGCAAAGATGATTGTACGGCATTAATTTCCTTTTCTATCTGTCTTCTTTTTTCTCCGTATTTTTCAGAAAGTAGCTGATAAAGGCTCATCTCTAAAAGCTCTTCAAAAACCTGAGCCCTTTTTTTAGGAGTTAGTTCTAACAGTCCTTCTATTTCACCTTGTTTTACAAGTATTGAGTTTAAAAATGTTTTTTGTGTTATTCCTGTTATTTTAGGAAGCTCTTTATTGATATTTTTTTGATAGTAAAGCCTGTAATTGCCTTTTTCTTTTTTATAAACTACTGCTGTTTGACTGTGTGATTTTCCTGTAAGTACTATTTCTCTTTCTATTTTGTATTCACTACCGTTTTTTATAAATTCAAGCTCTATTTTTGCTTTTTTTCTACCCCACTTTACAAGCTGAGATATGTTTCCTTTTGAACTGCTTCCGTAAAGGGCAAACTGGATAGCTTCAAGTATTGAGCTTTTTCCTGCTCCATTGTCTCCTATAAGTACTGTTATTCCATTTTCCGCAAAATTTAATTTTGTTTCTTCATGGGCTAAAAAATTTTCTAAGTAAAGGGACTTAAGAATCATCTATTATTTTTTTACCTCTCTGCCTAATTTTTCTTCAACAGATTTTATTTTACCTGTTAATCTATCTTTTTTTCCTTTTCTTATGTCAAATTTTGCAACTGCATACACCCTGTTTGAATAAGGCTCAAGCTGTTTATAGGCTTCTGCCAGAATTTCAGTGGCTTTTTCCATGCTGTCAACTTCAAAAATTGTTGACATTGCCGTTAATTTATAATTAATCCCTTCTTTATCAAGCATATCTATTATTTTACTTACGTACTGACTTTTACTTTCTCCAACATCTGTTGGAAACATTGAAAATTCAACTAAAACTGATAAATTCTCTGCCATTTTATGCCTCCATTAAGCACTGCTGAGTTAGACTAATTTTTATGTAAAAATTTAGAGTTAAGTTTTTTTATAAGGTCTTTCATGTTGTCCCAGGCTACATATCCACCGCCTATTATTAAGATTAATAAACCTATAATTAACAATTATAAATATTAGAGCTTTCATTTCCAGCACCTATTGTTAAAAGTATAATTCCTAATGTTCTTAAATAACCTTCTAACAGTTTAGCTTTTTCAATTTCTAACTTTTTAAGTTCAATATCTTCCTGTTTTTTATCCATTCTCTATTATCTGCTTTATAAATTCCGGCAAAGTGAATAATGATTTATAAATCTCTTCGTTTATGTATTTTGTTTCTATATCTTTTAATTTTTTGTAATTTTCATCATTTTTACAAACATCTACATCATCAGAGGCTATTGTGTAGCTCCACATTCCTGCTGGATAGGAAGGAACAAATCCAAGATAAACTCCTACATTTCTAAATGATTTTTTTATTTCTCTTACAGCATTTTTAAAGTAATCTTCCTGAAGGAAAGGAGACTCTGTCTGTGCAGCCATAATTCCACCTTCTCTGAGAGCTCCTTTTACCTTATTGTAAAACTCTTCTTTAAATAAAACTTCTGCAGGACCTATTGGGTCAGATGAGTCCATAATAATAACGTCATAATAATTTTTTCTCTCTTCTAAAAACTGATTTCCGTCTTCTATGAATATTTTTACTTTAGGGTCTCTTAATTTTTCTGATATGTTTGGAAAGTATTTTTCTGCTACTATTA
>NZ_ABHJ01000045.1:0-4371 GCF_000171895.1 Hydrogenivirga sp. 128-5-R1-1
CATGGCTTTTAAAGATTTGTGGTTTAAAGGAAATAGTATTATTCTAAGTAAAACTGTAAGTATAATGATGGCAAGCGCCCAGTTATGTATAAAGTTGTAAATAAAGTGAAGAACTAAGAATAAAGGCTTTCCAAGTATTCCAAAGAATCCAAAATCTATAGTATTCCTTAAAGCTAAATCTATATTCCATTCTTTTTTGTATTTTTCATTTATCTGTCCAAGAAGTGAATAAAGTTTTGGTCCTCCAAAGAAAAATCCTTCCAAGTTTCCTTTAATTTCAGATAATGTTAAAGTTGTCTCATTTGCTATAGGAATTATGTATGTAGATGTAAAGCCTGTTTTATTTGCAATTATCTGTAGAAAGTATTTATTTTCTTCTCCTGCCCAGATAATATGTCCTCTAACTATTTGAGTTGTTTTTATATCTGAATTTATTTTTATAAGCTCTTTATCTGTTTTTATTACCGAACCTCTATGTCCGCGAGATGAGTTTTCTGCTGTTGGAGTTATACCATTTACAACAGCAAGTCCTAAATTATTAAGACCAGAATATTCAAGCTTGTAAGATATTGTTTCATCAGGATTTAGAATGAATATCTTTTTAATTTTAATATTATCTTTTTCTAATTCAAAAATATACTTGTTCCCTGATTGCTTGAAGTTATATTCTGAAAAGTTTATTAAAGCTGTAATTTTAGGATTTGTGGTTATTATTTCTGTTGGGAAAATTTTATTATCCTTTGCAACCTTTGGTATTGTATCTGTATTATATTGGTTTAGATATACAGAAATAACTCTTGCTCCAATTTTTGAGATTTTCACAACTCCGTAGCTTGTTTTTATTTCAATAAAATCTTTTAAGTTATCTGATTTAAATCTTAAGTTATTTAAAAGTAAATCATATGTTCCAGAAGATGAGTATGTTATGTTTGAATGAATATTCTTTTCCTCTTTTTTAGCAAATTTTTCTTGAGCAGTATTTTCCCCAGATTTTTCTACTGTTTTATTAACAGTTTGTATCTGAGGTTGTTTTTCTGTTTGCTGTTTTTCTGGAAGAGGGTTTATGATTTGATTTATTACTGTGTATCCTATTAGAAGTACAGATACTATAACAAAAAATAAGAGTATTCTTTTTTGCATGTCGTCGTTGTTGTTAAACATTCACACCTTCTCCTTTAAGGTTTGTCTATTCCACCTTTTGAAAATGGATTGCATCTTAATATTCTCCATACTGATTTTAAACTTCCTTTTAAAACACCATATTTTTCTATTGCCTGTATTGAGTAGTTTGAGCAACTTGGATAGTATCTGCAAGAATTTCCTAAAATTGGCGAAAAAGCCTTCTGATACAGCTTAATTAATAATATTATTACTTTTTTCATTTAATTCTCTTAAAGTTTCTTGAAAGTTTAATATATCCTTTATCAAATCTTGCATTTTTTTATTTATCAGATGTTTTTTTGGTATAACAACTATATCATAACTTAAATCTTTTAGTTTATGAAAATTTAACCTAAGAGCTTCCTTGATAATCCTCTTTACCCTATTCCTTTGAACTGCCTTTTTTGAAAATCTCTTAGAAATAATAAATGCAAATCTGGGTTTCCCCAGATTGTTTTTTTTAACAAAAAAAATTAAGTGAAACGTTTCTAATTTTTTACCTTTAGACAGTGTTTCTCTTATCTCTTTATGAGATTTTATAGTTATTAAGCTGCCAATCTTTTTCTACCTTTTCTTCTTCTTCTTGCTAAAATTTTTCTTCCAGATTTAGTTCTTTTTCTTGCCAAAAATCCAGATGTTCTTTTTCTTTTTTTATTAGATAAATGGTTTTTCACTTTCTCAGGCATTTAAGACCTCCAAATTACTTTGTTAAAATAAAAAGAGCGTATCTTATGATACGCTCCATTAAGAATAATAATTATATCATAAAAACTTTTAGATTATCCTCTTGAAAATCCTGCTGAACCGTCGTAAATTCCAGTGAAAAGGAATATAATAGCAATTAAGAAACCGTAGAGAACGAATGTTTCAATAAGAGCCATACCAATGAACATAGTAGTTAAAAGCTTTGGTCCCATGTTAGGGTTTCTTGCCATTCCTTCTATAACACCCTGAACTGCAGAACCAAGACCAGCACCACCACCGCCAGCAGCTGCACCGATAGCAACACCAGCACCTATTGCAAGAGCTCCGTAAAAGATAGCTTTTGCTATTTTGTCTGCATCTGCGCTTCCAATATCAGCAAAAGCTCCTGTGTAAGCTCCTGCAGCAAGCAATAAGAGCATGAAAGCTGTAAGTTTTCTCATTAAATAAAACCTCCTTAAAATATTTTATTTCGTTATAAGTACAGGACAGCTTATTTTTGATACGGCAGACATATACTTTTCACTTAATATAGCCAAATCAACATTATTTTCCTGTATGTATTTAGATAGATTATCTTTTCCACAGCAGAAAAACTCATATTTAAACTTTCCTTCAAAATCTTTCAGGTATCTTTCTAAGGCTTTTTTTACTTTTTCTTTTGTTTTTTCTTCTAAATCTACTTCCACAGGAAAAGCAAATAAGTTTGCGTAATCTCCTACAGATTTTACTTCTTCCATATCATAAAACAGTATCAACTCTGCATTTGAAAGGCTTGCCAGCGTCTTTCCCCATTCAACAGCCTTTACTGCACTTGTTGTCAGGTCAATATTTACAAGAATTTTTTGTATTTTTACCATTACCTGCTCCTTATTAATGCTCAGAATGTATAATTGCAGTTGCTATGTAAACTGTTGTTAATATCATAAATACGTAAGTTTGTAAGAATACCTGGAAAAAGTGTATAAACATAATTGGAAGCGGAACTAATAGCGGAACAAGGAATATTAAAACTACTGTTAAAATTTCACCACCTGTCATATTCGCAAACAGACGGAGAGCAAGTGTAATAGGTCTGCTTATATGGGAAATAATTTCAAGTACAAAAAATAGTGGAGCCATCCATTTTATAGGACCAAAGAAATGTTTAAAGTATTTTACAAATCCCTGTTCTCTTATACCTTCAAAGTTATATAAAAGAATACAGTAAAGCAAGTGCTAAAGTTGTATTTATGTTTGCAGTAGGAGATTCAAATCCTGGTATCATCCCAAGAAGGTTTCCAAAAAATACAAATAGACCAATACCTGCTATAAAGGGAAGTATTTCATTCCCTTTTTTCCCATATTCTCTTCAATCATATTTTTAGTAAAGTCAATATAAGCTTCAAATATATTTTGAACTCTGGATGGAACTAACTTTGGCTGTCTTGCAAATATTGCGAATATTGCAAAAACCACAATCATTTCAATTATAGCCATTGTTATATGGTTGGTGTATAGTCCTTCCAATGTTTCCTCCATTTCTTTTATTAACAAAAAACTCCAAATATTATAGCAAAAAAATTTGGCGGTGGTAAAGAATTATTGAGGATAGTTTTTTACAGACTCTTTGTATTCTTTTATTCTTTCCTTTATTTCTATCCAGTTGTCATTTCCAAATTTTTCAAGTACTGCACCAGCCAGGACTATGGCAAGCATTGCCTCTCCAACAACAGCAGCAGCAGGAACAGCTGTAACATCTGATCTTTCTTTTGCTGCATCAAAAGGCTCTTTTGTTTTTATATTTACAGATTGAAGTGATTTTTTTCTCATTAACGTTGGAATTGGTTTCATACCTACTCTAACTAAAATAGGCTCTCCGTTTGTCATGCCGCCTTCAAGACCGCCAGCCCTGTTCGTTCTGTGGTAAAAACCCTTTTCTTTATCCCAGAATATCTCATCGTGAGCCTGAGAGCCAAGTTTTTCAGAAAGTGAAAATCCTTCTCCTATTTCTACTGCTTTCATTGCCTGTATACTCATCATAGCCTGTGCTATTTTACCATCAAGTCTTCTATCCCATTGAACATAAGAGCCAAGCCCAGCAGGAACGCCAGTTGCAAAAACCTCAAATATACCACCTAAACTTTCACCTTCTTTTTTTGCCTCATCTATTAACTGTTTAAATTTTTCATCTTCTTCAGGGATAGGGATTCTTACCTCTGAGGTTTCTGCTATTTTTGCCCTTTCTTCAAGGGGCATATCTTGAATTTTATTTCTTATTGAAAGACTGCCTATTGAAACAACATAACTTCCTATTTTTATTCCAATATCTTCTAAAAGCTGTTTGCAGACTGCTCCCACTGCTACTCTTGTGGTTGTTTCCCTTGCTGAAGCTCTTTCCAGTACATTTCTCAGGTTTTCAAAACCGTATTTTATACCGCCAATAAGGTCTGCGTGGCCTGGGCGTGGGTTTGTGATTTCTCTTTTATCAACAGGCTGTCCTTCTACGGACATTATATCTGTCCAGTT